>JBPCVV010000108.1:0-10245 GCA_051010195.1 Anderseniella sp. | reverse complement strand
TTAAGGAGGACGGCGTGTAAAACCAAATCACACGCATACTGTTTTCCATCCTAAAAGTGGAGAAATCAACCAACAGATGGACCTCCGGTTCACTATTTTGAAAAGTGTGACATATTTGCCACAGTCGGGAATAAGGGAGAATTTGCGCCCTGACTGGCTTGCCGCCGTGTCGCATCCGGTAATGCCCCCTGAAGTTGTTGACCAGCCGTTCCGCCATCACGGCGGTTTTTCGTAGCAAAAACGCCAGAAAACTGATGTTTTTATAACTTTTTCAAACTGAATTCCGCTACAGCAGCTTCAAGTTGTGTACGCTACGGCAATGTACTGCTCCAGAGATTTGTCCGGTGCAATGGCGATTGACAGCCCCTACCAGAATTTGTCACAGGCGAGCGTCGCTCTGTGGACGAAACGGTGTGGATAGCTGGTTTTAAAGTGTTGTGAGAGAGAATCAGTACTGATTTCATTGGCAGGGAGCAAAGTCTGAGCATTTAGCAATTGATTCCCGCAGGTGACTGCGTGCAAAAACACCTCCGCGAGTTGTCCGTGCATCGTCGATCCGGGTCAAACTCGGAGATACACAGTTAGTGAGAGGGATTTCCATGGCAAAGAATGTCAGGCCGGTGCGGATGCTGCCATGGGTGATCGTGCCTGCTGCGATGGCGATCGCCGGATCTGCCAATGCAACCGGCCAGACCGCCAAATCCGCAGCGCAAGACGTGGCCCAGACTGACATTGCACCGCCCGCCGCTCCGACCGTCAACAAGACGTCGGGGCGTTCCGTGCGCCCTTCGATCACCGGAACGTGGCCGGAAGGCGATGGCAACAGGCTGACGGTGGAAATCGCCGGCAAAACCTACGAACTGGGCAAAGATGGTGAACTGACAAGTGACGGCAGCGGCAACTGGATCCTGAAACCGGGCAAAGATCTGAGCGACAATACCTACGATGTCGTGGTCATCGTGACGGACGAGGCTGGCAACAGTTCGGCCGATCGTGGGTTTGGCGAGGTGGTCGTCGATACGTCTGCCCCTGCGGTGCCGACCGTCAACACACTGCTGACACGCCAACGCAAGCCGGTCATTACCGGCGCCTGGCCTTCCGGGGAAGCCGAAAGCTTAAGTATTTCAGTGGCTTCCAGAACATATCTGGCTGGAGCAGGCGACGGTCTGGTAACTGACGGCAACAACTGGACATTGCGGATCAGCGAAAACCTGGACGACGGCACCTACAACGTCTCGGCCAAGGCGACCAGTGCGGACGGTACTGTGGCGGTGGATGCCAGCGAGGCCGAACTGACGATTGATGCGACGCCTCCTGCCGTTCCGACCGTCAACAGCTACAAGTCGGAGCACCCGCGCCCGCTGCTTTACGGCACCTATCCGGAAAACGATGCCGCAACCATGGCAGTAACGTTCCAGGGTGAAACATATGCCATGGGTGGGTCTGAGCTGCTCTCGTCTGATGGCAGTGGCAACTGGTCCGTCCTCACGCCGAAAGACCTGCCGCCAGGCCGCTATGACGTGAAAGTCATCGTTGCCGACAAAGCCGGCAATCAACGCTCGGACACGACAACGGACGAAATCGAGATCATGCAACCGGGACAGGCAAAGCCTGCCGAACCGGCAGCAGATTCGGAAACCGTTTCCGCTAGTGGGTGTCAAAGCCTGCTGGACGGTGTTCTGGCGGAACAGCAGATTGAGTTTTCTCCTGGAAAAGCGCAGATAACAGGCAAAAACGTGAGTTTGCTGAACCGCCTGACCGAAGTTGTCAAACAGTGCGGGGACATGAAAATCGAAATTGGCGGCCATACGGACTGGCAGGGCCCTGGAGAATACAACCAGGCGCTGAGTGAACGGCGGGCAAAAGCAGTGCGTGATGCGCTGCAGGCCCGGGGCGCGACTACAGACAATATATCCGCGGTTGGCTATGGTGAAAGCCAGCCGATTGCAGACAACAGGACCAGACGAGGCCGGGCGGCCAACCGGCGCACGGAATTCAAGGTCCAAAACTGAGGGAACTAACCAATGAATGCCTGGAATTTCAACGACGCAATGATCGTCGCCAGTCACAACTGGCACTGGTTGGCAGCCGCGTTGGTAGTTGGGCTTATTGTTGGCTGGGCGACATGTCGTAGTGCAAATGCTCACTAAAGCACCGGCAACATCGAATTATCTGGACTTGTTTGATCCAGCCGAAATTCATTTCACTACAGAGCGACAGACTCAAAGGGAATTGGACAATGCCGCATCTCACACTTGAATTACTGCTCTTGATGTTGCTCGCGTTTTTGATCGGTTGCTTTCTGGGGTGCCTGTTCCGAACAATGTTCGCCGCGGATCATGCGCCGGCAACGACAACACCTGCCGAGGCCAGCGGCAGTAAAACAGAAACGGTTGCTGCAGCTGTTCCCGAAACCAAGCCCGATTCCAAGCCTGTACCGGCTTCCGTGGCGAAACCGGCGCCCGAACCGAAACCTGCTGTGGCCGAACCGGCCGCCAAAACCGCTGCTGCACCCGTTTTGACCGGCAAGCCGGTGCGTCCGAAAGGGCTGCCGGCCGCGCGCGACGGCAAACCTGACAAGCTGCAGATGATCTCAGGTGTGGGTCCGAAGCTGGAAAAAACGCTCCACGGCCTGGGATATTTCCACTTTGACCAGATTGCCGCGTGGGGCAAGGACCAGGTTGACTGGGTAGACGAACACCTGCGCTACAAGGGCCGTATCGAGCGCGACGAGTGGATTGCCCAGGCCAAGTTGTTGGCAGCCGATGACATGGAGCAGTTCAGCAAGTTCTACGGTTCAGCAAAAGCAAAGCCGACGCGCAAAAAGCCAGCAGCGAAGCCGATAAAGAAAAACAAATAATCTAGTTTCAAACACTTAACGGTGTTTGGGCGCTGGTCGTAACGCCACTGCGCGATTGTCAAATTAATCAGTCAGCACCCTGAAATCAGTGAGGCGATTGTTTTCTTGGCTTCCCCGCAACCTGATGCAGACGAGGTGTTGGCACTCGCGCGTCCGCCCCGGCCACCACGGTTGATATCGCGAAGCATGGTATGTTTCCGGTGACCTAGCCGGGTGCGATACACATGCACATTCTGCATCACCTTCTGCACATACTTCCGGGTTTCGGTAATCGGGATGGATTCAATCCAGTCGATGGCATCAATCTGGCCCTTGCGCGGATCGCCATACGCCTTCAGCCACTTGATGGTGTTTCCTGGGCCCGCATTGTAGCTGGCAAATCCCATGATGTAGGAGCCTTTGAATTCCCTGATGAGGTCACCCAGGTAAGCCTCGCCCATTGCAACGTTGAGGGCAGGCTTTGATGTCAAATGGTCAGTCTTGTAACCGCGCAGCTTGTACTGTTTGGCAATCAGGCGGCCCGTTCCCGGCATGATCTGCATGAGCCCTCTCGCACCGGCATGACTGCCCGCCACCGCATTGAATTCACTCTCCTGACGTGACAGGCCCAAAATGACGGAGCGCTCGACCTTGCTGTTCAGGGTCTTCCAGCCCGGCATGGCATTGACGGGATAGGCCCAATTGTCCACGTCAAGCCCCAGGCTGCCGAAAGCCTTGGCCAGTCTTAAGGCCCAAAAGTGTCCGGCATGGGAATGAATGTGATCAATGGCAGCGGCAGCTTCATCTCGTGACTTGATGGCCCGCGCAATCGGAAACAGGAAAGGCAGGATCTGGTTCTTTCCGCCGGCACGGGCCAGCAGATGAGCAGCGCGGAAAATCTCGACCGACCGAACGCTTTTGCTGGCGCCCGCGGTTGCCTTGCCGGTGACTATGTTGAGTGGTTTTTTGCCGTGACCGAGTTTTCCGAGTGCCAGCTGGCTGTAGAACAGCGTCGGCGAGGCGGCGGCCATGCGATAGGCTTCTTCAGCCCGGCCGTTTTCGCCCTTTGCTGCCCGGGCGCGGCCCAGCCAGTACCAGCCTCTGGAACCGTCCGTACGAGTGGTCGCAGCTTCCGTGATGCGCTTGAAATGAACGGCCGCCTTGCCGGGGTTGGACAGTTTGCGTAGCGCGTACCAGCCGGCCAGGAATTCTCCCTCGATGAACTGCTTGCCGGACGAATAGCCATGTGCGGCCATCATCTTGTAGATGCCCGGCCAGTATTTCTTGTATTTGGGGCCGGCCAAATGACGCGCGGCCAGGCGCTTCTCAACGAACCACTGCGCGGGATTGACCTGCGCCTTGTGGGACGCAGGCGCGCGTTTCAGGATGTTGTAGGCAGCCGTATATTTGCCCTTTCGGCGCATCCAGCGGGCATAGGCGTAGATCATCGGCGGATGATTGCGGAATTTGGCCGGCAATTTCTTGTAGTGCGCCGGTCCGGTCTTCTTGCGCCGGATCAGCGCCTGGGCTGTCCTTGCCGCACTGGCATGGGCCTTGGAGACAAAACGTGCTGCACGGATGGCAGCGTTTGTTTCCTGGGCCATGACCAGGGCCCACATCCGCGCCTTATGATCGGAGGTGGTAAGTAAGTATTTGAAATCACTCGCTATCTGTTTCTCAAGATGAGCTGCCAGCTTCGGGTTTGCCCACGCTTTCCTGATGGATTTTGTGGCTGTTGCCTTGTCCCCGCGAGCCAGTGCCAGCCTTGCGTAGGCCACATGTCCCTGCGGGGAAATCGGTGAAAAACGGTTGTAATGGCGCGCAACCGCATCGACCGGCGTGGTCTTTCGCGCCAGTATGGCCTGTGCCATCCGTGTCAGCGGTTTGGTTGCCGGCCAGTCCGGGTTGGCAATCACGAAATTCATGATCCGGTCAGCGCCAGCGTCGGTTGGGTTTTTGCGAATGTAGAGCCATTCAACGGCTTTCAGTGTCGCCTGATCCTGCGATTTGGAAGCAAGATCAAAAGCCCTGCGCCAGTCTTTTTTGACCGCAGCTTTCAGTGCTTTGACGGATATGGCGTCATTGCGCGCCGGTGAGCGCGTATTGCTTGCGGCCAATAGCTCCTGGATGCCGGACGCATCCGAGACACCTGACGAGCGGGCTTGCGCGTCAACTGCAACACTGCCGGTAATCGCCAGGCCGAGTACACCAGCCAGCGCCGCCCGCCTGAGCGTTGAAAACCCTGTTTCCGTCTTGTTCATGCCGTCCTCGCACCGCCGCCTTGAAACCGGACCCAAATACATTGATTCTGCAGTCTGGCAGCATAGTTTTCGATCAAAACCATCTGCGATCATGTTTCTGACTGTTGTGTACAGGTTAGCGCCACATGAGCCTGCATACCTGCCTGCATTACCAACTAACATTGCTCATCCTGCTTATTAGCAGCGCACTCTTACTTGGCGTCATCACGACTAACCATAGATTGAGGCTGCGATGTGGCCGTTTTTTGCGGAACCAGCGCCAAATCAACCTTTCGGTTGCCGCACCGCAGAAGCGGGTCTATGGTGCCGCGCTCACGACAGGGGCGTTGGCCCACGCTGGTTAATGTGCGTGTACCGATGTCCGCAGTGTGTAACGCAGTAAAGTTTACGAATTGTTGAGGTTTCGAAATGGACGCACGTTTTCACGGCTCTTTTCCCGCACTGATTACACCGTTCAAGGACGGCAAAGTGGATGAAGCCGCATTTCGCAAACTCATCGAGTGGCATATTGCAGAAGGAACCCACGGAATTGTGCCGGTCGGCACTACCGGTGAATCGCCAACATTGAGCCATGATGAGCACAAGCGTGTTGTCGAGATTGCCGTCGAAACGACTGCCGGCCGCATTCCGGTGATAGCCGGTACCGGGTCAAACTCAACCGCTGAAGCCGTTGATTTTGCCGTGCATGCCAGCCAGGCGGGCGCCGATGCTGCGCTTTCCGTTGTGCCTTACTACAACAAGCCGACCCAGGAAGGGCTGTACGAGCACTTTGCTGCCGTGGCCAGGGCTGTTCCGGACCTGCCGGTGTTTGTCTACAATGTGCCCGGACGCACGGTGGCTGAAATCTCCGTGGAGACACTGGCGCGCCTTGCCAGGGACTTCGCCAATGTCATCGGCACCAAGGACGCAACGGCAGATCTGGCACGGCCATCACTGCAGCGCCTGGCGTCAGGCGAAAAATTCATACAGCTGTCAGGCGAGGACGGAACTGCACTGGCGTTCAATGCTCATGGCGGCACGGGATGCATCTCCGTCACGGCGAATGTAGCGCCGCGATTGTGCGCGGAGTTCCAGGAAGCAACACTTGCCGGTGATTACACCAAGGCGCTGACCATCCAGGACCGCCTAATGCCGCTGCACTCGGCGTTGTTTTGCGAGACCAGCCCGTCGCCGGTCAAATACGCGGTGAGCCTGTTGGGCCATGCACTTGAAGAGGCCCGGCTGCCGATCATGCCGGCGACCGAGGGTGCGCGTCAGCAAGTCAAGGCTGCCATGGTTCATGCGGGCCTGCTGAACTGACCGCGGGAACGGGTGCCGAAACATGTCTTCCAAAAGTGGTGGCGCAAAACGGCGTTCAGGCAGTCCTGTCATAGCTGACAACCGGCGCGCCCGGTTTGACTTCGAACTCATGGACAAGCTTGAGGTCGGTGTCATGCTGACCGGCACCGAGGTCAAATCGCTGCGTGCATCCAAGGCAACTATTGGCGAAAGCTATGTCCAGGTTAAGGATGGCGAACTGTGGTGGGTCAATGCCCACATCCCCGAGTACAACCAGGGCAATCGCTTCAATCACGAACCGCGCCGTATCCGCAAGCTGCTGGCCCATGCCCGCGAGATTGCGCGGCTTGGCCAGGGGGTTGACCGGGAAGGGCTGACCATCGTGCCACTGAAGATTTATTTTAATGAACGCGGCAGGGTGAAACTGGAAATCGCGCTGGCCAAGGGCAAGAAAGTGCACGACAAGCGGCAGGCTGAAAAGAAGCGCGACTGGCAGCGCGACAAGGCGCGGTTGATGCGCGAACGGGGTTAGCCAGATCGCCATGCCCGGTTGAGGGCGGTTATTTCACGGAGACAGAACATGATTACCCAGAAAACAGGTCTTCTGGACCAGGTGCGGGACCGCTTTGCCCATGTGGACACCTGTCCGTTTCAGGGACCCAGGGTGTTTTTTGAAAATGCCGGAGGCGCCCTCACACTGAAATCCGTGGTCGATACATCTGCCAGGTTTGCCGCGATCCCGGACAACCAGGGCCGCGACAACCCGGCATCGCATCAACTTGTTGATATCATTAGCGCTTCCAAGGCGAAGATGCGGATTATGTTCAATGCACCGGATGGACAGTTTTTTGTTGGCGAAAGCGGCACTGAGCTTTTGTTCCGTCTCATCCGCACGGCTATTGTGGGGGCAGAGCAGGGCGGCTGTGTGCTCGGGTCCACGCTGGAACACCCGGCATCGCGCAGTGCGGCGACGAAGTGGGCCGATGTGACCGGCAAACGCTATGTGGCCGTTCCGCATGATAATGCAACCGGAACGGTCACGGCAGACGACTATGCCGAACATATGACACGTGATGTCCAGGTTGCCACCATATTGCATACATCCCCGGTCACCGGCATGTCGGTCGATGTTGCGGCTGTCTCTTCGGCCATCCGGGCCGTAGCGCCTGACTGTTTCATCATTGTCGACGGCATTCAGCACGCCAGCCACGGCCATATCGACATCGAGGCTTGCGATGTGGATGGTTATGTTGTGTCGCCCTACAAGGTGTTTTCACGTCACGGATACGGAGTTGCGTGGGCATCGGACCGGCTGACAGAGGTGCCGCGTGAGGGGTTGATCGACGGGCCGGCGGAGAACTGGGAGCTGGGGACACGCGATACCGGCGCCTATGCGACGTTTTCAGATGTGGTGGATTACTTCACCTGGCTTGGTGGACAGTTTATCGGCAGCGAGGAGCCGCGGGCACGCATCGAGGCAGCTGCCGCAGCAATTCATGATCACGAGAAATCCCTGACCGATGCCATCCTCTACGGTACCGGCAATCTCAAAGGCCTGGCTGAAATGCCGGGTGTGACGGTCATAGGCGGCGTAGACAATCCGGCCCGCGAAGGCCTCGTCTCCTTGAGCGTGGCTGGTGTTGACGCACAAGACCTCGTCGCCGAGCTGAACAAGCAGGGCATTCGCACCCATGTCAGGAAAGCCGACCACTATTCAGGCAATATCCTGACGCCTTTGGGGTTGTCGTCATGCGTCCGGGTATCGCTGTGCCACTATAACAGCGAGGCCGAAGTCTCGCAGTTTCTCGCAGCCATGGCGGAGATCGTCGTTGGCCACAGGTAGCAAAGCTTGGCCAGCGATGCATGTTTTAAGGTATGACCGGCGGCAGACTGGTCAGGGCGTGCCATTGTAACAGGGGGCTAGCGAAGCTACGTTTGGGGTGTCCAGTGTCGCGCCGCGGCGATCCTGATCCATCTTTGACGGGGCACCCCAGTTGTAACTCAGGCCGGCAATGACAGTGTGGTCCATAGTGTCATTATCGGAGGCGTTGGCGAACTCGTTGCCCAGGCAACCATCGCGGTACGTGCCGCGATAGGCGAGAAACCACGGCATGCTGCCCACCAACGGTACTTCTTCCCAAAGCGTATCGAAGCGGGCACCCCACTGGTAGACATCATAGTCTGCCGATGCGCCGTCCTCGAACCTCAGGTTCGAGTACAGCCCTTCAACCTGGACCCGGGTGTCCACGCCCACGAACCAGCGCCCGACACCGCGGGCAAAGAAGCCATTCCCGCTAAGGTTGCCCTGCTGGTCGACGAATGCTCCCTGACCATAGAGGGTCAGGTCGTCCACGTAGAGCTGGGCTTCTCCGCCAACGAAGCGCAGATTGGTTCTGAACGCAGGTAAGATGTCATTATGACTTGAAGCTGCCACGCCACCGAACACGCCGAACAGGCCCTGTGACGGGTCACGCCAGTTGAGGTGAGCGGTACCCTGGAAGCCCCAGCGCTGGCCGGACACGGCGTTGTCGTTAAACGCGCGGTCATTCCACTCCACATCGACATCACTTTGCAACGACAGGTTGCCGCCAAGTGGCAGGTTCAGCCGGGCATTTTGACCGGATGCGAACACTGTGTCATCGCCGGTCCCACCGCCATCTATGATCTGGACACCGTACCAGCTTTCGCTCACGCCACCGACTATGAGTCCGATTTCATTGAAGCGATCCTGTGCGGTTGCAGTACCTGCCGCCAGAGTCGCAAGGATTGCCGTGCTGGCAATAATTCTGTTTGCGAATTTGCCCATGAGTGTCCCGATTACTATCGCTGCTGCCTAACTAACTTGAAGTGAGGTGGAAGGGTGCACGTTTATGGTTAATTGGCAGTAAATGCGGAGGGCAGTCTGGGTCTGCAAGAGCAACACGGCAGCGTGACCTGATATCCCGTATTGTCCACTGCCCGGTGAAGGCAATAGGGTCTCAACCCATTACAGATCCGGGAAGAATTTTCCCTGGCAAAACTCAAGGAGAAAACCAGATGCCACTGCCGTCGTTTCACATGATCGAGGCTGCACCACAGCCGGTCGCACCGTTCTCCCATGCCTGCGAAATCGATGGCTGGGTGTTTCTGACCGGGCAGATGCCTACCAAACCAGGAGCTCCGGATGACCCGCTGCCCGAAGGCATCGAGGCCCAGACCAGCCGGGTTATGGATAACCTGATCATTGTGCTGGAGGGTATGGAGCTGGGGCTTGAAAATATTGCGCAAGTACGTGTTTTTATTACCGATTTTGAGCGGGATTATGCTGTCATGAACGAGACCTACCTGGGGTATTTCGCGAAAGGCAAGCTGCCGGCCAGGACCTGCATCGGCGTAACAGGGCTGGCGGTTGGTGCGCTGGTCGAGATCGATATGGTGGCGCGGCGACCGTGATCGTGATCATGACTGCAGTCTGGCATGGGTTCGCAAGTCTTGCAGGGTAGCCCTGGGCTGCAGGCAGTCCGACAGGTCGGATGAGGCAATCTGTTTGATTGTTTCTGACCAATTCCACATCGTCCGTGCGGATCGCGTCCCGCACACATGGTTTCAGGTTGAGGCTGTGATTGGGCCAGTTTGCCGGCAGCACCGCCAGAGTTTTGGAGCAGACGCCGATCCGGAATTTCCGGCCGTTGATTTGCGGTGCGATTGCTTCCGTGGCGTCTGCCTGATCTTCAAAGACCCGGGAAACTCGCGGCAGGTATGCCTCACCAGGCTGACCGAGAAATCGCGTTAGATTTCAGCAAATTCCTCGAAGTCGTCGTTGGGCTGGGCAGGGCCGTTGTCGCGCTGATTGTCCCTGTTGCCGGACGGTGTTCTGCCGATCTTGGA
>JBPCVV010000107.1:0-6078 GCA_051010195.1 Anderseniella sp. | reverse complement strand
CGCGCTGCCGCCGGAAGAGCGCGCCATGCCGATGAACGAGAAACTGAAACTCTTACGCGCCGGCCTGCTGCCGCTCGGTATTTTCGCCGCCATGATGGTGCCGTTCGTCAATGGCTGGACCAGCCTTGTCGAAAGCTCGGCAATAGGTGCCATGACGGCCTTTGTGGCTGCCGTCCTCAAGCGCCGCATGACCAGAGAGGTGTTTGAGGTCTCGGTGCGCCAGACGCTGGGGATTTCGTGCATGTTCATGTGGATCATACTGGCAGCATTGGGATTTGGTGCCGTGTTCGACGGCCTCGGCGCAGTCAAGGCCATCGACAGCCTGTTCACCGAGCAACTCGGCCTGGAACCCTGGATGATCCTGATCCTGATGCAACTGTCGTTCATCCTGATGGGCACATTCCTGGACGACACCGCCATGCTGGTGATCGTGGCGCCGCTGTACGTGCCGCTGGTCGGGGCACTGGGTTTCGACCTGGTCTGGTATGGCGTGCTGTACACCATCACCACCCAGATCGCCTATATGACACCGCCGTTCGGCTATAACCTGTTCCTGATGCGCGCCATGGCGCCGCCGGAAATCGGGCTGACCGACATCTACAGGTCCATCATCCCGTTTGTCGGCGTGATGATCGTGGCCCTGATACTGGTCATGGTGTTTCCGCAGATCGCGCTGTGGCTGCCGAATTATGTCTATGGCAAGTGATGTGTTTGAGTTGGGGGGAATAGGGGGATGTGTTCGTGAGGTGGAACAGACCAGCGAAACCAGGGTCCTGACCCTGAAATGAAGTGAAGAGTGAAAAGAGTAACTGAAAACCAAAAGTGGAGGTTTGTGATATGACGACAAGACGTAAATTTATTCAGGGAGCCGGTGTTGCCGGTGCCGCGACGCTTGCCGCACCTGCCGTGCATGCCCAGTCAAAGATCAAGTGGCGCATGCAGACCTATGCCGGGCCTGCACTGGCCGAACATGTCATCAAGCCGGCCATTGACAGCTTTAACAAGGTCGCGCGTGATGAAATGGAAATAGAGTTGTTCTTTGCCGACCAGTTGGTGCCGACCGGAGAGCTGTTCCGCGCCATGCAGAAGGGCACAATCGACGCCGTACAATCTGATGATGATTCCATGGCATCACCGACCGAGGTCACCGTGTTCGGCGGCTACTTCCCGTTCGCCAGCCGCTATTCGCTGGATGTGCCGGTGCTGTTCAACCAGTATGGCCTGAACGAAATCTGGGATGCGGAATACTCCAAGGTTGGTGTCAAGCACCTGTCCGCAGGTGCCTGGGACCCGTGCCATTTCGCCACCAAGGAGCCGATCAACTCGCTGGCCGATCTCAAGGGCAAGAAGGTGTTCACCTTCCCGACCGCCGGCCGCTTCCTGGCGCAGTTCGGCGTGATCCCGGTAACACTGCCGTGGGAGGACATCGAGGTTGCCGTACAGACCGGCGAGCTCGACGGTATCGCCTGGTCGGGCATCACCGAGGATTACACCGTGGGCTGGGCCGACGTCACCGACTACTTCCTGACCAACAACATCTCCGGTGCCTGGGCAGGGTCGTTCTTTGCCAACATGGACCGCTACAATGAGCTGCCCGATCATCTGAAGGAACTGCTCAAGCTGACCATGGACCAGAGCCATTACTACCGTCAGTGGTGGTATTGGGGTGGCGAGGCTTCGCTGCGTGTCGGCGGCACCAAGATGAAGCTGACCTCCATTCCTGATGCCGAGTGGCAACAGGTCGAGGATGCCGCGGTCAAGTTCTGGGACGAGATCGCCGCTGAATCGGAGACCAAGAAGAAGGTCGTCGACATCTTCAAGAAATACAATGCCGACATGACCAAGGCTGGACGGCCCTACCGTTACGGCTGATCGTCTCACGCTGATTGCATGCCGGCCCCATTCGGACATGGGGCCGGCGTGTGGTTGTTCCTGATATCCGCGCGGAGGAATGAATGCCGGGATTACTGACAATTGCCGACCTGACGAAAGCCGTTGAGGCAGGCGAAATCGACACGGTCATCATGGCCCAGGTCGATATGCAGGGCAGGCTGATGGGCAAGCGTTTTCATGCGCAGCACTTTCTTGACTCTGCCGTAAACGAAACCCACAGCTGCAACTATCTCATGACCGTCGACATGGAGATGGAACCGGTGCCGGGCTACAAGTCCGCCAGCTGGGAAAAGGGCTATGGCGACTACATGATGAAGCCGGACCTGGCGACGCTGCGCCTGCTGCCGTGGCAGGACGGTGTTGCCATGGTGTTGTGCGATGTGCTGGATCATCACGGTCATGAGGACGTGCCGGTTTCACCGCGCGCCATCCTGAAAAAGCAGATCTCGCGCCTTAACGCCATGGGTCTGTCGGCCATGATGGCATCGGAACTGGAGTTCTATCTGTTTGAGGAGAGTTTTGAGGATGCCCACGACCAGGGTTACCGCGACCTCACCCTGATCAGTCCCTATAACGAAGATTATCATCTCTTCCAGACCACCAAGGAAGAAGACGTCATGCGGGCCGTGCGCAACGGGCTTTACGGTGCCGGCATTCCCGTCGAGTGCTCCAAGGGCGAAGCCTGGGCCGGACAGGAGGAGATCAACGTCAAGTACGCCGACGCCCTGACCGCGGCGGACAACCATGTCATCACCAAGAACGGTGTCAAGGAAATCGCCTGGGCACAGGGCCGGGCGGCAACCTTCATGGCCAAGTGGGATTATGAAGCCGCCGGCTCGTCATCGCACGTGCACCAGTCGTTGTGGTCGAAAGATGGCCAGCAAGCCCGCTTCCATGATCCCGATGGAGAGTACGGCATGTCTGAGATGATGCGGCAGTACCTGGCAGGCCTTCTGGCACATGCCTCGGAGTTCACATTTTTCCTGGCGCCGAACATCAATTCCTACAAGCGCTTCCAGGCCGGCACCTTTGCGCCGACAAAGGCCATCTGGTCGCTGGACAACCGCACGGCCGGATACCGCATCTGCGGCAATGGCAAGGCGGTCCGCGTGGAGTGCCGGGTCGGTGGCTCCGACCTCAATCCGTACCTGGCCTTCGCCGCCCAGATCGCCGCCGGCATTTCCGGTATCGAAAACAAGATGGAGCTGGAACCTGAGTTCAAGGGCGATGCCTATGCGGCCAAGCGGGCCCGCGAAATCCCCGCCACCTTGCGGGATGCCGCCGTGGCGCTGAAGAAATCCAAAATGCTGCGCGCCGCCATGGGCGATGATGTGGTGGACCACTACGTCCACGCTGCCGAGTGGGAGCAGTTCGAATATGACCGCCGGGTAACCGATTGGGAAATCGCCCGCGGATTTGAAAGGTCGTAACGAAAAAAATGAGCACGCTGAAATGTATTTCCCCGATTGACGGGTCGGTGTTCGCCGAGCGCCCGGTTGTGACCATGGCGCAGGCGCAAACCATGATTGAGCGGGCGCGCAAGGCGCAGAAGTCATGGGCTGCGCGGCCGCTGGATGAGCGCATTGCCTTGGTTCGCAAGGGCCTTGCCCGGTTGGGTGAAATGAACAACGAGGTTGTGCCGGAGATTGCCCACATGATGGGCCGGCCGGTGCGCTATGGCGGCGAGTTCGGCGGCGTTGACGAGCGCGCCTCCTATATGGCCGACATTGCACAAGACGCCCTGAAACCTATCGTGATTGAAGACTCAGGCAATTTTGAACGGCGCATCGAGCATGAACCGCACGGACTGGTGCTGGTCATTGCACCGTGGAACTATCCCTACCTGACCGCCATCAACACGGTTGCCCCGGCGCTGATTGCCGGCAATGCGGTTATCCTGAAGCACGCCACGCAAACCCTGTTGGCCGGAGAACGGATGGTGGCTGCTTTCACCGGGGCCGGCGTGCCGGAAGACGTGTTCCAGAACATTTTTCTCGATCATGAAACCACCTCCCGGCTGATCGCGGCCAGGTCATTCGGTTTCGTGAATTTCACGGGCTCGGTCGGCGGCGGCAAGACCATGGAAACGGCCGCGGCGGGGACCTTCACCGCGCTCGGACTGGAGCTCGGCGGCAAGGACCCCGGCTATGTGATGGAAGACGCCGACCTTGATGCGGCCGTTGACACACTGATCGATGGCGCGATGTTCAATTCCGGCCAGTGCTGTTGCGGCATCGAACGCATCTACGTCACCGACAAGCTCCATGACGCGTTCGTGGAAAAAGCCGTATCAATCGTCTCCGGCTATAAGCTGGGCAATCCGCTCGAGCAGGAAACGACATTGGGTCCGATGGCCAATGTGCGCTTTGCCGACCTGGTGCGCAGCCAGATTGCCGAGGCCGTCGGCAAAGGGGCGAAGGCCAATATCGATACCTCGACATTCGCCGATGACGGCGGCACTTATCTGGCCCCGCAGATCCTCACAAATGTGACCCACGACATGCGCGTCATGCGCGAGGAGAGCTTTGGCCCGGTCGTCGGCATCATGAAGGTAACCGATGACACCGAGGCAATCGGTTTGATGAACGACAGCGACTTTGGTCTTACAGCGTCGCTATGGACGGCGGATGCCGACCGCGCGGCGCGCATCGGCCGCCAGATTGAGACAGGTACCGTGTTCATGAACCGCTGCGATTACCTGGATCCGGCGCTGTGCTGGACCGGCTGCAAGGACACCGGCCGCGGTGGCGCCCTGTCCGTCATAGGATACCGCAATCTCACCAGGCCCAAATCATATCATCTCAAGAAGGCACTCACATGAACCTGACTGCAAACTGGTCCTATCCGACCGCAATCCGTTTTGGCAACGGCCGTATTGCTGAGATCGGCGAGGCTTGTGCCCAGGCTGGCATAAGCAAGCCGCTGCTGGTTACCGACCGGGGCCTGCGCGACCTGCCGATCACCACTGGGACCCTCGATCTTATGGACGCCGCCGGCCTGGGCCGCGCTATCTTTGCCGAAGTCGATCCCAACCCCAACGAGATCAACCTCGAGGCAGGCCTGAAGGTATTCCGCGATGGCGGTCATGACGGCGTGGTCGCCTTTGGCGGCGGTTCCGGCCTGGATCTGGGCAAGATGGTCGCCTTCATGGCTGGTCAGACCCGGCCGGTCTGGGATTTTGAGGATGTCGGCGACTGGTGGACGCGGGCCGACGCAGATGCCATTGCGCCCATTATTGCCGTACCGACAACCGCCGGCACCGGATCGGAAGTGGGCCGTGCCAGCGTCATCACCAATTCCGAAACCCACGTGAAGAAGATCATCTTCCATCCCAAGGTTCTGCCGGCGGTGGTGATCTGTGATCCCGAACTGACGGTCGGCATGCCACCGGCGATTACCGCCGGCACCGGCATGGATGCGTTTGCCCACTGCCTGGAAGCCTATTCAAGCCCGCATTTCCATCCCATGAGCCAGGGCATGGCACTGGAAGGCATGGCGCTCGTCAAGCAATACCTGCCGCGTGCTTATGCCGATGGAAAGGACATGGAAGCCCGCGCCCACATGATGGCTGCCGCCTGTATGGGTGCCACCGCGTTCCAGAAGGGTCTCGGTGCGGTTCACGCGCTGTCACACCCTATTGGCGCTGTCTACAATACCCACCACGGTACCACCAATGCGGTGTGCATTCCAGCCGTGCTGCTGTTCAACCGGCCGGAAATAGAGGACCGGATCGAGGCGGCTGCCGCCTATATGGGCATCAAGGGCGGCTTTGACGGGTTCCTGGCGTTTGTTGAAAACCTTAATGCGGAACTGGGCATCCCGACCCGACTGGGTGACTTGGGCGTCGGCAGCGATCGCATCGATGAGTTGACCGCCATGGCACTGCAAGACCCCAGCGTCGGCGGCAACCCGGTGAAGATGACACCGGAAAACACCAAGGCGCTGTTTTTGGAGTGTATCTAAACCAGATTGGCTCTAGTGTCGCGCCCATGATCAAAACGGCCCATCCAGTACGTGCGCACTATTCGCAAGCTGTCGCAACGTCCTTACCTATGCTGGCAGGCAGCAGATATCCTCGTGACGTAGCACACAAGTTGCGTCATTGAGAATCACCTCCTGAAGCTGTGGCCCTGTTTGCATGCCGTATTGGTTTTGACGGCAGCCAGATCAAGTAACAATGAAATC
>JBPCVV010000106.1:0-23880 GCA_051010195.1 Anderseniella sp. | reverse complement strand
GGGTTACTGATCTTCGGGCTGATGTTCCTGGGCATGCTGCAGATCATCCTGCGCACCGTGTTCCGCAATCCCATCTTCGGTTACATCGACATTGTCGAAGCCACCATGATTGCCTTTGCGCTGCTGTCGATTTCCCAGGTTCAACGGCTGGGCGGCCATGTGCGCATGGAGATTCTTGTCGGGTATCTCAAAGGGGCAGCACTGTGGGCGGCTGAAACCATCGGCGTTGCTGTCCAGATGATTATCGTCGCCGTGCTGATCCCCTACTCCTACAGCCACTTCCTGCGCTCCTGGAGCTTCGGTGATTCAACCATCGATATCGAATTGCCCACCTGGCCGGCCAAGTTACTGGTGCCGGTCATGTTGAGCGTGTTGCTGATCAGGCTCACAATTCAGTTGCTCGGATATATCCGGCTGACCGTAAACCCTGCACGTACCCCGGTTGCCGTGCCAGTCCTGAAAACCGTCGAGCAGCAGGCTGAAGAAGAGGTCAAGGGAGCAAGCACCTCATGATCCTTGGTCTCGACGAATTTTCCACCGGGATTGCCGGTGTCTGCCTGCTCATTGTGCTGGTCCTGCTGGGCGTGCGGGTGTTTGCCGCGGCTGCCATCACCGGCTTTCTTGGCCTGCTGGAATTGAAAGGCTGGCATGTCGCAGCGTCCATCGCCGGCCAGATCCCCCATTCCAAAACGGTAACCTATCCCTTGTCGGTGCTGCCGCTGTTCATATTGATCGGCTTCCTGGCGTTTTACGCCGGGCTGACCACGCGACTGTTCGAGGCAGCCAGGCGCTGGATGGGCTGGGTGCCGGGCGGTCTCGCGGTTGCCACCGTCATGGCCACGGCCGGGTTTGCAGCGGTTTCCGGCGCCTCCACCGCCACCGCCGCGGTGTTCTCACGAGTCGCAATACCGGACATGCTGAAGAACGGCTACGACAAGCGCCTGACTGCGGGCGTTGTCGCGGCGGGCGGCACCCTGGCTTCACTCATTCCGCCGTCTGCCATCCTGGTCATCTATGCGATCATCGTGGAGCAGTCGGTGGGAAAACTGCTGCTGGCCGGTTTCCTGCCGGGGCTCTATTCCGCGGTGGTTTATGTCGTGCTGATTGTCGGTATGTGCTGGTGGAAGCCGCAACTGGGCAGCCCGATCAGCAGTTTTTCCTGGAAGGAGCGGTTTGAGAGCATTCCCGGGACACTGCCGATTTTCCTTGTTGTCACGATCATATTCTCAGCGATCTACACCGGTTCCGCCACGCCGACCGAAGCCGGTGCGCTGGGCGCCATGGTAGTATTCCTGTTCTATCTGTGGCGGGCGTTCCGCGAGAACGAAATGTCGAAAATGTCGGGCCGCCTGAAAGAAGCCCTGATCGAGACCGCACGGCTGTCCGCCATGATCTTCACCCTGATCTGGGGCGTCTTCCTGTTTGTCCGGTTTTTAGGCTTTGCCGGCCTGCCGGCAGCGTTTTCCGCCTGGGTTGTCACGCTCGACGTGCCGCCCATTGTCATCATGATCTGCATCCTCCTGGCCTACGCCGTCCTCGGCATGTTCATGGACGCCATCGGCATGCTCATCCTGACGCTACCGGTGGTGTATCCGGCGGTTATTGCCCTTGGCTACGACCCGATCTGGTTCGGCATCATCGTGGTGAAGATGGCCGAAATCTGCCTGATCACGCCGCCGATCGGGCTGAACTGTTTCGTGGTGGCTGGTGTGTCGCGAGATTTGCGGGACGAGGAAGGCAACTCGCTGGAAATCCCGCTGCAGGACGTGTTCCGCGGCATCGGCCCGTTCTTTGTGGCAGACGTCATCACGGTGGCCGGACTGCTGGCCTTCCCGGGCATCATCACCTGGCTGCCCAGCCTAATGGACTGACACCTGAATACCTGCATTGGGTCGGAAACGCAGACAGTGCCCCTAGTCATATATGCAGTTATGAGAATACTATCGAACTGAGGCACCAGAACAAGGAACGCCCATAACAGGAGGAAACCATCATGAGCAAAGAGTGTTGCGGACCGGGCTATGCGTCGCCCAAGGAGGCCATGCAGGCGGACAAGGAGAAGTTGCTGTATACGGTCGCGCTGTATGTCGGCACCGGCGTGGAAAAACCAGACTACCTGGCAACCGTTGACGTTGACCCCGACAGTCCGACTTATTCTTCCGTGGTCGCGCGCACCGAGATGCCGCAGATCGGCGACGAACTGCATCACTCTGGCTGGAACGCCTGCTCAAGCTGTCACGACGACGCTTCCAAGACCCGCCAGTACTTGCTGATGCCGGGCGTGCGCACGTCGAACATCAACGTGATTGACACCACCGACGCTACCAATCCGAAACTGCACAAGGTGATTTCAGGCGACGACATCAAGGCCAAGACGAACCTGTCCGCGCCGCACACCGTACATTGCCTGGGTGCCGATATCATCATCTCCATGCTGGGCGATGCCGACGGCAACGCACCGGGCGGTTTCCTGCACATCAACGAGGATTTCGAGATTGTCGGGCGCTGGGAAAACGACATTACCGGCATGAATTACAACTATGATTTCTGGTACCAGCCGCGCCACAACATGATGGTCAGCTCCGAATGGGGTGCGCCAAACACCTTCATGCCGGGCTTTGACCTGGAAGACGTCGGTGCGGGCAAGTACGGCCAGTCAATCCACTTCTGGGATTTCGAAGGCAAGAAGATCGTCAAGTCCATTGATATGGGTGCCGACGGTATGATCCCGCTGGAAGTGCGCGGGCTGCACGATCCGGACTCCAATGAGGGCATGTTTGCAGCCACCCTGTCGTCAAATGTATTCCGCTGGTGGAAAACTGAAGATGGGGATTTTGAAATCGAAAAGGTCATCGACATTCCGACCATCGATGTCGACGGTTTCCCGGTGCCGATGCCGTCTCTGATCACCGACATTCTTATTTCGATGGACGACAAGTATCTCTATTTTGCCAACTGGCTGCACGGGGACCTGCGCCAGTATGACATCACCGACCGGGCCAACCCGAAGATGACCGGGCAGGTATGGCTCGGCGGCATGCTGGGCAAGGCACCGGAAGTGAACGGCGTCACGGTTCAAGGCGCACCGCAGATGATCCAGCTGTCGCTGGACGGCAAACGGCTGTACGTCACAACCTCGCTGTTTTCGTCCTGGGACAACCAGTTCTATCCCGGCATGATGGACCAGGGCGCGCAGATGTTCATGATCGACTGCGACACGGAAAATGGCGGCATGTCGATCAACCCTGACTTCGTCGTTGACTTCGGCAAGGAACCCAACGGGCCGTCCCGTTGCCATGAGATGCGCTATCCAGGCGGAGATGTCACATCCGACATCTGGATGTAAACGCCATGTGCTGCTGCATGCCGCCGCGCGCGGCCCGCGACCTGCCCGACAAGGCGCCGTCATTTGACTGGCTGCGCCGCTTGTTGAGGTTGTTTCGCGCGACATGACAACTGACGCCACACACAAGGTCACGGTCGCCAATCGCGGCGGCCGTGAATTTACTGTTGCTGACGGCGAAAACATCGCCGATGCATGCGAACAGGCCGGCATCGCGGTACCGATTGCCTGCCGCTATGGCGGCTGCATCACCTGTGCCGGCCGGCTGGTGTCCGGCAGTGTCCGCCAGCCCAAGGGGACCGCCCTCAACAAGCGCCAGTCACAGGACGGCTACATCTTGATGTGCGTGGCGCAACCGAAACAGGACTGCGTGGTTGAAGTGGGCGTGGAAACCCATACCAACCTGTACCGAAACCCGTTTCTGGGCCCGTTGAAATAGCCTGGAAATCTCCCGGTCAGGCGACGCCGGCTTCCGCCTTGATCTCCGCAATGTAGGCATCGCGCATCTTGCGCGCCATCGGCCCGGGCTGACCGCCACCGATCATGGTGTCATCAATCTCGACGATCGGCATTACCAGCGTGGTGGCCGATGACAGGAAGGCCTCGTCCGCCGCCAGCGCCTCGTCCACCGTAAACAACCGCTCTTCCAGTTTCACATTGTGCTTGGCGCACAGTTGCAGCAGCGCCTTGCGGCGTATGCCCGGCAGGATCGAGTTCGACAGCGGCCGGGTGATAATGGTGTCGTCCTTGACGATATAGGCGGTTGATGAAGTGCCCTCGGTGACGAACCCGTCTTCGACCATCCAGCCTTCAAACCCGCCTTTTTCAACAGCCTCCTGCTTGGCCATGACCTGTCCCAGCAGCGCCACGGACTTGATATCACGGCGCTTCCAGCGGATGTCTTCCACCGTGACCACCTTGACCCCGGTGGTCGCGTTCGGATTGTCGAGCAACTGCTTCTTCATGGTGAAGGCCGCAACCGAAGGTGTTGCGTCTTTCGGAAACGCGAAGTCGCGGTCGGCGGCACCCCGGGTGATCTGCGAATACACACCGCCTTCTTCGATACCGTTCAGCTCTATGAGCTTTTCGTGCATGGCCAGGTAGTCATCATCGCTCATCGGCATGTCGATGCGCAATTCGCCAAGCGAGCGTTTCAGGCGTTCCAGGAACGGCGCCTTGTCGACCATTTTGCCGGAGATCACCGGCACCACCTCGTAGATGCCGTCGCCGAACACGAACCCGCGGTCAAAGATCGACACCTGTGCCTGATCTTCCGGAACATACTGACCATTTACAAAAACCGTACGGGTCATCTGTGCGCCTCACTGAAACTGATTGAATGTCTTGATTTCACTTACACCAGACACGATGTGCCACAAGATGCCAGACCACGACAAGTCATATCACCAGACGGACCTGAACGTGACCCATGATGGTGAGCGTTATCAGGTACCAGCCCACAAGGTGGTCAATTGCACCAGCGATTTCTGGAAGTGGCAGGCATCCGGCGAACGGCAGAGCTGGCCGAAATGGGTTGACAATGAAACTCACCCGGCACCGCCGCAGCGGGTAAACGGCGACGCGGTGTCGACGACCTGGATCGGGCATGCCACGGTGCTGGTACAGACCGGTGGCGTTAACATCCTGACCGATCCATTTTTTTCGTTGCGCGCCAGCCCGATTCAGTTTGCCGGCCCAAAGCGTGTGCGCCACCCCGGCATTGCCCTCAAAGACCTGCCGCCGATCGACCTGGTTCTGCTCAGCCACAATCATTACGACCACATGGACCTGCCGGCGCTGCGCAAGCTGGTCAGGCATCATCAAGCGTCCATCATCACCCCGCACGGCAACGCCCGCATCGTCAACAGGTGGATACGCCAGGCCGGGGTGATCGAGCTCGGCTGGCATGAGACGTTCGAGCACTCGCCTGGCGTGCTGATCACGCCAACCCCGGCGCTGCACTGGTCAAAACGCACCTTCGGCGACCGCAACAAGGCGCTCTGGTCAGCCTTCATGATCGAGGCGGGCGGGCGCAAGATCTATTTCGGGGGGGACACCGGGTTTGGAACAGGCACACACTTTGCGCAGACAAAAAACCTTTACGGCGCGCCTGACCTGGCACTGCTGCCCATCGGTGCCTACGAACCGCGTTGGTTCATGAAGACGCAGCACATGAACCCGGATGAGGCGGCCCAGGCCCATAAAATGCTGGGTGCCAAAGCGTCCCTGGCCATTCACCACGCCACCATTCAACTAACTGACGAGGCCATTGATGCACCGGCTAAAGCCTTGCAGGCCGCCAGACTTACACACGGTATCAGAGACGATGAATTTGCCGCACTCGGGGTTGGTGAAACATGGGCGGTGTCACCCGCCACCGCGGCCAGGCAGCGCGTGGACGGCCTCGCCAAGGCGTGATAGTCATTAAACCAACGAGCAAGAGTTTTCAGGAGAGTTTACATGTCAGCAATTATCGGTTGGGCCCATTCGCAGTTCGGCAAGCTCGAGGATGATGATCTTGAAAACATGCTGGCACGCGTTTGCAAGCAGGCCGTAGAGGATGCCGGCATCGGTTTTGACGAGATCGACGCGATTTACGTCGGCAATTTCGGCATGTTTGAAAAGCAGTCGTTCCCGGCCGCCTTTGCGCTGAATGCCGACCCTGACCTGCGCTTCAAGCCGGCAACCCGCGTTGAAAATGCCTGCGCCACTGGATCGGCGGCGGTCCACATGGGGCTCAACGACCTGGCCTCGAAGAAATCACGCTTTGTACTGGTGGTCGGCGCTGAAAAAATGACCTCTGCGCCGGGCAGCGTCATTGGCGACGTGCTGCTCAATGCGTCTTACCGCAAGACTGAGGCCGATACGCCGGGCGGTTTTGCCGGTGTGTTTGCCCGCATCGCCGACCTGTACTTCCAGCGCTATGGCGACCAGTCGGAAGCCATGGCGCGGATAGCCGCGAAAAATCACGCCAATGGCGTGCACAACCCGTACGCTCAGATGCGCAAGGACTTCGGCTACGAATTCTGCAACACCATTTCAGACAAGAACCCAACGGTGATCGGTGCCATTCGCAGGACCGATTGCTCACTGGTGTCGGACGGGGCAGCCGCCATTGTCATGACCGACACCGAAACCGCCCTGCGGTTTCCCAAGGCAGTGCATTTCCGCGCCGCCGCCCATGCTCAGGACTACCTGCCCATGGCCAAACGCGACATCGTGGCTTTCGAGGGCTGCGAACAGGCCTGGGGCAAGGCCCACAAACAGGCCGGCACGTCGCTGGACGATCTGTCGTTCGTGGAGACCCATGACTGTTTCACCATTGCCGAACTGATCGAGTATGAGGCCATGGGGCTGACGCCAAAGGGCGAAGGCGCGCGTGCCATTACCGAAGGCTGGACCGCCAAGGACGGCAAGCTGCCGGTCAACCCGTCCGGCGGCCTGAAATCGAAAGGCCACCCGATCGGCGCCACCGGCGTCTCCATGCATATCATGGCGGCCATGCAACTGACCGAAACTGCCGGCGACATGCAACTGGAAGCCCCGGAACTGGCCGGTATCTTCAATATGGGCGGCGCAGCGGTTGCCAACTACGCGTCAATTCTTGAGCGTTTGCGCTAGGCAATTGCCTAACATTTAATCAACTCATCTGGCACACGTCGAATTTTGCGCGTTTTGCACGGAAATCGTGCAAAATGCGTTTGCGTGCGCCAGGCATTTGATTAAACCTTCGGCAGATTTGAAGCTGCAGAAGGGCAACCCCGATGGTAAATGGCGCCGATACGGCCTGGATTCTCACCTCAACAGCACTCGTTCTGTTCATGACCCTGCCCGGCCTGGCGCTGTTTTACGCCGGCCTCGTCCGCGCCCGAAATATCCTGTCGGTCCTGATGCAATGCGTATCAATCGCAGCGCTCATGTCGCTGCTCTGGCTGATAGTCGGGTATTCACTGGCATTTGCTGAAGGCTCGCCCTGGGTCGGCGGGCTCGGCAAGATGATGCTGGCCGGCGTGACACGCGGCCAGGTGTTTGACGGCACCGGCATCCCGGAAAGCCTGTTCTTCATGTTCCAGATGACATTCGCCATCATCACCCCTGCCCTTATCGTCGGTGCTTTTGTCGAACGCATCAAGTTTTCCGCAGTGTTGTTGTTCTGCACATTGTGGCTGCTGCTGGTCTATGCGCCGGTGACCCACTGGGTCTGGGGCGGCGGTTGGCTCGGCGCCATGGGCGTAAAGGATTTCGCCGGCGGTATCGTGGTGCACGTCACCGCAGGTGTGGCAGCCATCGTGCTCGCGGCCATGCTGGGCGCACGCACCGGTTTTCCCTCTCACGTGCAGCCGCCACATGCGCCCTGGATGGTGATGGTCGGCGCCTCCATGCTGTGGGTCGGGTGGTTCGGTTTCAATGCCGGCAGCGCCTTGTCCGCCGGTGCCGATGCCGGCATGGCCATGCTGGTCACCCACGTATCGGCCGCCACGGCGACGCTGGTGTGGGTTGGTATCGAATGGGCGCGGTTTGGCAAACCGAGCCTGGTCGGCGCCGTCACCGGCACCATTGCCGGGCTTGCCACCATTACACCAGCGTCCGGCTTTGTCGGCCCGGTCGGCGGGCTGACCTGCGGTCTGGCCGGTGGCTTCATCTGCTATCTGGCTGTCGATGTAATCCGCAACCGCATGCGCATCGATGACAGTCTGGACGTGATGGCGGTTCATGGTGTCGGCGGTGCCACCGGCACGCTGCTCACTGCCGTACTGATGGGAGCCGGCCTCGGCGGCGTCGGGTTTGACGAAGGCACCGGGGCCGGCAGTCAATTCCTCGTGCAGCTTACCGGCGTTGCGGTGACCGCCATTTACTGTGCCATTGTCACCGTCGTTATCGTGATGGTGGTCAAGCTAACCACCGGATTGCGGGTCAGCACGGATGAGGAACGCGAAGGGCTCGACCTCGCATCACATGGCGAAACCGGTTACAACTATTGATACCACAGGATGCAGGAGTCTGAACGATGAAATTCATCATAGCCATCATCCAGCCACACCGGCTTGACGCGGTTCGCGAAGCCCTGTCGGGCGTTGGTGTCAGCGGCATGACTGCATCCGAGGTCAAGGGTTTCGGACGTCAGGGCGGCCACTCGGAAATCTATCGCGGCGCCGAGTACACGGTGCACTATCTGCCGAAGGTGAAGCTCGAAATCGCGGTCAACAGCGACGTAGCCGACAAGGTCGTCGAAACCATCACCCAGGCCGGGCACACCGGCAAGATCGGCGACGGTAAGATTTTCGTTCTGGATCTTGAAAACGCCCTGCGCATCCGCACCAGCGAAACGGGATCAGACGCGCTTTAGAGCGACTGGCGCCTGATCGGTTCACGGGCCAGGTTCGAACTTGTTTCGACCGTCGTCTCAGCCTTCGCTGGAATGACGGCTGAACGAAACTCGAATATTCCGCCTGGCACGTCAGGCAAATTCGACCTCTTTCGACAATGGCAATTGGCGGACACGCTTGCCGGTCGCCGCGAAAATCGCGTTGGCAAGGGCCGGCAGCGACGGCGGCGTGCCGGGTTCGCCGGCACCGCCCATCTTGCCGGACGCCTGCAGCACCCGCACCTGGATTTCCGGCGCCTGGTTCATGCGCATGGCATCATATGAATCGAAATTACCCTGCTCGACGGCGCCGTCTGCGAAAGTAATCTCCTGCCCCATGGCGGATGACAGGCCAAATATGATCCCCGACATCATCTGCGCCTCAAGGTTTTTCGGATCAAGTGCAGTGCCGAAATCAGCCGCACACCACACCTTTTCAATGCGAATGCCGTCATCCGTGTCGGCCACCTGCACCACCTGCGCCACCCAGGTGCCGAACGACAGGCAGAACGCCACGCCGCGCGCCCGCGATTTGACACCGTCCACCGCCAGCGGCGTTCCCCATCCCGACATGTCCTTCACCGCCTGCATGCAGGCAACCGCCGTCGGGTAGGGCTGCATCAGTTTCAGGCGCATTTCCAGCGGATCCTGGCTCGAAGCATGCGCGATTTCATCCATGAAACTTTCATGGAAAAACGGATTGTGCGAATGCCCCACCGAGCGCCAGAAACCGACCGGTATGTCCATGTCCACCGGGATGCCGGTCACCCGGTAATTGGCCAGCGCGTAAGGCTGGTCCCACAGGCCGTCGACAATGGTCCTGTCATTGCCGGGCGGCGTAATGGCGCCCGCCAGGCGCCCGAATGTCGAGACGATGGGTGACTGGCTGGCGGTTCTGAACACCACCGACGGCACGCCCTGGCCATCGACCACGGCTGCTGCCTCGCAGATAGCACCGGGCCGGTACATGTCATGGCGCATGTCTTCTTCACGCGTCCATGTTACTTGCACCGGCTTGCCGTCGGTTTCCTTTGCAACACGCGCCGCCAGCATCGAGAAGTCGGTTTCAAACCGTCTACCGAAACCGCCGCCGAGATAAACGGTGTGCACCGTTACATCGTCCCTCGACAGATCGAACACGGACGCCGCCTGCGTCACGATCGATGACGGCGCCTGGTTGCCGCTCCACACAGTCAGTTTGCCGTCAGTCCACTGAGCCGTGGCGTTCATCGGTTCCATGGTGGCGTGCGCCAGGTAGGGCGCGGTGTAGCGTGCGCTGATCGCCTTGCTGGATGCCGCAGCGATTGCATCGGGTGCTTCACCGTCATCGCGCATGTTGAAGCCGCCACCTGCCTTCAGAGCCGCATCGATACTGGCGAAGATCGCGTCGGTTGTTTCAGGATAGCTGGCCTTGGCCCACTCAGGCGTGATCAGGTCGGCCGCCTTGAAGGCGGTCCAGGTATCAACTGCAACGACCGCGTAGCCGGTGCCGAGATTGATCACCTTGACCACACCGGGGACTTTTTCTGCAGCCGACGCATCCATGCCGGTCATCTTTGCGCCTTGGCGCGGGTTCATCCGCACCGTGGCAAACAGCATGTCCGGCAGGCGCACATCAACGCCGAAGCCGGCCTTGCCGGTGACTTTCGCTTCCATATCCAGGCGCGGCTGCGATTTGCCCAGGTAGCGCCAGTCCGACGGATCTTTCAGCGTGATGGTTTCAGGCACTTCCTTTTCAGCCGCTGCAGCCACCAGCTCGCCGTAAGCCACACTGCGGCCAAGCGCGGGGTCCACCACCTTGCCGTTTTCGGTCTTGAGCGATGCCGCCGCCGCCTGCCATTTGTCCGCTGCCGCGGCGATCAGCATGGCCCGCGCGGCCGCACCTGAGGTACGCATGCGGTCAAATGCATCTGTGGTCGAGCTCGACCCGCCGGTTGCCTGCAAGGCAAGGAATTTTGCCACCACCCCCTGGATGTCGCGGGTCAGCTCGGCCACGAAGGAATTATCGAACACCGGGAACGGCGCACCCTCTTCCATCATGGACCGGTTGTAGTAGACATTGGCGGCCGGCGCGAATTCGGTTTTTACGTCCGCAAGCTCCACATCCAGCTCTTCTGCCACCAGGGCCGCCAGCGTGGTCACCACACCCTGCCCCATCTCGGCACGCGGCACGATGATGGTGACGGAGTTGTCGGCGGCAATCTTGACAAACGGATTGAAGACACTCTCGCCCTTTGCCGCATCAGCCATTAGCGGGTTGGGATAGGGTGTCTTGTACATGTAGAACCCGACCGCCACACCGCCTGCGACCGCCGCGGAACCGATGAGAAATGTTCGCCTGAGCAGTTTTCCCATGTGCTTAAGCCCCCGCCAGTTTCTTCGCGGCCATGTGAATGGCAGCACGGATGCGCGGATAGGTGCCACAGCGGCACAGATTCCCCGACATGGCGTCGTCGATATCGGCATCGGTTGGAGAGGAATTGCTGGCCAGCAGTGCCACTGCCGACATGAGCTGGCCGGACTGGCAATAACCGCATTGTGCGACCTGCTGCTCGATCCAGGCTTCCTGAACCGCGTGCAGGGCGCCGTCATCGCCTTCAAGCGCCTCAATTGTCGTCACCTCGCCGGACACATCTTCCAGCGCGATCGAGCACGACCGGGTCGGTTCTCCGTCAATCAGCACCGTGCAGGCCCCGCACATGGCGATGCCGCAGCCGAACTTGGTGCCGGTCAGCCCGGCAATATCGCGCAATGCCCACAACAGGGGCATCTCCGGGTCGGCTTCAATCGAAACCGTCTTGCCATTGATCTTAATATCCATTTGGATCGCCTAAACCTCCGCTGCAGCAAAATTGTGATGCTGCACAAACCACTTTGCCATTGCCGGCTACATTTGGCACATTGTTGTCACAACCAGGACTTCAGGGCCTCATGACATCCACTCCAGATACCACCGCAAGGGCATGCGCTGACGCCCTATGGGCAACCGACAATGCATCTCAGGGCCTGGGCATGCAACTCACATCTGTTTCACCCGGCAGCGCCACGCTGACCATGACGGTGACATCCGACATGGCCAACGGTCACGGCACCTGCCATGGCGGTTTCATATTCACCCTGGCCGACTCAGCCTTCGCCTTTGCCTGCAATACCTATGATGAAAGAACCGTCGCCCAGCATGCCCAGATCACTTTCATTGCCCCTGCAAAAGTCGGCGATAAGCTGACCGCCAAAGCCTCCGAGCGCTCCCGTACCGGTCGGTCCGGCATTTACGACATTACCGTCACACGCGAGGACGGCCAGCAGATCGCCGAGTTTCGCGGCCATTCCAGGACCGTCGGTGGTCCGATCATCGAGGCCCCGTGACCGCCGTTTTCATGCAACCAGGAAAATCCAATGATTGATCCCGCAACCTACACTCCCATGACAGATGCCATAGAAACGGCATCGCGCGATGAAATTTCCGCACTGCAGTTGCATCGGCTGAAAACGACACTGGCGCAGGCGTACGCAAATGTTGGCCACTACAAGCAGGCGTTTGACAAGGCCGGCGTCAAGCCTGACGACCTGAACGACCTTTCCGACCTGGCAAAATTTCCGTTCACCGTAAAAACCGACCTGCGCGACAACTACCCGTTCGGCATGTTTGCCGTGCCGCAGGACCAGATTGCCCGCATCCACGCCTCCTCCGGCACCACCGGAAAACCCACCGTGGTCGGCTACACGCAAGCCGACGTCGACATGTGGGCCGACGTGATGGCCCGCTCAATCCGCGCCGCCGGTGGCCGGCCAGGCATGAAGTGCCATATATCCTACGGCTATGGGCTGTTCACCGGTGGGCTCGGGGCGCACTATGGCGCAGAGCGCCTCGGCCTGTCAGTTATCCCAATCTCCGGCGGCATGACTGAACGCCAGGTCCAGCTGATCCAGGACTTCAAGCCTGAAGTCATCATGATCACCCCCAGCTACATGCTGGCAGTGCTCGACGAGTTTCGCAGGCAGGGCATCGACCCGCGCAAGTCGTCACTCAAAATTGGCATCTTCGGGGCCGAACCGTGGACCAACTCCATGCGCGAGGAAATCGAGCAGGCGTTTGACATGGACGCCATCGACATCTACGGCCTGTCGGAAGTGATCGGCCCGGGCGTTGCGCAGGAATGCGTTGAAACCAAAGACGGGCTGCACATCTGGGAAGACCATTTCTATCCCGAAATCGTCGATCCGGAGACCGGCGATGTGTTGCCCGACGGCGAACAGGGCGAGCTGGTGTTCACCTCGCTGACCAAGCAGGCCTTGCCGATCATCCGCTATCGCACTCGCGACCTGACGAGGCTGCTGCCGGGTACGGCGCGCACCATGCGTCGCATGGAAAAGGTAACCGGGCGCTCCGACGACATGATGATCATTCGCGGCGTCAATGTGTTCCCGACCCAGATCGAGGAACTGATCCTGCGCAGCGAAGGCCTGAGCCCGCATTTCTACATCGAGCTGAGCAAGGCGGACCGCATGGATACCATGACGGTCAATGTGGAGGCATTGCCCGGGTCAGCCGCCGAAGACGTTCGCATCGGCCTGGCGGCGGAACTGCAGACCCTGATCAAGAACAATATCGGCGTCACGTCGATCGTTCACGTGGTCGAACCGGAAAAAATCGAACGCTCCATGGGCAAGGCGCAGCGTATCATCGACAAGCGCACCAAATAGCGGTGCGCAACCGATTGTCAGGCGCCTTGCCTTAGCAGTTCCAGCGCCCGCAGAACACCGAGCCGCGGTGAACTGAGTACTGTCAGGCCGGTATCGGCCAGCAGCGGCTCGGCAACGGCCATCGATCCCTGCGCCAGGACGATGCAGTCAGGACTGTCATTGCCCAGTTCGGCCCTGACGGTGCCTGCTATCGAGCGGCCATAAGCGTCCATGTCACCGGCCTCGAAATGCCGCCATGCCGCCGGGCACATAACAACGACCGGCGTTATCTCGCAGTCTTGCGTTCGGGCTTCATCGCGGAGCAGATCGAGCGTCGGCGCTTTCGTGCTTTCCAGGCACATGGCAACCAGCGGCCGGGGCCCGAGCGACAGCGCCGCCTGCATCAGCGCACGGTCAATTCTGATTGTCGGTGCATTGTCGCCGCCGGCAGTTTCGGCAACACCGCCGATTGTAGAACAGGTGCAGACCGCGACACCGCCGCCCGCCAGTTCGCGCATGGCATCAGTTATGGTCTCAGCCAGTGCCGGTGTCATACCGTGGTCGCGAGCTTTATCCAGCCAGCTTTCCTCGACACGGTGTGAGCGCGCCATGCCGGGCGACAACTCATCCACCAGGGCATCAAAAGTCGCCACGTGAACAGGGCTGGTATGCAAAAACGAAATCATGCTCGCCGGCGTGTCACGGAATGCGCGCGGAAAGATACTGCGCAAAGTCGTAGTTCGGCCGTTCCAAGTGTGACAGATGCCCCGGCCTGGCAAAACCGGAGCACAAGCCGTTGTAGACTTTTTCCGTACAGCCCCGGTCCTCAACATTCACCTCGTCCAGCAAGTCCTTCAATTGCCTGAAGTGGGCCTGCGCTTCCGGATCATTGACGAATTCCGGCGACATGCCGCCGCCGAAGATGATAGTCACCTTTCCGGTTCCCTTCGGATGCAGGGACAGGTACCAGAAATACCCCGGCGTCAGCGTGATCAGCAGGCTGGGATAGATGGCGAGCAGTGTCGTGGTGCGCCGCCAGTCTCCTTCAAGCCGCGTGTTGGACGGGTGCGCCATTGCGATCTTCAGGCTGTCGTCCTTCAGGATGAAATGATAGTTGAACGCCTCCCTGCCGGGCGGGCAGTCCATCTCTTCCAGCTTTGACAGGCCGCCGATGGTGCCGGCATGGCAGACGGGAAGGTGGTAGCTTTCCATGAAATTCTCAGCCAGCACCTTCCAGTTGGTGTCCCAGACATGGGTTTCATGGAACGTCTCGGTATAGTGTTCCATGCCGTACTGGCCGACCAGATCCTCGACTTCCGACAGGCCTTGCGCAGCCGGTTTCGCGTCCGGGTTGAGCGACACCATGATCCATCCGAGCCATTCCTCGCACCGGACCTGGGGAAGGCAGTAGCCTTGTTTCTTGAAATCCTCGTTCAGGGTCATGGCCGGTGCGCCGCGCAGGGAGCCGTCCAGGTTGTAGGTCCAGGCGTGATAGGGACACACGATGGATTTGGTGTTGCCGGCCCCTTCAAGCAGGGTCGACATGCGATGCAGGCAGACATTCGACTGGGCCCGTAACCGGCCGTCCCTATCTCGCACAACCATCACGGGCTGACCTGCAAGCTCCAGGGTGATGTAGTCACCGGGTTGCTTCAGGGAACTGGCACGGCCGGCGCAGAACCATTGTTTTGCAAACACATGCTCGATTTCCTGGGCCAGGAACTCTTCGGATGTGTAGATGCTCTTCGGCATGGCCCGCGCACGTTCAAACGGCAGCGATGCGTTTGCCTTGAGCTCGGCGGTGGCGGATGTCGGTTTGCTGTGAACATTCATGGCAGATGCCTCTGTTGCGTATTACACAAAGTCTGCTAGATCGTGCACTCACTTGCAATGTCGATTAGCTGAACCAGTTCCAAACTTCATCCGATCCAACAGGAATTTCCATGTCGACTGACAACGGCGACAGCCCGCTCAGACAACCGTTTCTGGACGCCATGAGCCAGCTTACCAACACGGTCTGCGTGGTCACCACGGACGGCGCGGCCGGGCGCGCAGGCACAACGGTCACCGCCATGTCGCCGGTGTCGGCCGACAGCGAGGCCCCGTCATTGCTGGTCTGCCTGCATGCCGACAGCCTGACCGCAAAAGCTATTGCCGAAAACGATGTGTTCGCCGTCAACGTACTGGCGGAAGGCAGTTCCGGCTTGGCCGATGTGTTCGCCGGCTGGCATGGGGCTGCAGGCCCTGACAAGTTTGACGGCATAAATCACTCATCCGGCACCACCGGGTCTGCGCACCTGGACGACGCGGTTGTTGTCTTTGACTGCCGGGCAAAACTACAACAGCCTTGGGGCACCCACATCATTTTCATTGGCGAAGTGACCGACGTTGTGATTAATGCGCCGTCGCAGGTGCTGACATATACGAAGCGAAACTATCTGGGCTGAGGGAACAGCAATGAACTGGACTGCCGACAAGACTACCGTAAACAGCTGGAACGAATGGGACCCACTGAAACACGTGATCGTGGGATGGGCCACCGACTGCCACATCCCGCCGGCCGAACCGGCGTTGGACGCCAAGGTGCCTGAGGATTCCGACATGCGCGGCCAGTGGGGCAAACGCCCGCAGGACATGATTGACCGGGGCAACGAGCTGCTGAGCAACTTTGCCAGCCAACTGGAAAACCGCGGTATCCGGGTGGACCGGCCGACGCCGACGGACTTCTCGCTGCCGGTGACCACACCGGATTTTCATACCGACAGCCAGTTCGGCTGCATGCCGCCGCGCGATGTACTGCTCACCGTGGGCAGCGAGATACTCGAAGCCACCATGTCCTACCGCTGCCGCTGGTTCGAATACCTGTGCTACCGGCCCCTGATGCAGCAGTATTTCAATGAAGACCCGAATTTCCGCCACGAGGCAGCCCCTAAACCGAGGCTCACCGATGACGACTACCGCGCTGACTACCTGTCGGAAAAGATCGGCATCCCAAAACGGCTTGAATGGACGGCGGAGAAATTCTTCGTCACCACTGAGGAAGAGCCGCTGTTTGACGCGGCGGATGTCCTGCGCATGGGCAGGGATCTTGTGGTGCAGCACGGCTTCACCACCAATCTCAAGGGCATTGAATGGCTGCGCCGGCACTTTCCCGACCATCGGGTTCACGCGGTGAACTTTCCCGGCGACCCCTACCCGATCCACATCGATGCCACCTTCACCCCGGTCCGGCCCGGCCTGATCCTCAACAATCCGAACCGGCGCCTGCCGGATGACCAGCGTGAATTCTTCCACCGCAATGGTTGGGAGATCATCGACGCCGCTCAACCGGCGCACAATTCACCACCGCCGCTTTGCTATTCCTCCACCTGGCTCAGCATGAATGTGCTGGTTCTCGATCCCAAAACCGTATGTGTCGAGAAATCCGAAGTCTACCAGGCCGAACAGTTCGACAAGCTTGGGCTTGAAGTCGTTGAAGTCGAGCTGCGCGATGCGTACGCCTTTGGTGGTGGCCTGCATTGCTGCACAGCAGATGTGTATCGTGAAAGCAGCTTTGAGGACTATTTCCCGAAAGGCTGATCGCCGGATCAGTCCGGCGACAGCCGGGTAATCTCGCGCCGGAAGGGAACCGCGTCGCCGATATCCGGCATGTCCAGTTCGCGGGCATAGCGATGGCCGGCATAGGTGGCCCAGGCGATGGGACCGGGTGCCTGTGCATCACCAAACACCCTGACCGACTGGATGCCGGCATCCGACCAGTCCTGTTGGCGCGCCTGCAGGTCACGCCATAGGCCGTCATTTGTCGATCGGGACGTGACCAGCACAACGCCCGCAGCCGGCAACGTCTCGGTGCGCCCGGTGTAAACGCAATCGGTGACCACATGATCACCTGCCACCGATTCAAGACCGCGATTGAGCTGGATTTTCACGCCCAGCTCCACCAGCCGCTTGTGAATTGAGGCCTGCTCAAGGGTGTTGTTGGTCCAGTCCGACACATAGGCACATGGTGTCACCAGGGTGACCGATGCACCTGCCTCGACCAGCAGTTCTGCGAGCACGCCGCCCATATAGTAATGATCATCGTCGTACAGCACGACGTTTCCTGCAGGCACACTGCCCGCCATCAGATCATCCGGCGTGTAAACCGGCATGCCGTCATCGATCGCGATCGGCACCACGTGCTGGCGCGCAACACCGTCCCGGCGCCATGTTGATCCGGTGGCGATGGCGACATTGTCAAATCCGAAATCCAATACCTCCTGCGCGCCCAGTGCGCTGTTCAGGTAGGTTTCCACATTGCCCATCTGCGACAACTGGTATTCGCGGTAGTCACGCACCCTGCCCCAGGCTGCAAGCCCTGGCAGCCGGCATTCCAGCGCCACCCGGCCACCGAGTTCGGTTCCGGCCTCGGCCAGTGCCACATCATATCCCCGTTTGGCCAGTGCATGGGCCGCCTCCAGCCCGGCCGGACCGGCGCCGACGACTAACACGTTCTGCGATGCGCCCTTTTCCTGCATGCGTTCGGGATGCCAGCCCTTGCGCCATTCTTCCATGAAGGTCGGGTTCTGCGTGCAGCGCGATATGGACATGGTCATGTCACCGGTGATGCAGATATTGCATCCGATGCACTCGCGAATATCCTCGATGCGGCCTTCTTCAACCTTTTTCGGCAAGAACGGGTCGGCGATTGAAGGCCTCGCACAGCCGATCAGGTCCAGTATTCCTGAATTGATCTGCCTGACCATCACGTCTGGCGAGGTAAACCGGCCAACGCCGACAACCGGCTTCGACGTCAGCGCCTTGATGCCTTCAACCAGCTCCTGCTGGGCAGCCTCCTCCTTGAAGCGCGATGGGCCGGAACAGTCTTCCCAGGCACCATGCGCCAGGTCCCACAAGTCGGGCAGGTCCTTGTGCATTTCAACAAAGTCGCGCACTTCCGAATTGGCAAACCCCAGATCACCGATCATCTCGTCCAGGGACAACCGCAAGGTGATGCCCATGGTGTCACCAATGGTGTTGTGGGCCTCTTCAACCACTTCACGAACGAAGCGGGCCCGGTTTTCCAGGCTGCCGCCATATTCGTCCGTGCGCTGGTTGGTGGCGCGCGACAGAAAATGCTGGAAAATACCAAACCCGTGAGCCCCGTACAGGCACACAAGGTCAAACCCTGCCGTACGCGACCGCTTCATGGCATTGACGAACCAGCGCCTGAGATCGGCGATGTCCTGCTTGTCCATGGTGCGGGCCTGGACGGGATCGTTGGTAAAGGTGCGGATCGGCAGGGCCGACGGCGCCAGCGGCACCTCTCTGGTATAGAGGTTGGGACCGTTAATGCCGGAATAGGCAAGCTGAATACCGGCCAGTCCGCCATACTCCTTCATGCGTCCGGCCATCTTCGCCAGTTGCGGAATGTCCTCGTCATCCCACAGCCGCAGCTCGATATATGGCGTAATTTCCGAGGAATGGTGCATTTCACACTGTTCGGTAAAGATCACACCCCAGCCGCCTTCGGCCTTGCTGCCGCGCATGGCCGCAGCGGCAGACGGGTCCCGGTAGCCGCCGCCATTGCAGTGTGGCACCTGGTAGAAACGGTTTTTCGCCGTCACCGGTCCAATCTTCACCGGCTCGAACAGAACATCGTACCGCGGGTCACGCATCATCTTCATCTCCCCTGATCATGCCGGGAATGCTTTCATCGCTGATCAGGTCCCGGCAATGCTGTTCAAACACCGTCAGGACCATCGGCTTGCGTTCCTGGGCCAGCGTCGAAATGCCGATCCGCATGGGCTTGTGATCGCCGGCCAGCTTCACCGGCACCAGCTTGCGGCCATCCAGGGCCGCCGGATTGCGCGGTCGGACATTGGCGATGGTAAATCCGTAATTGTTGGCGACCATGGTTCGCACCACCTCCTGGTTGGCAGCGCGCGCAACAATGGTCGGCTCCAGTCCCTTGCTCTCAAACAGCGACAGGAAATATTCCCGGCTCTGCGGCAGGTCCAGTATCACCATCGGTTCTGCGGCAAGGTCACTGAGGTCAACCGATGGCTGGCGGGCCAACCGGTGATTGCGCGACACCAGTACATAAGGTGACAGAGTGGCTAGCGGTTCAAACTGGATGTCTGCGGGAATCTGCAGATCATAGCAAATCGCAACATCAATCTCGACCTGCCGCAATTTGCTCAGCAGGTCCTGGTGGCTGCCATCCGACATGTTCAGGGTCACGCCCGGATGGCGCTCGCTGAACGCATGCGCCAGTTCCGGCGCAATCATCGGTGCCAGCGTGACCATGCAGCCGACCGACAAGCGGCCGCGCATCTCGTTGTTCAGCTCCCCGGCCATGGTGTACAGGCCCTGGGCCTGGCGCAGCATGAGCTTGGCTTCGCGCAACATCGTCTTGCCGGCCGATGTCAATGCCAGGCCCTGCGCGTGATGGCGAACGAACAACTGCACCCCAAACTCCCGCTCAAGGTGGGAAATGGCCGACGAGATCGACGGCTGGGATATGTTGATGCGGGTCGCGGCAAGCTTGATGCTGCCCATCTCACCAGCGGCAACGAAATACTCAAGCTGCTTTAAGGTGATGCGCATCTGCTTACCGGCGGCAACCGGCTCGGACCCGAAGGCGGGCAATACTTTGAACGCTCCTGTCACTCATCGCCGGGTACACCGTAACTTGGCGCTTCACGCGGATCGAGCGCGCGCTGCAGATAGGCATCAAGTTGCGGCTTGTAGACCTGCCAGGCGGTGGCAATGTTTTCGATCGGGCAGTCTTCAGCCCAGTCGCAGCGGAGCTCGGCGACCGGCCAGGCGACCTTGTCGACGATCTTCATGCCGGCGGAGTGAACCGGGCCCTCCTCGCCGCCCTCCACCACACCGGCCCGCATAGCGGCAATCAAGCGATCACCGATATGGCCTTTCGTGCTGAGAAACCCGTCAACGATCGCCTGCGGCACCTGTTTGCTTGCCAGCAGGTTGCCGCCGCTGGCCACATCCGTTGCCTTGGCTTCGGCCCATGAGCCCAGCGTGTTGGGGCCGGAGTGAATGGCTGTTTCTCCGTTTTTATCGACAGCCAGGACCTGGCGGTATTCGATAAAGGCGCTGGAGTTTTTCAGGACCTCTATGGCCTGGGCAGCACTGGCGCCGGTTTCCATGAGCGTCAGTGCCCGGGTGCCCAGTTGCGGATCGGTAACGTTCTGGCTGGCAACTGCACCAACGCCTGCCTGTGCATAGGCGCACCTGGCGGCGACCGCCGGTGACGAGGATGTGACAGCCACACCAAACATGCCGGTCTTGGCACAACGCGCCACCAATGAAAATGTCATTTCCTGCTCCTCTTGATTGCGGTCACCACGCTTTTCAGTCCATATCCAGCCCGAATATCTGCACGCAGTGCCAGACAAAGGCTTCGGTGGACTTGTTGAGAGGCACATCGCGCCTTTGCGACAATACAAGGCGGCTGGATTCGACATTGTCAGCCAGCGGACGCGTCACCAGGGCCTTGCCGTCATAACTCATCGCCGATGCCGGCTTGGTTGCCAGAAGGCTGTAGCCCAGACCATGCGCCACCATGCCTCGGACCATTTCAAAGGTGCCGGCGCGATAGGCCACGTCCGGCTCGCCGATGCCCTCGAACAGCGACAGGAAGTAATCCCGGCTCGGCGGGGCATCCAGCAGCACCATGGGCCTGGTAACCAGGTCTGCCAGCGCCACCGCGGCTTGCGCGGCAAGCGGATCATTTTCCGCCAGCAGCACATAGGTCGGCAGTTCCGATACAGCCAGCGCAGTCACATCAGATCCGAGATCAAAGTCATAGACGAAAGCAAGATCGATGGTGCCGGCGCGCAGCAACTCCAGCAGCTGGCGCTGGTCGCCTTCATGCAGGTCCAGGTCTACCGGGCCTATTTCGTCTTCCAGCGAGCGAATGATGCTCGGCAACAGATACGGGCCGAACGTATGCAGGGTGCCGATCCCGATCGTGTCGAGCTCGGCGCGCTGCTTGCGTGCCGGAGAGATGGTCACCGGCGAGCCATATGCCCGGTTGGCAAAAATCAGCGGACTGCCGCCCTCGGCCACGAATATGTCCTGCACCTCGCCGATGAACACAAAATGCGTGCCGACCCGCTCGCTGCTCTTGACCTTGCAGTCAAAGGCCGTCAGCGGATCGCGGACCCGCGGGGCGCCGGTCTTCATGGCCACCCAGTCCACGCAGGAAAACTTATCGCCGTCCTCGGTTTTCAGGCGCCCGGCGAATATGTCGGATATGAACGACTGGTCATCGCGCAGGATGTTGGTGCAAAAACAGCCATTGTCCAGAATGGTCTGGGCGGCGGCCGACAGGTGATGCACACACACCAGCATGGTCGGCGCATCACCATCGGCCGAAACCGATGCCATGGCAGACACGGTGACCCCAGCACGCCCAGCAGCTCCGTCGGTTGTCACCACGTTGACCGTGTTGGCCGCACAGCTCATGGCCTGCAGGAACTGCCCTCTGATATCCATGTCGCTCTGGCCTACTCGGCTGCCTTGAGAACCGTGTTGTCCGAATACCATTTGTTGACCGCACCATCACCGGCGGCACGGCCGGTTTCAGGGCGCACCCGGTCGGACAGGTCGGCTGCCTTCTTCACGAAGTCGAGCGGGCCGTCCCAGTCGAAATTGCGGTAGATTGCACCCATCTGGTTGAAACGCGGGCTTTGCGCAAACATCTGGAAGGCGAGCCGGTGGCCGGCATAGTCGGAAGAAATCAGGTCACGGGCAAACGCCAGCAGCTTGCGCCGGTCCTCAGCCAGCCAGTCATCGTTGAGCGTGTAGTATTTTTCCAGCCACGGCTTCGTCTCAGGTGCTTCGAAGGCGGCCACGTCCGGGGTCACGCAGATCTGTCCACCACACAGGTCACGGGTGGTGTTGATGGCCTCATACAGGTTTGAACAGGCATGCACGCGACCGGTCATCAGCAGAGATTGGTTGGGCATCATCAGGCCGGCCGGAGACCGTTCACCGAGCGTAATGGCAGCCGTCAGATGGGCATTGATGGTCTCGCGGTACATGGCGATCTCGGCCAGTTTTTCCTGCACGGCGGGTTGCTTGTCGAGACCGGTCTGGCGGGTATTGTAGAGTGCCGCGCCAATCAGCATGTCGGCAAATTTGAGATTGCGCTGCACGAAGGCAAATGCCGAATAGCGGTGCAGGGTGGCGCGAATAAAGGCAGCTGCCTTGGTATGCCTATAGAACAGCACGTTTTCCCAAGGGATCAGCACATTGTCGAAAATCACCAGCGTATCGACTTCATCGAACTTGTTGGCCAGCGGATAGTCGCGCGCATCCGCACGGCCGGAAAACCCTGTGCGGCAGATGAACTTCAGGTTGGGCGATCCGAGGTCGCAGATGAATCCGACAGCGTAATCCGAATAGGCGTCATTTCCCCAGTTGGCGATGGTCGGCTTGGTGAACGCCTGGTTGGCATAAGCAGCAGCCGTTTCATACTTGGCGCCGCGAACAATAATGCCGGCATCAGTTTCCTTGACCACGTGCAGCAGCATATCAGGATCCTGATCCTGCGGCGCTTTCGACCGGTCTCCCTTGGGATCCGTGTTGGCAGACACGTGAAACGGGTCACGCGCCAGGACCGAGTGGATATGGGTTTCGATATTCTTCGCCCATTGCGGATCGATCTCCGACAGCACGTCTTGTCCGTCATACAGCGACCACATCTCACCGACGGTTTCATCACCCACCCGGGTGGCGATACCGCCAATGTCTTCCAGGACCGTATCGGTGGCCCGTCGCTTAGCCCACCAGTCTTCCTGGGAATATGGCAGTGCATTGCCGATGGCCTGGCGCTCACCGTCGACTTCCACCGTCATGATATCGCAGGTCCCAGCCTCATGCTGCATGTCGTAGATGCGTGCCCTGACATCCACGATCGGCTCGAAGCTCGGATGAGTGGTGATATCTTTCACCCTCTCACCATCAATGTAGATGTCACGAGTATCGCGAATTGAGTCCTTGTATTGCTCGCCGGTGCGGATCATGGGCTTCATCCTCTCTCGGTTGCGGAGGCCTGCACGACGCGCTGCCATGAGCCGGTGCAACAGACCCCGAAAAACTGGTTAAGCGAACTATCTTGCCTATGAAATCAACTTTGGCAAATTATTGTTTGTTGATTTTTTGATTCAAAAAAACAAAACTCGCTTCGAATTCGTTCATTGCAGGGTTTAAGCGATGGTGCCGGCTGTCGAGTTTGTGTAAGTCATGAGTGCGCGGAGCAAACAACTTCGAAACATTCTCTCTTTCTAGGGTCAGGACCCATTAATGTTATCCATTCTGCGGGAGGATATTTTGCCTCTGACAAGGCGAAAGGGCGCAGGAAACCTTGTGGTTTTCAAGTCCTTTCAACGCGGTCAGGGGCAAAATAGACCCCGCCCTTCGGGTTTGAAGGAAAACACCCGCCTGAAGGCGAAAAATGCTCGACAAGGCACAAAGCCTT
>JBPCVV010000105.1:0-2721 GCA_051010195.1 Anderseniella sp. | reverse complement strand
AAAAAGCCGAGGCGCTGATCGGTGCAGGATGCGTCTGGAACGCCGGTATCTTTGTGGTCAAGGCCGCAGTGGCGGCTGACCTGGTCGCCAAGCATGCTCCGGACATTCATCAGGCCGTGCAGCAAGCTGTTGCAGATATTGTCGTCGACAACCAGTTCTACCGGTTACAGCCGGACGCCTTTTCCGCAAGCCCCTCGGATTCCATCGATTATGCCGTGCTGGAAAAAGAAACCCGCGTTGCGGTCCTGAAGTATGACGGCGACTGGTCGGATCTGGGGTCATGGGACGCCGTTGCCGGTGTGCACGCCGCTGATGACAATGGCAACCGCTCAGAAGGCGATGCTTGGTTTTCAAGTTCGGAAAACTGTTTTGTGCACAGCCCCGACAAACTTGCAGTGGTTCTGGGGCTGGAAAATGTCGTCGTCGTCGATACCCCTGATGCACTGCTGGTTACCAGCAGGGACAAGGTGGAACAGGTCAAAACCGTCGTTGACGATCTTAGGTCGGCCGAGCGCAGTGAATTGACCGATCATCGCAAGGTCGCGCGCCCGTGGGGAACGTTTGAGGGCATCGACCGAGGCGAGCGCTACCAGGTCAAGCGCATAACAGTAAAGCCTGGGGCGCAGCTGTCTCTGCAATACCATCACCACAGGGCCGAGCACTGGATCGTGGTCAAGGGCATCGCAAAGGTTACGCGAGGCGAGGAAACCTTCTTGCTGCGCGAAAACGAGTCGACATACATACCTCTGGGCGCAGTCCACAGATTGGAAAATCCCGGCAAAACCATGCTGGAACTGATCGAGGTGCAATCCGGATCCTATCTGGGTGAAGATGACATCGTGCGGGTCGAAGATGTTTATGGCCGCGAGGCCGAGCCGGGTTCTGAAAACCCGGGCCAGGCTGACGCACCACCCAAACCGGCGCCGAAATCAACCGGCAAGGGGGGCTCAAAGTGATTTCACCACCTAGGGTTGCGAGCGAGCGGGCGCAGATCGCGGCGCGTGGAACAGGGGTCGAAGACCGCCAGCCATTGCGGTTGGTCACTCGCATCCGGTTCCAGTTGATCGGCGGACTGGTTTTTGCCGTCGTTGTGCCGGGGCTGGCGCGCTGGCCGACGTCAAGCCTGGTTCCTGGATCAGGTATGATTTCCCTTCAGTCTGCGATGCTGGGCTCTGTGCTGGCGCTGTTCCTAGGATACTGGGCATTGCGGCAGATGATTGCCTATCCCGGTGTACAGGCAACACAGTACATCGCACCGGCCTTCGCCATCTCCTATTCAATCATCATCATGATGTTCTTCTTCCTGCGAATAGACTATTCACGATACCAGTTCGGGGCCAGCTTTCTCGTTGCCGTCGCCTGGTTCTATGCGTGCTTTTTTCTGGCAAGACGAGCGCTTCTGCAGCGGTTTGCCCTGGTAGAGACAGGCGATACCAAGGGCCTGAAGGAACTGGATGCGGTCCAATGGCACAGCATTCATCAGCCCGTGCTGCCGGACCGGCGTATCGACGGCATCGTTGTCGATCTCAGGTCTGACCTGTCAGATGATTGGAACCGGTTTCTGGCCGACAGCGCGCTGAGAGGTGTACCGGTTTATCATGTCAAGCAGATGGCCGAGGCGCTGACAGGCAAGGTAGAGATCGAGCATCTGTCTGAAAACAGTCTTGGATCCGTACTGCCGTCACTGTTGTATCTGAGGCTGAAACGTCTCGTGGATCTTGGGCTGGCCGTCATCGTGGCGCCGTTTTTTTTGGTCACGGTGCTGCTAGCGGCCGTTGCTGTGAAATTGGATTCAAATGGGCCTGCATTTTTCCTGCAGCCGCGCATGGGCTTCAGGGGCAAGCCGTTCAGGATGATCAAACTCAGAACTATGAAAGTGGATGCGCACAAGACCGGCGGTAACTTTACCGAGGACGATGATCCGCGCATTACCAGAATTGGCCACTACCTGCGCAAATACCGTATTGACGAGTTTCCACAGATTATCAATATTTTCGCCGGTCAGATGAGCTGGATCGGGCCGCGACCGGAGGCAGTGGAACTGTCCGACTGGTATCAGCGGGATATTCCGTTCTACTGTTACCGGCATATTGTGCGGCCGGGGCTTTCTGGCTGGGCCCAGGTGCACCAGGGCAATGTGGCGCAGGTGGAGCAGGCCACCCACAAGCTGCACTATGATTTTTATTACATTAAGCACTTTTCTGCGTGGCTCGATGCGCTTATTACAGCAAAAACGATCTGGACCGTTCTGACCGGGTTCGGTTCGAAGTGAAACAGAGAAGAGCGTTGTTATGAAGCTGGCGGTTATCGGTGCGGGTTATGTGGGACTTGTCTCGGCAGCATGTTTTGCGGAGTTTGGATTTTCCGTTACCTGCATTGACAAGGAAGTAGAGAAAATTACAGCGCTTGAAGCCGGTAAGATTCCGATCTACGAACCGGGCCTGGAGCAAATCGTTCACAGCAACTTCGAGGCAGGCCGTCTAACGTTTTCAACCGAACTGCAATCGGCTGTGGCAGACGCTGATGTGGTGTTCATCGCGGTTGGAACACCGACCAGGCGCGGCGAAGATGCCGCAGATCTGTCTTATGTGTTCGGGGCAGGTGCCGAGATTGCAGACGCCATGCAGGGCTTTACCGTTGTCGTCACCAAATCGACCGTGCCGGTAGGCACGGCGGCAAAGTTGAAAGACCTGATTTTGAAAACCCGCCCCAATGCGGATT
>JBPCVV010000104.1:0-7259 GCA_051010195.1 Anderseniella sp. | reverse complement strand
CGGACAAGGTGGCCTCGTGGACCGCGTTCAACTCGTCCAGCGCCGCACTGATCTCAAGCGCGGCACGAAGCGCCTCGGCGGCGCCGTGCCCGTCTTCATCGTCCATGCCGAAAATCGCCATGATGCCATCGCCCATGAACTTGTCCACGTAGCCAGAGTGTGACGTGATGACTTCGCTCATGCGGCCCATGTACTGGTTCAGGATATAGACAACATCATAGGGCAGGCGGCCTTCGGAAAACTTGGTGAACCCGCGTATGTCGATGAACATCAAGGTGACGATCTGCTCGACGCCGTCGGCATATTTGTCCCTGCTGGAGTGCCGGCCGTTCGCCCTGCCTGCCGGCACCAGCGGGATGATGGACAGTGCCTCGCGCGGCCTGATCTGACAGGCGAGACGGACGTCGGGCGTGTCAATGCCCGCGCGATTGAGAACCTTCAGCTCCTGGGCATCTGCCGGTGCCAGGGTCTCGCCACCCGACACAATCCGCACCCGGCAGGTGGAACATCGCGCCCGGCCGCCGCACACAGATGCATGCGGGATGCCCGCTTCACGGGAAATCTCCAAAAGCGTCAGCCCGGCAGGCGCCGTCTTTTTCACAGTGTTGTTGTAGGTGACAGAGACCTTTGGCTTGAAGCCGGCGGTAATCCATTGTCCCGCTTTGATCAGAAGGACCGCCGCGATCAATGCCAGCGATACATTCAGCGCGATATCCATGATGTTCGCAATCGTCGTGTACTGGTCGCTGTTCAGCGGACTTTCAAATGTCTGGGTGGCATGAAACTGTCTGCCGGCAACTCCAAACCCTGCAAATGCCAGCACGGGGACCAGTGCGGCAAAGATCAGCAAAGGCCCCTTGGCATAGGTGAACCAGCTCCTGAACCTGATCCACATGTAAAGGCCGATGGTTGCATGACCCCAGACAAGGGTAATGAGGCCCGCCTGCCGCCACGCTTCCGTCGGCCACATGGCCCACAACGCAAAGTCGTAATTGTCGTTCACGCCGAACAGTTCGTGCGAGATGCGCATGCCGATGAGATGCCGCGCCAGTAGCACCGGGATCAGGATGCCCGTTGCGATCTGCAGCAGGCCGCGGGTGGAAATCGCCGATAACCGCCGGGAGACGATTTTCTCGACACCCAGTATGGCGTGGACAACTGCCGCCACAAGCAGAACGGCTGTTCCCGTCCAGGACCGTGTCATCGATATGCGAATGGCCCGGAAGTCTTCCATGGCCTCAAGCGAGATCAGTCCGAGGCTGTGATTGACCAGGTGCGTGAGCACGAAGGCAAACAGGATGAGCCCCGATATCAGGCGAAGGTTGCGCCCGGTCAGGGCGCTTTTGAAGCCTTTTGGAGGTTTGGTCTTGGCTGGAAGCGCGCCGGCGGTGTTTGACATGACCGCCAGTTTACTATCGGGATCGATAGTGCGTGAAGTGCAAAACCGCGCAAGTCACGCAGTCTTGCTTGTGTGTTTCTAGATGCTGTAGCGATCAGCGGTATCCGCGGACTTCAAACAGGGTTGGAGTCCTGCCGCGGTCATGAAGAAAACTGCCACGGCCTTCACGCGAAGCATTGCCGCTGGTCGAGCGCATGTTCATCACCTTTTCGGAACAGCGATACTTGCTTGACGGCCGCCATGTCGCCCAGTCGTGGCCGGGGCCTTCGCGACCTGCATTGATCCAGTAGCTGCGTGATTTTGAGTGCGGGTTGATCTTGCGCCCGCCGGCCGTGGTGGCGTGCTGTCGGAATATCGGAGCATGGTCTCCGGCCCAACACTTGTTCTTCATGAAATTCCACTGAATCCAGCACGAGGATTCGCATTTTCCCATCACCACGAACACCACATTGCGGCGGTTCATGGAGCGGGCCGCGTTGATCGCGCCAAGCGGATTGTCACCGCCGCTTGCTCTAGCCACGTGTGCACCGCCCTGTATGCCATAGCGGTCATCAAAGCAGGCCTGGCCTCTCGGCACCTTGACCTTGTAGCGCTTGCCGCTGGACGCGGTGTAGGTGGTTGTCTTGAAACAGCCCGATGTATCGATTGTGCTGCCTGCAGTTGCGGCACTGGTTGCAAGACCGGCCACGCCGGCGAGAATGACGCCGGTCAGGGCGAAGGCAAGGGGCTGTTTCATAATAATACACCTCGTTTGTACTTTGTTGAGGTTATGCAGTATCGATGCCAGAGAAATGGTGAACCCTGGCGATTGCGAATTGAATTGCCCGAGGCATATGCCGGCTTCCGGCCGGCATCGTCAGCAAGAGCTTGAGAAATGCTTCCTACAGCCAAGCAAGCTATTTGATGCAGGTCAAGTATGACCGCTGTGCCGGCCTCTAGTCTGGCGCCTGAAAACTTAATCAGAAACGGAGGTTTGCATGTCGATCAAAACGATTGCCGTGTCATTGGTTGATATCGAGCGACAGGATGCTGTCATGAGTGCGGCTTTTTCGCTTGCTGCAACCCATGATGCTCATCTGCTGGGGGTCTACGCGGTTCCCAGCTCAAACGTGATCGCGGTTCCGGCCAGTTTTGGCGCCATGTCCGCCGACATGAGCAACAGCCAGTATTTTGAAGACAGGCTGGAAGATGTGAAGGCCAGGTTTGAAGACGCCGCTCGCAAGCACGATGTTCGCGCCGAGTGGCGGCGGGTGGACGGGGACACCGGATTGCTGTCTAGCGCCATGCTGAAGCATGCCCCTTACGCTGACCTGATTGTAGCGGGTCAGGTCAATGACAGCACCAGCAATACGATTGAGTCCGATTTCGTCGAACGATTGCTGCTTGAATCAGGTCGGCCAGTGCTGGTCATTCCCAACATGGGTGAGTTCAAGTCCGTCGGCACCAATGTCATTGTCGGCTGGAACGCCACCCGCGAGGCGATGCGGGCGGCATTTGACGCCATACCGGTGATGAGAAATGCCAAACGGGTTGAACTGCTGTGGGCAAATGCGCGCGACGAGCCGGAAGTGGCCGGCGATCTTCCGGGCGCGGAACTGGCTGCAGTTCTGGCACGCCATGACATAAAAGTCTTGGCAAGAAGCATTTCCGCAACTGACCTGGCTCCGGCGGATGCCCTCCTGAACGAAGCAGCGAACATCGCCGCTGACCTGATCGTCATAGGCGCCTATGGCCATTCAAGGCTGCGCGAGTTCGTGTTCGGAGGCGTCACCAAGTCCCTGCTGCAGACCATGACGGCACCAGTACTGATGTCTCACTGATATCGGTGTTCAGTGATGCTGGAGTTACAGCTGGTTTCAGAGCAACAGGTACCACGCGGCGTACGCGGCAGTTATCACCAGCACGGCCGCGACCTGCATGGTTACGACCCGTTTTGTCGCCGTAATTCTTCTCATCATTGCACCTGTCGATGATGGGCGGAGGAGCGGGAACCGTACAGCCAGCTTTCAGCAACGGCAAGGCAACCCGTTCTCGGTTGGATAACACATGTATTGTCTGTTGCCGTTGCGCCCGGTCGCTACAGGACACCTTTCCAGCGGAGCGCCAGATAGACAGCGAGGGCGACCACGAGAAGCTTGATCGCCACGTAGCCGAGCCAGCGTCTGGGAAACGGCAGTGTGTCTGTCCAGGGTTTTTGGTCGTCAGGCAGTGTCATTGACGTGGCCTTTCTCACTGGCAGTTGCATGCTTCAACAGTGAATCAGTTCTATGTCGTGTGAACGCTAGCAACAGTAGCGCAGTCGTCCTTGACCTGCATCAAAGGCGATGCAGCAGATCGGTTTCGGCGACGCAAATTGGACTATGATTTGGCAGAATTGTGGGCGTTTTGGCAGTGTTGGCGTGTATCATCGTGAGGATCGCCACAATTGGCAGTAGCTTTAAGTCTTCGGTATTTGTGAGCCGTAACAGTGTCCCTTCCGAACTTGCTGGAGCGTTAGGGTAATTGGTCGGGACTCACATATGGCGGCAATGTGTTCAAAACGGCGTTCCAGCCGTCACATCTTTGCGACTGACGTCGAGCTTGAATGAGGTCTGCCGGCTGCGCGGAAGGATGGCCTGTCACGTTCCCGGCGAGCGGACAGGGCTTGATGTACCTGCAGAAAAAACGCCACTGCCGAAAAAGCTGCGATGCTCAAGCCCTACAAGGACAAACTGAACACACCGCAAGGCCTGATCGTGGGCAGGGCGATCACTTTTTCAGGTGTGCGGTTCCGGCAGTTGCAGAATGCCCCCGCCCGGACGTAATATTCAGTGCGTGCTTTTGAACAGGCTGACTGGTGGCATGACAAATCCGGTTGAGAACGCGGCATATGTGTCGGTTGGACGGGGCTGCGGTTTTGCCGGTCTCGGCATTTTCTGCATCGTGGTCGGGTTGAGTTTCGATGCCGGGCTGGCTGCGCAGGTAGGCGGCAAACTGTCCATAACACTGAGCCTAATCCTGCTGGTGTTGGCGTGGCGCGCACCAATGCGCAACTACAAGAGAACGGAAACCTGGCTGATCCTGCGAGCCGATGACCGCCCGCAGGCCGACGTCGCCCAGCGGCTCATTGGCCGGACATTGCGCAATGTGTATCTCTGGTTTGCCCAGCAGGTCGCGGTGATCACCATTGTATTCAGTGTCAGCGCAATTCTTCTGAAGACGCGGGACTTGATGGTCTGAATCCATGGTGGCGAAAACAACAACCACCAACGAGCCAGGACACCCGAAATGAAAAAGCTTGCCGCCATTTGCATCGGCCTCGGGCTTGTCGCAGTTGCCGAGGAGCTAGTGTTGCGGTGATTTGTCATGACATTATTTGGCCGATCGTTTGATCTATAAACCTCCTCCACCGGCGATCAACGTAGCGCTGATTAACAACGCCTCAGTTACGCTGTGAACCCGATAATTCTCTCGATCGTCCAAAAGGCCGCGAGGATGCCAACGACATAGGAAACCGGCCGTGCGAAGGGTGATGCAAGCGGGCTGGTTGTCTCCTGGGTTGAGGCCATCAATCGCTGCAGCACAGCAACAACGCCAATGAGCGCTGCGACAAACAAGATTTGGCCGACCTCGACGCCGATGTTGAAAAACAGCAACGCTGCGGGAACCTCGGTCTGTGGCAGGCCGATTTCTCCCAACACACTGGCAAAGCCGAACCCATGTAGTAGTCCAAACGAGCCGGCCACGGCGATCGGATAGCGCCATGTCAGCGTGTCGCGCCGGTCGCGGGCAATCTCGGTCGCGAGAAAGACGATCGACAAGGCGATGGTGGCTTCGACCGGCGGAACCGGCACGCGCACGATTTCGAGTGCTGCCAGCGCAAGAGTGATGGAATGGGCGACAGTGAACCCTGTAATAGTAACCAGAACCCGCCGCCACGTACCGGCGATGAACATCAGGCAGGCAACAAACAACAAATGATCGTAACCCGTCAGGATATGTTCGATTCCGAGCAGCAAATACTGCTTAGCCACCGAGGCCGTACCTTCCTTTCCGGGAACCTGCCACATCGGCGCGTCGGGTTTCTGGATCGTGGTGTGTTTCTCGCCCGACAAGCGGGTGAAGCGAAACAGTGTGGAGATCGACGGATTGTAGCCTGGAAAGGCAATGCGGATTGTCTCACCGGACAGATCGTTTTCGCATTTGAACAGCTGCCGCTTTACAAGCTGCGAACCGGCCGGCGGCGCTGCTGCGGCGCACGATTGCGGCATGACAACTTTAGGGGATGTGACCGAAAGCGCAGAAGGCGGGATTTTCCATGTCACCGCGAAAACGTTGGGTGCCTTTTCGGCAATCTGGACGAAGAGTGGTCGGCTTTCATGGGCACCGGCAACATGAATGTTGAAGAATGTTGCCAGGAGGAACGTGATCGCTGCTAGGTAACGCATGGTCAGTTGGCCTTTTTCAACTGCACCAGCTTCTCGCCCGCTCTGCCGACGATCTCGAGCTTCACCTCATATCCATCGACAATCGCCTGCACCGCCCGGTCGGCCTGTTCTTTGCGGCGAGTGCGCACGAGGTCCGCCTCAACACGGCTTTTTATAGTACCAAGCTGTGGGGTCCGGTCATCAACGCGTTTGACGACCATCACCAGATGCGCGCCGTAGGAAGACTCAAATGGCCCTTGCCAGACACCCTCAGTCGGTTCCAGCTTAAACAGGGTCTCGGCCATCTCCTTGCCAAAGTGACTCGCCACATGATCGATTGTGCGCTCAACAAAGTTCACGCCATAGGGAAACCGGTCGCCGTGCCCGGGAGCATCTGAAAATGTCGCGCCCGCCGTACGCAACAGTTCCAGCTTTTCCGACGCCAGTGTCCTGGCTTCGCTCGGCTTGCGGCCTTCGGCATCGAAGAACACATGTGTGAAAGTGATGTTCCCCGGTTCGCGATAGTGTTCTTTGTTGGCAGCGTAATAGGCCTTGATATCCTCATCGCCCACTTTGACCACCGAACCGGCGAAACCTTGCGTGATGAATTCGACCTTTTGGATCATGCGCCGTTTGATGATGTAATCTTCAGCGCCGAGACCGAGCGCCTTGGCCTCGCGGTGCAAAGCTTCCTCGCGGACATAATCGTCGATCAACTTTTTCAACTGCTTGTTCGGCATGGCCTTTAGCCGTGCTTCGGCAAGATCCCGCTTGAAGGTCTTGGTCCGGTACTGGAGGAAAGTCAGTAGGGTCTCGTGGTCGACGACAATGCGTTTGGGATCGTCTCCGGCTTGGCCCACGGGGTTGAGGGTTGTGTAAAGTAGGAACAGACACAGCCCAAGCGCAAAAAAGTGGGCCAATGGATCCCTCACTATCTTTACGAGCATTTGGTACCTCAAGCGATTACAAACCGGTTATGGAGTCTCTATCTTCGCAGCACCCTGATCTGTAGTGCCAATTAGGGTTTCTAGCATGACACTCTCGGACACTCCAATTTGCATTTTGCGGCAAACACCAACTCGGGCAATTTGACCAGCCATCTTTTGGTCCTCCAGTTTGCGGGATAAATCTATCCCAGTTGGTGGACCACCTCAGTGGGGGCGCTCAAGACTTCCAAGCTCCTGATCGATGCCGATGAACTGCGCGCAAGGCGGGCGGCGCTGGACATTGAGGCCATTTTATTGAGAAGGTGCCAGTGCCGAGAATCGGGCCGCTTGACCGAGATACATATCGACAGCCAAGGCTGAAGCGGGATCAAGTGTGGCCGTGTCGCGACGGAGTTCTTTCAGCCTCTCAACCAGCGCCTTACGCCGCCATCGCATGAGATCGCGGGCGACCCACCCGGCCATTTTCGGATGATGCTCGAGCAGGGATTTGTAAGCGTTCGAGATACG
>JBPCVV010000103.1:0-3855 GCA_051010195.1 Anderseniella sp. | reverse complement strand
CTGCGCGGTCAGTTTTCCAAGCCAGGTATGGCCCTCACCGTGCACATGATCTGAAAACTGGGTTAACCTGACACCCAACTGGTGCAATGCCATGCGTCCGATCAGCGGGGCGAAAACCGTATTGTCTGTCCAGTAGACAACCGGTCTCCCGGCATTCCTGTGCGGAATCGCTCCGGCAATATCAACTTTTGGCCGCCAGCTCGGGTATCGCGTCATGACAGCTCTAAGCTGGCGGTCGCGAACATGGCAATTGATGGCCCCGGCCCGAACAGCCTGCAGCAAATTCTGGTCCGGTTCGTCCAGTACTGTAGCTGCAAGATCAAGGAACTTTCGTGCAGCGTCACTGACGGAATCGGTCGATGGAGCAGTTGCGCCGGCCAGATGCCTTTGATGCCATTTTCCAGGGTTGGGGCGGCCCGGCTGAAGCATCCAGCCCAGAAGCTGCAAAAAATTTCTGTTTGCGCTGGCAGAAGTTACATTCGGGCGCGTCCGGCGGCGCGGCCCCGCTGTTGCAAAACAGACGTTCGTCAATTCCAAAGTACGGCTTTTGGTACGGGACATGTTGAACAGTCTTAGCAGTCCTCGCCAAAACAAAGGAACCCCGCAAGCTACGAGGTTCCCGAATTACACATCATGTCAGGTTACCCATCCTTCCGGACACGTATCTACCAACCTTAAATCGGTGCCGGAGGCGGTGGAGGGGGTGGCGGAGGGGGTGGCCCTTTTGGTTCCGGCGAGAAATTGTACATGTTTACCTCCAATTATTATTATCATTGATAGCTACCATAAGTCGCGCATCGCTGCAATCCGGTACAGCGTGAACGGTGCAATACTTACATCGTTACCGCCGACATGATCAGGCTGTTCAGATTAAAATCATCCCCATCTGAAATTTGGCCCGCTATCTTGTTATCTTGGCCAGAACCTCCTCTATCACACTCACGATTTTGCCGGATTTCTGCGGGTCAAGCGCATCCGGATGAGGCTCGCCAAACCGGCCGGCATCATTGTCGAAATACTTGCCCGAAGCAGTCGAAAATTCGTCTGACAACGCCGCCCGGACCAGAATGTCCGCGCCAATGCTCAGATCGTTGCCGGCAACACCAAAGCCTTCCTTGACCATCTTGCTGGCAAGAAGTGACCCCGGATTTACAGCCACGACAACCGGTCCGTCAGGCAGTTCCTTCGCCAGTTCGCGCGACCATATCGTGATTGCAAGTTTACTTTGTGCATAGGCATCCATGTCGGCCAGCCTGACCTGCCCTTTAAGGGCGTCCAGGTTCACGGTTGCCTGCGCCGCCGATGACAGGTTGATGACGCGTCCGGAAGAGTTCATCACCGGTAACAGTCGCCGCGTCAGCGCGTAGGGAGCTATTGTGTTGACCATGAAACGGGCATCAAGCCCATCTTCGGTGGTGGCGTCGGCCGTTTTGAAAACGCCGGCATTGTTGATCAGAACATCCAGCCTGGCATGCTTTGCACTCACGGCCTGCGCCATGGCCTCGACATCGGACATTCGCGACAGGTCCCCATCGTAGGTTTCCGTATCGCCACCCACCGATTGTGCTGCGCGGGCCAGCTTGTCTGCGTTGCGCCCGTGCAGCAGGACCAGGTGTCCGGCTGCCGCCAGCAGCTTTGCCGTTTCCAGTCCGATACCGTCGGTTGAGCCGGTAACTAGAATTGTCTTTTTCATTGTGCATATCCTCGGTTGGCGAAGCCCGGCAGGAGGTTCACCGCCATGCGCTTCATTGTTGTCTCGATATCAGCTTGATTAAACCGCAGGTTCAGCGCGACGTGGTTCACACCAATTTCCTCCAGAGATTTGAGATAGTGGTTCAGATAATTCATGCCCGACCTGATACCCAGGTGGATAGGTTGCGCAGGTGCATCTGCATCGTCTGTCACATCAACATAGAGCGATTGCATCACCGGTTTGTCGTTCCCTCCAGCAGCAACGGCACGTGAACGATAGTCTCGCACGAAGCTGGCCTGCGCGTCAGCGTTTCGGGGATAGGTCATCCATCCATCACCATTTTGCGCCACCCATTCCGGATCTTGCTGACTGCCGCCGGTGATCAGCAATGGCAGGCTACCGGATATCGGTTTTGGAAGCATGTCGATGCCACCGTCAGAACAGCCAAACGACGATTTGTAGCTGGAATAGTCACCACCCATATGACGGATGTAGGCAATACTGTCGCGGAACCGCGCTCCGCGGTCTGTAAATGGCACGCCCATCGCCGGGTATTCGTCAGGGCGGTCCCCGGACGCAACACCCAGCAGCAGCCGTCCGCCCGACAACACATCGACGCTCGACGCAGCCTTGGCGACATGTGCAGGATGCCTGAGCGGCAGAACGATGCTGGCAACGCCAAGCGCAATCCGGCTGGTCTGGCCTGCCAGCAGGCCAAGATACACAAACGGATCAAAAATCTGTCCGGCATCGCCGAAGGACGGCACGTTAAACGGCACATCGCGCAACCAGACCGCAGAAAAACCGAGGCTTTCAGCAAGTTTAACACGCTCGATGTGACGATCCATCGTCGGCACCGGGTTATGCCTGTATGTCTCCAACGGCGCCACAAGACCAATGCTCAGCCGCCCGGGTTGAAACACCGAATTGTAAGCCCGGTTAATGGGCCGGAACGTCTTTTCCTTGCTCACTGTCGGCATTTTGAAATCCTTTTCCGGGACCGGTTCGCCAAGTTGGACCATAACCTTGTCAGTACCTGATCAAAGTGCGGCTTTCGATACTCATTCTGGGCACCTGAATGGAGCTGTCCTCGACCCGGTCCAGTGCGCTGTGCGCAATGGAGGCAAGGCCGCGATTGTCATATATATTGAAGTACGCCACCTCGTCAGGTGTCATCTTTGAACGGTACATCCACTCGTGGGTCTCGTTCGCGACCAGCCCCATGATCTGGCCAATCCGATCCGGGTAAATCAGTCGGATCTCAAGCCAGTCTTCGGGGCTGACCGAAATCGGGCGGACAAATCCAAGTGGGGCGCTGTTGATCACATTTTTCACCGGGCGCCACACATTGACAAAGCCAAAATGGCCTGTCTCCCATTCTGCAGCGACTTCTTCGCCCACAAGATCCCGCAGACGTTGGCGGGCTCCAGCCGGGCTGTAATCGCAGTGCACATTGCGCGCCGGTCTGCGGCCTGAACCAGGATCATCAAGTCGCACGGTGTGGTCGAAGACAACGACCTCCTTTGCGCCAATCTCGCGCGCGAGAAGGTCTTCCAATTCCTGATCGTACGTGGTCTTCCAGCTTTCGGCGCCGTCAAACTCGTGTATTTTCGACGGGCTGTGAACAATGCATACGCTGTCTTCCAGAAAACTTGCCGACACATCCGGGTTCCGCAGGTCATGCACATCCACTTCGGTCGGAACCAGCTCCGGCGATATGATCTTACCCGGTTCGCCATCTGCATCAATGTGATAGGCCTGCGCGTCAGCACTTGTTAAATGATAGTTCACTATGGCAGTCGCTTGCATCTGATGTTCCTTTAAAAAAACGGGCTATGCTGCCGGGCGATCCGCATTGTCCGCCCGACACCGAACTTGGCTTGTCAGGCGAGGTCGTCCTTCGCCTCGATCAGGAAATGCTGGCTGTTTGACCCTGTGGTACGCGCTTGCAGGTGGGGCATGTATTCCGGGTCGGCCATGAACGCTTTTGCCGCTTCTGCCGAAGGCCACTCGATCACGATGCGCAGTGCGGCTGCGTTGGCATCTCCTTCAAGCTGCTCGTGGTTTGCCGTGCGGGCCAGATATTTGCCGCCATGCTTGGCGACCAGCTTGTTTGCCGGCCCGATATAGTCGGCAACCCAGTCGTCGTTGGTCGGCGTGAC
>JBPCVV010000102.1:0-45442 GCA_051010195.1 Anderseniella sp. | reverse complement strand
TCCTGAATGAATACGAAACGTCAACCGCGCAACCGCACCGCCTCCTTACCCCAGCCCAATTTGATTGTGACACTGGTGTCGCGTAGCTTCCTTGATGATCTGAAGTGGTGGTTGTGACGTTTACTTTTTTGATACTGACTGGGGGGACTTGATGATCGAAGACCTTAGTAGCGACGACATGGTTATGGTGCTGGAGCGGCTGGGCCGGCTGGTTCGGGCGCAGGAGCATGCGTCCGATCTCAATCCGGCGCAGTGGGAAGCGCTGCGCTACCTGGCGCGGTGCAACCGATTTTCAAACTCACCCGCCGCGTTGACCCGCTACCTGTCGGCCACCAAGGGCACCATATCTCAAACCTTGATCGCGCTCGAGCGCAAGGGACTGGTGAACAAGTCACCGCGGCCCGGCCAGGCGCGCTCGGTGGTGCTGGCGCTGACGGCGGACGGGGAGAAAAAGCTGCGCGATGATCCGTGGCAGCAGGTCTCCGCCATGCTCGAGACAGGCGGCGCGAAAACCCGCAAGCGACTGGCCAACGGATCGCAGAAACTGGTCACCAAGATCATCAAGACACGCGGCCTGTCCAGCTTCGGGTCCTGCGACACCTGCCGGTATTTCCGTGAAGGCGGCGCGCCGGACGATGTGAAGGGCAAGCACTGGTGCCTGCTGTTCGAACAGCCGGTCACCAAAACCGAAGCCAAAATGATCTGTGCCAGCCACGACACGGCCTGAGGCCGGCCCGGCCGCAATGCTACTCGGCGGCGTCGCGGATGGCGGGAGCTGCCTGCAGCACTTCTGATTCCACGTGCTCGGCGAACTTCTCGAAATTGTCCACGAACATGCCGACCAGTTCGCTGGCCTTGGCATCGTACGCGGCCGGATCGGCCCAGGTGCTGCGCGGATCAAGAATGGCGCTGTCCACATTGGGCACCGATGTCGGCACTTCGAACCCGAACGAGGCATCGATGCGCATCGGCACATTGTTGAGGCTGCCGTCCAGGGCGGCTGCCAGCAAGGCGCGGGTCGCCTTGATCGGCATGCGGTGGCCTTCGCCGTATGGCCCTCCGGTCCAGCCGGTGTTGACCAGCCAGCAGGTGGCGCCGTGTTCGGCAATGAGCTTCTTCAGCAGATTGCCGTACACACTTGGATGGCGTGGCATGAACGGCGCGCCGAAACAGGTGGAAAACGTCGCCACGGTGCCCTTCACGCCCTTTTCGGTGCCGGCCACCTTGGCCGTGTAGCCGGACAGGAAGTGATACATGGCCTGGTGCGGCGTCAGGCGCGCAATCGGCGGCAGCACGCCGGAGGCATCCGCTGTCAGCATGATGACATTCTTGGGATGCGGCGCAGTGCCGTCTTCAGACGCATTGGGGATGAAGTGCATGGGATAGGCCACGCGGCCGTTTTCGGTCAGCGAGACATCGTCGAAGTCCGGCGCCCTGGTATCGGCGTCGACCATGACGTTTTCCAGGATCGAGCCCCAGCGCTGGGTGGTCGAGTAGATTTCCGGTTCGGCCTCGGCTGACAGATTGACTGTCTTGGCATAGCAGCCGCCTTCAAAGTTGAAAATGCCGTTGGGCGACCAGCCGTGCTCGTCATCGCCGACCAGCGTGCGCGAGGCATCGGACGACAAGGTGGTCTTGCCGGTGCCGGACAGGCCGAAGAACAGTGCAGAGGTGCCATCGGCACCGGCATTGGCCGAACAGTGCATCGGCATGATGTTCTTTTCCGGCAGGAAGTAGTTGAGTGTGCCGAACACCGATTTCTTGGTCTCACCGGCATATTCGCTGTCGCTGATCAGCACCAGCTTCTCCGTCAGGTTGATGGCGATGACGGTTTCGGTGCGCGAGCCGTGCCTTGCCGGGTCAGCCTTGAAGCTGGGCTGGTTGATGATGGTCAGGTCCGGCGAAAACGCCATGACCTCGGCGCGCGAAGGACGGCGCAGCAGATAGCGGATAAACAAGGCATGCCAGGCAAACTGGGTCACCACGCGCACCTTGATGCGGTGCTCCGGGTCAGCCCCGCCGTACAGGTCCTGGACGAACAGCCGCTTGCCTGTTGCGTGGTCGAGGAAATCGGCCTTGAGGGCGGCGAAGTGATCAGGCGACATGGCCTTGTTGTTGTCCCACCAGATCTTGCTCTCGGTGTCGGCGTCACGAACAATGAACTTGTCCTGGGCGGAGCGGCCGGTGTGCTTTCCGGTGACGACCGCCAGCGCGCCGGAGTCGGTCACCATGCCTTCGTCGAGTTTGAGAGACATTTCGTAAAGCTGCGCGGCGTTCAGATTATAGTGAACCTCCTGCGCCCCGCTGATCTCGGTGGTTTCTATGGGGAAGCCTGGATTGAAATGGCCTGTGTGTTGCAACGCGCTGCTCCTGACACAGTAATGACACATGGCGTCAAACCATGGATTTGTTCATTACGTCGTTGGTCTCTTTTCAGTGGATGTAACGGGTTGTGATTTCACGGCGCATCGCCCTCAACTGAACCCTGTATGGCGATTAGACTAAGCAATCTTTTGGCCGCCTTCAAGCAATCAAAAGTATGAATCTCGTTTTCTGTTAATACCACGATTGTGGTAAATGCCCGAAAGATGCGGGGTCCTGCAAATTGCCGTAAACGTCACGTTTTGGCGACCGCACTTGCTATTATGTGGCGGGGGTACCATATGTTTGCGATGTTTTACTGTGCGACAGTGTAAAACATCCTGCCACAATTTGTGCCAGATCAGTGTTTACGGCTCGCCATCAGGACGGAGATAAAGCATTGGGAAAACGCATGCCAACAATTGCGCTCGTTGATGACGACCGGCATATTCTGACATCGGTGTCCATGGCACTGGAAGCAGAAGGCTACAGCACCAGCACCTATACAGACGGCGTCGCCGCGCTTCAGGGGCTGGAAGACACACCCCCGGATATGGCTATCTTCGATATCAAGATGCCACGCATGGATGGCATGGAACTGTTGCGCCGGCTGCGCCAGAGATCTGACCTGCCGGTGATCTTCCTGACCTCCAAGGACGAGGAAATCGACGAACTGTTCGGCCTGAAAATGGGTGCGGACGACTTTATCCGCAAACCGTTTTCGCAACGCCTGCTGGTGGAACGGGTCAAGGCCGTACTGCGCCGGGCGCAGAATCGCGAAGGCATTGAAGTCACAGGAGAAGCCAGCAAGATCATCGAGCGTGGCCGCCTGATGATGGACCCGGACCGCCATTCCAGCACCTGGGACGGCAAATCCGTGACCCTGACCGTCACCGAATTCCTGATCCTGCAGGCACTGGCCCAGCGCCCGGGCATCGTCAAGAGCCGCGACTCCCTGATGGACGCCGCCTATGACGACCAGGTGTACGTGGATGACCGCACCATCGACAGCCACATCAAGCGGCTGCGCAAGAAGTTCAAGGTGGTTGACGATGATTTCGACGCCATCGAGACGCTGTACGGCGTGGGATACCGGTTCCGCGAGATGTAGGGACCCATGGCTGGTGATCGTTGACTCGCCGCCAAGGCTGGCGGAAAGTGAAAACGTGACCGGATGAGGGCGATTTCTGGTTGTTTCAACCGTAAATCGCCCTGATCGCTTCCAGAGTTCCAGCGCACCTCAGGGTTCATCTGGCCACGTGGTGAGCTGACAACGTTTCAGCAGGGACGGGCCATGACGATCCAATCGGATCTTGGACATAACAAGCAGGCGACACCGGTTCCCGAACGCGCGGTAGCCGAGGCCATAGCTGCGGAAAACACGTTTGCCGACGAGCCATTGACCCGGCCTGCTGCGTGGTGGGACCGGTTTGCACCGGCGCACCTGACAAGCCGCATCCTGATCATCAACCTGTGCGGCCTGATTATCCTGGTGCTCGGCATCCTGTTCTTCAACCAGAGCCGCAAAAGCCTGATCGACAGCCGGGTGCAGAGCCTGATGACGCAAGCCCAGATCATGGCGGCCGCGGTCGGATCGTCGGTGTCGGTGGAAATCGACCAGCTCATTCTGGACCCCGAACAGCTGATCGAGCAGCAACTCAACCCCAATGCAGCAGCACCAGCAACTTCGGGGCAGACCGACTTCCTGGTCAACCCGGACCGGGCCGGGCCGGTGTTGCGGCGGCTGGTCTCCAACACCGATATCCGGGCGCACCTGTTTGACCGGGACGGCGCCATGATCGTCGACAGCCGCTATTTCTACGGGCGTGGCGAGGTGCTGCGCATCAACCTGCCGCCGCGCGACACGGAAAACGAAAACTCGTTTTACGATGCGCTGTGGGACACGTTCAACGAGTGGTTCTTCGCCGTCGGCTACAAGGAGCAAAAGGAATATACCGCCACCAATGGCAGCGAATTCGAGGAGATCCGCGCCGCGCTGAACGGGGCATCTGTTTCCGTTGTGCGGGTCAACAAGAAGAAAGAGATCATTGTCGCAGTTGCCGTGCCAGTACAACGCTTCCGGGCGGTTCAGGGCGCCCTGGTCCTGACCACGCCGGGCGGCGAGATTGACGCGGTCCTGCGCGAAGACCTGCGCATCATCCTGTTCATCTTCATGTTCACCTCGCTGGTGACCATCATCCTGTCGCTATTGATGGCGGGACATATTGCCGAGCCCATCAGGCGGCTGTCGGGAGCGGCGGCGGCGGTAAGCCGCGGCAACTCAAAGCGGGTTGAAATTCCCGACTTTTCATCACGGCGCGACGAGATCGGACATTTGTCCGGCTCCCTGCGTGAAATGACCAGTTCGCTGTACAACCGGATCGAGGCGATCGAGGCATTTGCAGCGGATGTAGCCCATGAACTGAAAAACCCGCTGACCTCTCTGCGTTCCGCCGTTGAAACCATCGAGTACGCGCGCACGCCGGAACAACGCGAACGCCTTGTTGCCATCGTCAAGGATGACGTGAAACGGCTCGACCGGCTGATTTCCGATATTTCGGATGCATCTCGCCTGGATGCCGAACTGGCGCGCAGCGAGGCCGGGCCGGTCGACATGCGCCAGCTGCTGGAAACCTTTGTCGAACTGGCAAACGAGACCCGGCGCGAACACCAGCCGCGGGTAACCCTGAAGATCGAGCCGCTGCCGGCGGACGTGTCCGAAAAAGACGGCTTCACAATCGCCGGGCATGACAACCGGCTCGGACAGGTGACACGCAACCTGATCGCCAACGCGGTTTCATTTTCACCGGCAGATGGCGAAGTCGCGGTGACGCTGCGCCGCAAGAAGCGTATCGTGGAGTATGTGGTGGAGGACGCCGGCCCGGGCATTCCGCCGGCCAACCTGGAGCGGATTTTCGAGCGGTTCTACACCGACAGGCCGGAAAATTCTTTCGGCAAGAACTCCGGCCTGGGCCTGTCCATCTCGCGCCAGATCGTGGAAGCCCACAACGGCACCATCCGGGCCTCGAACCACTATGGCGGCCAGTCCGGCACGGATGGGGACACCGATATCAAGGGAGCCCGCTTCACGGTCCGCCTGCCAGTCGAACGCTCGGCTTCCGACCTGCCGCGCCGCAAGTCCTGACACCTGCCATGGGAAATCCGATCAATTTGCACGGCACCTGCGTTGCCCTGTCGTGCGCCAGGCATTGCGCGGGCCTACTGCTGCGGGGTGCGCCGGGCAGCGGCAAGTCATCCCTGGCCCTGCAGCTGATCGACCAATCGGGTTTTGGCGCCGGATCGGCGGACCCGGTTAACGTAGAACTTGTCAGTGATGACCAGGTTCTGCTCGAGGATGTCAACGGCATCCTCACGGCCAGCGCGCCGCCTGACACGGAAGGATTGCTGGAAGTGCGCGGCACGGGCATCATCAGGGTTGGAAAGACAAGGTCGCCGGTGCGCCTGGACATGGTCATTGCCCATGCAGACGCGGCGGACATGGATCGATTGCCCGACCCGGCAGTCATCGAACTGTGCGGCCAGACTCTGCCACTGCACAAAATCGACTTTTCAGCCCCGCCCGCAGCAGCGCAGGTGCGATGCCTGGCCCTGATTCAGTGGGGTTTGCTCAGTTTGAGCAATTCGTGAGTATCGGTGAATCGGGCCTTGCAGACCGTCACCGAAACGCTAATGTAACGATCCGTTCAAACGAAGGAAGATCATCGTTGCCGGAAATTTTTGCAGAACAATACCAGGCTTTGTTTACATGATCGGACTCGTACTGGTGTCACACGGCAAGCTGGCGCAGGAATTGTGCAATGCACTGGTGCATGTGGTGGGCCCCCAGGAGAATATCGAGGTCATCGGGATCGATCCCGATGATGACGGGGACAAACGCCGCGACGATATCCTGAAAGCCATCAAGACGGTCGATTCCGGTGCCGGGGTCGTGGTGGTCACCGACATGTTCGGCGGTACCCCGTCCAATCTTGCCATTTCGGCCATGGATGACGGCGACATCGAAGTACTCGCCGGCGCCAACCTGCCGATGCTGATCAAGCTTGCCAGCGTGCGCGCATCAATGCCGCTGCAGAAAGCCGCCGAAGAAGCCCAGAATGCCGGGCGCAAATACATCAACCTCGCCGGAAGCCTGCTTGACCGATGACCGTGGTGCGCGAGCTTGAAATTACCAACCGCCGCGGCCTGCATGCCCGCGCCTCGGCCAAGTTCGTCAAGTGTGTCGAACAGTTCGAAACCGAAGTAACCGTCTCCCATGACGGACAAAGCGTGCCTGGAACCTCCATTCTGGGGCTGATGATGCTGGCCGCTTGCACCGGCACGACGATCAAGGTGTCCGCTGACGGCAAGGACGCAAAGGCTGCCCTGGACGCCATCACCGCCCTGCTGGCCGACCGGTTTGGCGAAGACCGTGAAGACGACGGCGCTGATAGCGCTGCGGTTGCGGACGATATATAAAGATTTATTTATATGTTCATTGCGAACAGGCTCGCGGCCTGATATAGAGCGCGCAAATTCAACGTTGCTTTGCAAGACTCACACAGGACTCACCGCTCATGACCAGCACCAACGATTACGCCGTCGCCGACATTTCCCTTGCAGGATTTGGCCGCAAGGAAATCACCATTGCAGAGGTTGAAATGCCCGGGCTGATGGCCGTGCGCGAGGAATACGGCGCAAGCCAACCCCTGAAGGGCGCTCGCATTGCCGGGTCGCTGCACATGACCATCCAGACAGCCGTGCTGATCGAAACACTGGTGGCCCTGGGTGCGGAAGTGCGCTGGGCATCGTGCAACATCTTTTCCACGCAGGACCATGCCGCAGCCGCCATTGCCGAACGCGGCATTCCGGTTTTCGCCCACAAAGGTGAGACATTGCAGGAATACTGGGATTTTGCCGACAGGATATTCGACTGGCCGAACGGTGAAACCGCCAACATGATCCTCGACGACGGCGGCGACGCCACCATGTACATCCTTATCGGTGCCAAGGCTGAAAACGATATCTCGGTGCTGGACAATCCAGGCAACGAGGAAGAGGAAATTTTCTTCGCCACCATCCGCAAGCGCATCGAGCGCGACCCGGGCTTCTTTACCAGGGCACGCGCTGCCATCAAGGGTGTTTCCGAGGAAACCACAACCGGTGTGCATCGTCTTTACGAGTTGGAGAAGAAAGGCGATCTGCCGTTTCCGGCCATCAACGTCAATGACAGCGTGACCAAGTCGAAATTCGACAACAAGTACGGCTGCCGTGAATCGCTGGTCGACGCCATCCGGCGCGGAACCGATGTCATGCTCGCCGGCAAGGTGGCGATCGTGGCCGGATACGGCGACGTCGGCAAAGGCTCCGCCCAGTCCCTGGCCGGCGCCGGTGCGCGGGTGCTGGTCACCGAGGTCGATCCGATCTGCGCGCTCCAGGCCGCCATGGACGGTTTTGAAGTGGTCACACTGGATGACGATATCGAACGCGCCGACGTTATCGTTACTGCAACCGGCAACAAGGACATCCTGACCGTGGACCACATGCGCCGGGTCAAGGACATGGCGATCGTGTGCAATATCGGCCACTTCGACAACGAGATTCAGATCGCCGGCCTGAAGAATTTCAAGTGGACCAATATCAAGCCGCAGGTGGACATGATCGAGTTTCCCGGCGGCAACCGGATGATCTTGTTGTCCGAAGGTCGCCTGGTGAACCTGGGCAACGCAACCGGCCACCCGAGCTTCGTCATGTCCGCGTCGTTTGCCAACCAGACACTGGCGCAGATCGAGCTGTGGACCAAGGGCGATGAGTACAAGAACTCTGTCTATGTGCTGCCAAAACACCTGGACGAGAAGGTTGCCATGCTGCATCTCGGCAAGATCGGCGCCAAGCTGACGAAGCTTTCCGACGAGCAGGCAAAGTACATCGGGGTGACCCCGGACGGCCCGTTCAAACCGGAAACCTACCGCTACTGACATCGGTTCCGGTGTTCCCTGACATATTCAAAGTGCGCTAACCCGTTGATAAGCTTGCAACGGGGTAGTGTGCTTTTTGCTCATCTAACGCTATACCAGTGATGGGACGTAGCGTGTTCGATTCGCGCGGGGACGTACTGCATGTTCAGGTCACCCTGGTACGGGTAAGTGAAGTTGCTTTGCGTTTGGGACAACAGGCATTCGCGTGAATGCATTAAGTTGATCTAACACTTTGGAATCGGGTACCTTTTCCTCTGTCAGGTGATTCCGCCTGTAAGGAGGGTGCTCCGCGGAAGAACGTTTTCAGGGGGCCTGAAACGCTTTGCACTTTGTGCGAAACACTGGCGGGGGGTCTTGTGCGGCAGCACTGCTGGTTGCCGTAACTGCCGGTTTATGTGCACAACCTGCCCCGGCAGTTGCCCAAAGTTTCCTGGATACAGCGGTTGCAACCGAAAATACCTATGCTTTTGCAACCCTGCTGTTGTCGGCAGCGGTAATGCTGTGGGCGTTCATCGCGGTGCGCCGCATGGCGGTACGGCGAACCGAAGCCGACACGCGAATTGCGGGCCTGGAAGCGGAGCTGAACGAGGCACAGGCAATCATCAACGCCGAACCGAGTGTGTTGTTCATCTGGCGGGACGGCAACGCCGGACCAGATACCATTACGGGCGACCTGCGTGGTACGGTTCAGCTCAATACCGAGCCTGAACACCTGGCGAAGTTTTCCAAATGGCTTGATGATGAATCCGTCAGCGCGCTTGAAGGCGGGCTCGCGGCCCTGCGCTCATCGGGGGCACCGTTCAATATCGCCCTGAAGACGCTGGATGGTGAACTGGTCGAGGCGGACGGTCGCGTCGCCGGCGGCGTTGCGACCATGCGCATCAAGCCCCTGTCCGGCGAGCGGCGCGACACAAAGGAACTGATGTTCGACGCCAGACGCCTGGGCAAACAGGTTGAACGGCTCTCCTCGATGCTCGACAAGGCGCCGTTTCCGGTTTTCCTGCGCGACGAAGCAGATGATCTTATCTGGGTCAACCAGGCCTATATGGATGCCGTAGAGCACACGGACATCGACCAGGTCATCTCACAAAACATTCCCCTTATAGATCGCGAAGCTTTCACGCCGGTCACATCAGCGGCAGCAGACGAGCGCGCCGTTTCCCGCGGGGCCGCGGTTGTGGCCGGGACCAAGCGCATACTGGAACTGGTGGAAGTGCCGTTTGACAACACGACCGCCTCGTTTGCCCTGGACATGACCAGACTGGAAGACACCCGCAAGGAGCTGGATCGCCAGATTCGCTCCCATGCCAGCACGCTGAACAAGATTACCGCCGCCATCGCCACGTTCGCCGCCGACCAAAAGTTGTCGTTCTACAATGCCGCTTTTGCGCAATTGTGGTCGCTGGACACCAAGTGGCTCGACACGCACCCCAGCCATGGCGAAATTCTCGACCGCCTGCGCGAGGAACGCAAACTGCCTGAGCAGGCCAATTACCGGACTTGGAAAACCGAACAGCTAGCCTCCTATGCCCGCCTGGATACACCCGACGAGTTGTGGCATCTGCCGGACGGCCGGTCGCTGCGCGTGGTGTCCGAACAGCCGCGCTCCGGCGAGGTGTCGGTGCTGTATGAGGACGTATCCGAAAAGATACAGCTTGAAAGCCGCTACAACGAACTTATCGGCGTCCAGCGCGAGACTATCGACAACCTGCATGAAGGACTGGCGCTGTTCGGCACAGATGGCTGCCTGAAGCTGTTCAACCCGACATTCGGCCGCTTCTGGCAACTGGACGAAGCCTTCCTCGATACTCGGCCGCACGTGGTCGAAGTGTTCCAGCAGTGCGCGCGGCTGATGCCGCAACCGGACATGTGGAACGAGGTCAAACTGGCCGTAACATCGCTGTCTGACAGCCGCCGGCCGCTGCAGGACCGGCTGATCCGTCCGGATGGCATGGTGCTGGACTACAACGTCGTGCCGTTGCCCGACGGCAACACGCTGATCACCTATGTGGACGTCACCGCCAGTTCAGGTATTGAAAGGGCACTTCGCGAGCGCAATGACGCGCTGGAGGCGGCCGACCGGCTCAAGACCGGATTCCTGTCGAACGTGTCTTACGAACTGCGTACACCGTTGAACTCGATCCTCGGTTTTGCCTCCATGCTGTCTGCGGGCATTGCCGGTGAACTGGCGCCGAAACAATCGGAATATGTTGCGGATATCCAGTCATCATCCAACGACCTGCTGGCCGTTATCGACGCCATTCTCGACCTGACCACCATTGATGCGGGCGCCATGGAACTGCGCCTGGAGACCATCAAGGTCGAAGACCTGCTGTCCGACGTGGCCAACGACTTTGCCAGACGCATTGATGAACGCGACCTGACGCTAAACATCGAAATTGCCGAAAACGCCGGGTCCCTGAAAGCGGACAGCCGGCGACTGCATCAGACCATCGGGCACCTGCTGTCAAATGCCATCGGCTTTTCGCCGAGCGGCGCAACGGTCCGCATGGGCGCGCGTCGCGACGGCAGCGATGTGCTGTTGTGGGTGGCCGACAATGGCAGGGGCATGGACGACGAATTCCAGAAAAAGGCGTTCGAGAGGTTCAATGCCAAGCCGCTGGCCGGCGGCCACCGGGGCCCCGGCCTTGGCCTGTCCCTGGTCAAGAGCTTTGTGGAACTGCACGGCGGCTCGGTTCGCCTGATGTCGAAGCTTCAGCAGGGGACGACCGTGATCTGCAGGCTGCCCGATTCAGGACCGCGCGAGGTTGTTGCGCCCGCCAATGTTGAACAGCCGCGATCCGCTTCGATAGGCTGAACAGCATGATGTCAACCAGGGTCAGCGAGCCGGGCTTGCGAATTGAATTGGCGGACGAAGCGGCGAGTGAACAGCTTGCGGCCAGTCTTGCCATGCTGGCAGGTAAAGGCGACCTGATTGCCCTGGAAGGCGACCTGGGCACCGGCAAGACCACCATTGCCAGAAGTTTCATACGCGCGCTTGCCGACAATCCGGAACTCGAAGTGCCAAGCCCGACCTTCACTCTGGTTCAGACCTACGACGTGGCCGGCAGCAGCGTGGCGCACATGGATTTTTACCGGCTGGAAGAACCCGCCGAGATCAATGAACTGGGTATCGACGAAGCCCTGGATGCCGGCCCGGTCATCGTTGAGTGGCCCTCGCAGGCGGCCGGTTTGCTGCCCGGCGGCGGGTTGCTGATTGAACTGAAAGAGGCAAACGGCGGGCGCAGCGCCCACTTGTCAAGCAGCAGTGAAAGCTGGACTGCGCGACTGGAAAAACTGCAGCATATAGACAATCTGCTGACCGCGAGCGGCTGGCACATCGCGACCCGCCACAAGATGCCGGCAGATGCCTCGTCGCGGCGCTACGAGCGTTTGAGCGGTGGGCCGGACGGCGCAAGCGGCCTGTTGATGGACATGCCGTCGCGTCCCGACGGAGACCCGATCCGCAATGGCCTGCCCTATAGCGGCATTGCCCACCTGGCGGAAGATATCCGGGCAGTTGAAGCGATCAATCGCGGCCTCAGGGCACAAGGCCTGTCGGCGCCGGAAATCCACGCCATCGACACCCGCAACGGTCTTGCGGTCATCGAGGATTTCGGGGCGGTCAGTTTCCGCTCGCTGCTCGATGACGCAGAGCAGTTTTCACTGTGCCTGACAGGCGCGGTAATGATGCTGGCAAACAGCGCGCAGAACGACTGGCCGGACAAAATCGATTTGTCTTCAGGTGAGACTTACCAGTTATCGCCCTACGACATGGACGCACTGCTGATCGAGGTGGAGCTGTGCCTCGACTGGTACTGGCCGCAACTCACCGACACGCCATTGCGCAGCGAGGTGCGTGATGACTTCATGGCCGCGTGGCGGGATGTCCTACACCAGGTACAGGCCGGTGATCCGGTGTGGGTGCTGCGGGATTTTCATGTCGACAACCTGTTCTGGCTGCCGCAGCGCGACGGTGACCGCAAGATCGGCCTGATTGATACGCAGGACTGTGTGCTGGGCCATCCGGCTTATGACCTGGCGTCTTTGCTGCAGGATGTACGGATGACCATCCCCACCGATGCCGAGCAGGACTACTACGACATGTATGTTGCAGCCCGCAGTGCCGAGGACGACAGCTTTGATGCGGCCTCGTTCCAGGCTGCCTACGCCATTCTGGGCGCCCAGCGTGCCACCAAGATACTGGGCATTTTCGCCCGCCTGAACACGCGCGATCAAAAACCCGGTTATCTCAGATACCTGCCGCGCACCAGCGATGTGCTGGAGCACAACCTCCGCCACCCTGCCCTTATGGCGGTGAAGGCGTGGTTTGACACCCATTTACCGCGCGCCTTGCGTGAAGGTGCCACTTCGTGATCGGCTCGCGCGCCATGGTGCTGGCAGCGGGTCTGGGCACCCGCATGCGGCCCCTGACCCTGGACCGGCCAAAGCCGCTGATCGAGGTTGCCGGCAGATCGCTGCTGGACCGCGGGGCGGATGTTCTTGAGCGTTCAGGCGTGACCCACATGGTGGTCAACAAGCATTACCTGCCTGACCAGATCCAGGCATGGGCACGCAACAGGAATGACCTGGACATCACTGTGCAGGATGAAACCGGTCAGTTGCTGGATACCGGTGGCGGCGTCGCACGTGCCTTGCCAAGCCTGGGGGATGAGCCGTTTTTCGTGCTGAACTCGGATTCGTTCTGGGTCGACGGGCCGACGCCGGCACTGCAACGCCTGGCCGCGCTGTGGGATGACGGGCGGATGGACTGTCTGCTACTGTTGTCGGGCAAGGACCGGTCAATCGGTTTTGACGGGCCCGGTGATTTCGAGATGAATGCACAAGGACAATTGTCGCGCCGCAGCGGCGACACCGCACCACTGGTCTATGCCGGTGCCTACATGGTTCACCCGCGCCTGTTCGCCGACGCACCGGATGGCGCTTTTTCCATGAACCTTTTGTGGAACCGCGCCATCACCGGCCGGCGCCTTTACGGCATGGAGCACGATAACTGGTGGCTGCACGTGGGCACACCGGCAGCCATCGGTGAGGCAGAAAACAGGCTGGCTGCACTGGGCGCAACATGACCGCGCACGCCACAGCGTCGGTTTTCACCATTCCACCATCATGCGGTTTCCTGCCAAGCCTTGTTGCATCCATTCTGGAAGGTCAACTGTTGCCGGGCCCCGACGGCGCGCCTGACCCGCTTGAGCTGAGCACCTGGACAATCCTGCTGCCGACGCGGCGCGCGGTGCGGGCCTGCCGTGAAGCTTTCATCAGGGCCGATCCGGACACCGCCCGGCTGTTGCCGATCATTCGCGCGCTGGGTGACGTGGACGAGGACGAGATTCATATTACCGGCGCATACGGGCCGGGTGCGGAGGCTGACCTGAACCTGCCGCCCGCCGCCACCCAGGCGCAGAGGCAGTTCATGCTGACCCGCATTGTGCGCCAATGGGCAAGCTCCAGTCCCGACAGTCCGGCAACGCGCGCCGTCAATGACAGCACCTCGCACGCCCTGCAGATGGCTGCCTCGCTGATGCAGCTGATCGACAGCCTCGAAACCGGCGATATCACGCTGGCGGACCTGCCGGACCTGCTCGCCGGCGATCACGAGATGCCGCTGCATCGCACCGAAGCTGCGGATTTTCTGAAGATCATCGCACAAATCTATCCGGCTGCCATGGCAGAGGCTGGCCTGACGGGACCACAGGCGCGACGATCCGCCCTGCTGCAGGCAGAAGCGCAACGGCTGCGGCAGCAACCGCCTGCAGCGCCGGTGATCGCGGCAGGCTCGACCGGCTCGGTGCCTGCAACGGCGGACCTGCTGGTGACAATTGCCAACCTGCCGCGCGGCGCCGTCATCCTGCCGGGCCTTGATCAGGACCTGGATGAAGAAAGCTGGGCCGGTATCGAAACCTCCCCGCAGCATCCGCAGTACGGCATGAAGGAGCTCATTGAGAAAATCGGGGTTGAACGCGCCGGCGTGCCTGACCTGCCCGGCATTCGAGTGACCGAGACCGGCCGGGCCCGCGCCGTGCTGGCATCGGAGACAATGCGGCCCAGCGAGGCGACCCATCTGTGGAAAGACCTCGCGAGCCACAGGGAAGGTTTCAGGCTGGCATGTGATGCCGTCAGCGAACTGGTGTGTCCTGAAATGCGCGAGCAGGCGCTGATGATCGGTCTGCTGATGCGCAAGGCGCACGACGAGCATCGCGCCTGTTCGCTGGTAACGCCAGACCGGCAACTGGCACGCCGCGTGACATCCGAGCTGGCACGCTGGAACATTCAGGTCGATGATAGTGCCGGGGAAGCGCTCAGTGGCACCGAACAGGGCATATTTTTCCGGCTGGTAGCCGACGTATGCGCGCCAACAGCGCGCGCCCACGACATGGTGGCGTTGTTGGGGCACAGCCTGATGGCAGACGAGCTGGTCAGCCGGGTCGACATGGGCGCATTGGCCAGGACACTGGAAATTGCCGTGTTCCGGCAGGTGCCCGGCGGCCACCATCCGCGCGGTCTTGCAGCGCGTGTTTCACAAGCCAGGCGACTGGCGCAGGATCCGTTTGCACATCCGTTGGCAAAGAATCTTTCGCCGGAGCAGTGGCAGACCCTGTCCACCTTGGCAACGCGGCTGGAACAGATCATGGCACCCATGCTGGACCTGTCGGAGGCCAGCGACGGCAGCCCGCTGTCCGGTTTGCTGCATGCGCATATTTCGGTTGCCGAGGCTTTGTGCGCGGGCGCCAACGCTGTGCCGGACAGGCTGTGGACTGGCGAAGCAGGCGCGGCCCTGTCGGATACCTTGCGCGAGCTGATCGATCATGCTGTCGATGCACCGGTCATGCCCCATGCGGACTATTGCAGTTTCATTGCCGACACGTTGCGCATGGTGCCGGTTCGCCGTCGCCACCCGCTGCATCCGCGGCTACAGATACTGGGATTGCTGGAGGCCCGCCTGGTGCAGACCGAGCTGGTTATTCTCGGCGGCTTGAACGAGGGTGTCTGGCCGGGCGATGTCAATCCGGGACCCTGGCTGTCGCGTCCGCAGCACGTGGCTGTCGGCCTGCAGCTGCCGGAACGCAGGCTGGGCCTGGCAGCCCATGACTTTGTGCAGGGCCTGGGTGCCGACACGGTGGTGCTGACCTGGGCCCGCAAGGTCAATGGCACACCGGCAGTGGCATCGCGCTGGTTGCTGAGACTGAAGGCCGTTCTGGGCGCGGCCGGACTGGGTGACGCGCTCAGGCCCGATCCGGCAACCGACTGGGCCGGCTGGGCGCTCGGACTGGACTGGCATGCCAAGCTGCCTGCAGATGAAAAACCGGCCGCCGCCAAACCGCCAAAGCCAACCCCGCCAGTCGCGGCCCGTCCGCGGCGATATTCGGTTTCACGGGTTGAGCGACTGATGCAGGACCCGTACTGGCTTTACGCAAACGCGGTACTGAAACTGAAACCCCTGCCGCCGCTTGACCGTGAACCGGGTGCGGCCGAACGCGGCCAGCTTGTACATGCGGTGGTGGAAGAATTTACCAAGCAGTTCCCGGCAGCGCTGCCGGAGGATGCACTGGCAAGCTTGCGGGAAATTGCGGTGAAGCTGATCGGAGACTTTGCGCCCGATCCGGCTTTGCGGGCGCTGTGGCTGCCACAAGTATGGCGCATGACCGACTGGTTCTGCCGGCAGGAAGCCGAGCTGCGAGAGAACGTCACCGGCCAACTGACCGAACTGGAAGGCGCACACCCGTTTGAAGTCCGTGGCCACGACGTCAGCCTGACGGCCCGGGCAGACCGCATTGACAGGCTGGACAGTGGCAAGCTTCGCATCGTGGACTACAAGACCGGCAGCGCAAAGCTGCAGTCCCATGACACCAAGGGGTACAAACCGCAGTTGTACCTGGAAAGTTGGATTGCCCAGAATGGCGGCTTTGAGGGCTTGCCCGCCGCGCCGGTCAGCGAGCTCCTGTATGTCAGGCTGTCCGGAGGTGATCCACCCGGCGAGCTGATCGGGCCATCAGGCAAGGTAGACATTTCAAATGAGGTTGAATTTGCCGCCGATGGCGTGCGCTCGCTGATTGCCGGTTACCTTGACCAGGACCAGGGTTACCCGGCGCGCGCCGGGCAGGAAGCCTGGAACCGGAAAGGCGATTATGACCACCTGTCACGCTGGCGCGAATGGGGCCAGGGCAGTGATCATGGATCGGACAATGGTGACGGCGAATGAACCTGTCACCGGAATTCGAAACGGCCAGAAGCAAGCAGGATCTCGCATCGGAACCGCAGGTCTCGGCCTTCGTGCCGGCAAATGCCGGGGCCGGCAAGACCCATGTGCTGGTTGGCCGCGTGATCCGGCTGTTGCTGGACGGCGTTCAGCCGGAGCGCATTCTGTGCCTGACCTATACCCGCGCTGCGGCGGCGGAAATGTCGGAGCGCCTGTTTGAGAAACTGTCGGGGTGGATTGCAAGGGATGATCGTGAACTGCGCGACCTGATCCGCAGGGACGTTGCGTGGTCCGATGTGGAAATCGGTAACCTGGACGAGGCGCGCCGACTGTTTACCCGGGCGCTCGAAACCCCCGGCGGCCTGAAAGTCCAGACGATCCATGCCTTCTGCGAGCGGCTGTTGCAGCGGTTTCCAATTGAGGCCGGCGTCGTGCCCGGTTTCCAGGTGTTGAGCGAAACCGACAGCCGCGACCTGATGACGGTTGCGCGCGCGCAGGTGCTGACACGGGATGACGACAGGATCCGGGAGGCCGTGTCGACGATCACGCCGTTTGCCAATGAACAGGCTTTTGCCGGTCTGCTTCAAGAACTGCAAAAGCACGCCGGCAGACTGCTGGCCGCCTTTGGCACCCCTGAGACGTTTGCGCTGCTAAAACGCCAACTGGATCTTCTATTCGGGCTTAGCGAGGGCGAGACACCGGAAAGCTTTTCAGCAGAATTTGCGTCTTCAATCGCACATCTGGATCTGCAGCGGGTGCTTGCGGCACTTCGGAACAGCGAGAAAACCAACGATGAAAAGCAAGCCAAACACCTGTCTGATTTATTACATGCAGACAACTCAGCTACGCAACTTGCGTGCGCAATAAGGCTGACGATAAAAGCGGACGGAGATCCAAAAAAGGATGCATCGCTGGTCACCAAGAGCGTTTCAGACGCTAGCCACGGTGTAAGAGAAACCCTGATTGAATTGCGCGAATTGGTCATGGCTGTGAACTCCAAGTTCAAGGCCGCAACCGTAGTACGCGCCACCAATGCGCTGGTCTATCTGGGGCTGGAGATCCTCGCCACATTCAGCAGGTTGAAAAAAAATCTGGCGGCTTATGACTTCGAGGACCTGATTCATCAAACCGTTGATCTGTTGCACCACAAAGCCGATGCCGCCTGGGTCCTGTACAAGCTCGATGGTGGCCTTGATCACATCCTGATAGACGAGGCCCAAGACACCAGTCCCGAGCAGTGGCAGATCATCACAGCGCTGACGGAGGAATTCTTCGCTGGAGAGGGTGCGCGAGACGGGTGTGCGAGAACCATGTTCGCCGTGGGAGACCGAAAGCAGTCGATCTATTCGTTCCAGGGCGCTGATCCGCGGGAATTCGACAGGCAGGCCGGTCACTACGAGGCGCTCATCAGCAATGCCGGAGCGAGTTATCGCGAGGTTCCGCTGGAACACTCCTTCCGGTCCAGCGAACTGGTGCTGCGCGCCGTCGACCTGGTGTTCAAACGCGACGATGCAAGCCGCGGTGTGACCTCTGACATCCAGCCGGAAGTCCGGCACCTGCCGATTCGCGCAGGCGAGCAGGGGCTGGTTGAGATATGGGATCTGGAACGGGACCAGACGGAGGACGAGATTCAGCATTGGACACCAAAATCGGGGGAGATCGTCGACCCGCCGCACCTGGTGATGGCCCGCCGCATCGCCAGAAAAATTGCGCGATGGACGCACGAGCAATCCCCTGAAATGCTGACCAAGAATCGTCCCGTCAAACCGTCCGACATTCTCATTTTGGTGCGCCAGCGATCGTACCTGATGGCCGCCATCGTGCGGGCGCTGAAGGAAGCCGGCGTGCCGGTCGCCGGCGCAGACCGGCTGAAACTGCTCGACCACATCGCGGTCCAGGACCTGATGGCACTGGCCCAGGTGTGCATCCTGCCCCAGGATGACCTCAACCTGGCGGGTGTGTTGAAAAGCCCGCTGTTTACCCATGATGACGGTGCCACGCGGTTTGACGATGACAGTGACCTGTTCGGTCTTGCTCACGATCGTGGCGCCGACAGCTTATGGGACAGGCTGCACGCCGCCGCCCGGGCCGGCAAGCCATATGCGGACGCCTGCGAACAGTTAACCCACTGGCGCGATCTGGCCGCCAGATCCGGCGTGTTCGGCTTTTATTCAGCGGTGTTGGCACGCGATGGCGGCAGACGGGCCCTGCTGGGCGGGCTGGGGCCGGAGGCTGCAGACCCGGTAGACGCCTTTCTGCAACTTGCGCTGGAGTATGAACAACAGCATGCGCCTTCCCTTGCCGGTTTCCTGGCATGGCTGGAAGCAACCCAGGCCGACATCCGCCGTGACATGGACCAGGCCGGAGGCGAAGTGCGGGTCATGACCGTACACGGGGCAAAGGGCCTCGAAGCACCGATCGTGTTCCTGCCCGATACCTGTTCGGTACCGGACACCAGGAAAATCGGCAATGTCCTGTTCGCCGCTGGCAATGTACCGGTGTGGCGATTGAAATCTGATTACGCCACCGGGGTTACGGATGCCCTGCGGGACGAGGCCTTTGCAGGCCTGATGGAAGAGTACAACCGGCTGCTCTACGTGGCCATGACACGGGCGCGTTACCGGCTCTACGTGTGCGGCTTCGTCAAGGCAAAGGGCAATGCCGCACAGGCTGAAGCGCCAAATGCCAGCTGGTACGCCATGATGCATGCCGCTCTGACGCACGGCGATGATCCGCTGCTGTCAGAGCACATCGACACGGACGGCTTTCACACCTGGCGGGCCGGCGAGCCGCAGGTCAGCGACGACAAGCAAAGCGCGAGCGGCAATGCGGCTGAAGCCATCCCACCGCCAGACTGGGCGCACCTTCCAGCACAACCGGTTTCAGCACCTGGTCGCTGGCTGGCGCCGTCACGCATGGACGCTCCCGGACAGACTGACGAAGGCTGGAGCAGCGAAACGGCCCTGTCACCGTTGGCGCCGCGCAGCGATGCCCGGTTCCGCCGCGGCCAGTTGGTGCACCGGTTGCTGCAATCACTGCCGGAACTTGCCGGAGAGCAACGCGAACCCACGGCCCGGAGATTTCTGGCAGCACATGGTGTTTCCGAGCCCGAGCTCGGTGCGACGGTATCCGAGATCATGACACTGTTTGCCGATCGACGGTTTGCCCCGGTGTTTTCCGCCGCCGGGCGGGCTGAGGTATCGATCGCGGCCATGATCGACCTTCCGGATCGCGACAGGCTGGGTCTGACCGGCCAGATCGACCGGCTTGTGGTCGAACCTGACCGGGTGCTGGTGGTCGATTTCAAGACCAATCGTCCGCCGCCCGCCAGCGTTGATGGCGTGCCTGGAATTTATCTGCGCCAGCTTGCGGCCTATTCAAAAGCGCTGGAACGGGTTTATCCCGGACGTGCCATCGAATGCGCGCTGCTGTGGACCGATGCGCCCCACCTGATGCCGGTGCCGGCCACCATGCTGAATAAGGCCTGGCGCGGGTCGGCGATCACAACGGTGTAATCGGCAGGCTTTGAGACTTGACCTGCGTCGGGTCAATACCTACTTCTGGATCACGTTCAACTATTGCACTGACGCCGATTCCCTCGAGTTCAGGGCAAATCTCTCTCAAGAAAGGTTTTGCAACATGGCAACGAACGCTGTCACGGATGCCTCATTCGAAGACGATGTGATCAAGTCCGACACCCCGGTCGTGGTGGATTTCTGGGCTGAATGGTGCGGTCCGTGCAAAATGATCGGCCCGTCGCTGGAAGAACTGTCCGACGAACTCGGTTCCGACGTGAAAATCGTCAAGATCAACATTGACGAAAATCCCTCGGTGCCGTCGAAGTTCGGCGTGCGTGGCATTCCGACACTGATGGTGTTCAAGGGCGGCGAAGTGGCTTCAACCCAGGTCGGCGCCAATCCGAAGGGCAAGATTGCCGAGTGGATTAAGGCGTCCATCTGACCGTCAACAGACCGTTCAAATAGACTCCGAACCAACAGAGCGCGATTTTGTCGATGGCAATTTCGCGCTCTATCTGCGTGCGGTGCCCGACACCTGGCTTGGCGTTTCATCGCGATGTAGCGCCAGCACATTGCCGGCAAGATACAAGGACCCGCCAATGACGATACGGGCGGGCGTGTCACCCCCGGCAATTTCGCCGGCGGCCCGCATGGCATGCTCCAGGCTGTCATAGGGCCGCGCATCAAGGCCGGCGGCGATTGCATCACGGGCCAGTTCGACAGCCGGGATGGTGTTTTCCTCTCCCGGTATGGCGATGGTCATGACCTTCTGCACCAGGCCGGCGAACGGGGCGAGATAGCCGTCTGCCCGCTTTGAGTTGAGCATGCCGGTGACAAGGATGAGTGGACGTGGCGAGCGTTCATCCAGATCGGCCAGCGTGGCCGCCACTGCGCGCCCGGCGGACGGGTTGTGCCCGCCGTCAAGCCATATCTCTGTTCCGACCGGCACCAGCGAGTGGAAGAATCCCGGTTCAAGCCGCTCCATGCGGGCGGACCATTTCACATCCGCCAGCCCGCTAGCGATGTGGTCAGCGGTGATGCGCTTGTCATCCAGCGTCCGTATGGCCGCAATTGCCAGGCCCGCATTGTCGATCTGAAAGCGCCCGTGCAGTGACGGAAGGTCCAGGTCAAGAAGCCCGTCTTCATCCTGAAACACCATGCGTCCGTACTGTTCAAAGCACTGGAAATCCTGGTTGGCGATTTTCAGATCCGCGCCGACCTCGGCCGCGACGGTTTCGATGGCAGCGCGCGCCTCGTCCTGCTGAACCCCGATACAGGCGGGCCGGCCCTGTTTCAGGATACCGGCTTTTTCTCCTGCGATCTTCGTCAGCGTGTCGCCGAGATACTGCTCATGGTCCATATCGACCGGCGTGATCACGCTGACCGCCGGGTCCGCAACAATGTTGGTTGCGTCCAACCTGCCACCAAGCCCCACTTCCAAAAGCACATAGTCCGCCGGGGCGCGGGCGAACGCCAGCATGGCGGCAGCCGTGGTGATCTCGAAAAAGGTAATCGGTTCTTGCCGGTTGGCCCGCTCGCATTCTTCCAGCAGGTCGACCAGCATCTGTTCTTCGATCAGGCTGCCACCGCCGGGTGCACCGAGCGCGATACGCTCGTGAAACCTGACCAGATGCGGCGAGGTATAGGCATGTACACTCAGGTTCGCGGCCTCGAACATGGCGCGCATGCTGGCCAGCGTCGAGCCCTTGCCGTTAGTACCGGCAATGTGCACCACCGGCGGCAGTGAGAGCTGCGGATTTCCCAATGCGTCGAGCAGGCGCCACATCCGGTCCAGCGACAGATCAATGATTTTGGGATGCAGCTCCAGCAGCCGCATCAGGATGGCATCGCTGACAGCCATGTCGGATCAGGCTCCGGTGTCGGCGGGCACGGCCTCGGTCTCGGTTGCTTCAGGTGCCGGCAATTGCACGGCCTGGGCAGGTGTCGGCTGCTTCATCAGCATGTGCAGCACATTTGACAGGGTGGAGCGCAGTTCATGCCTGTGCACGACCATGTCCACCATGCCATGCTCGCGCAGGTATTCGGATCGCTGGAAGCCGTCGGGGAGTTTTTCGCGGATGGTCTGCTCAATGACGCGCGGACCGGCAAAACCGATCAGAGCGCCAGGCTCAGCGATATGGATATCGCCGAGCATCGCATAGGACGCGGTGACCCCGCCGGTGGTCGGATGTGTCAGCACGACGACATACGGCACACCGGCCTCGCGCAGGCGCTGTACGCCGACGGTTGTGCGCGGCAACTGCATCAATGACAGGATGCCTTCCTGCATGCGCGCGCCGCCGGATGCCGCATACAGGATCAGCGGCAGCTTGTTGTCTGCCGCTTCGAACATGGCCGTGACGATGCCCTCGCCCGCCGCCATGCCCAGCGAGCCACCCATGAAGGCGAAATCCTGAACGACTGCCACCGCCTCGAGTCCGTCAATATGGCCGCGACCGGCAATGATGGCGTCCTTGCGCTCGGCCTTGACGCGGGCTTCCTTCAGCCGGTCGGCATATTTGCGCTCATCGCGGAATTTCAGCGGATCCACAGCCACGTCCGGCAGCTCAATGGCAGTCCACTTCTGATTGTCAAACGTGTGCTCCAGGCGGGTGTCGGGCGCCATCCGCATGTGGTAGCCGGAGCGCGGGATAACGAACTGGTTGGCTTCCAGATCGCGATAGAAAACCATCTCTCCGGTTTCCGGGCATTTGATCCACATGTTTTCCGGCACATCCCGCTTGGTGCCGAGAATACCACTGATCTTTGGCCTGACGAAGTTCTTGATCCAGTTCATTGCCGCCTATCCGCTACGTCGCTTTTGAATTGCGCACACCTTGTGCCAGCTCTCTGACCAGCTTTAGCACATTGGAGACGGTTGTGTCCGTTGCCGTGTCATCAGCGTCGAGACTGTCCTTGATGGTGTTGACCAGGGCAGACCCTACAACCACGCCGTCTGCACCGGACGCAATGCCGGCGGCCTGCTCCGGCGTCTTGACACCGAAACCGACCGCAACCGGCAAAGCCGTATGCCGCTTGATGCGGGAAACCGCCTGGCTGACCCGTGAGATGTCCGGTGCCTTGGAACCGGTAATGCCGGTCACCGACACATAGTAGACAAACCCGGAGGTGTTGGTCAGCACCTTCGGCAGGCGCTTGTCATCGGTCGTCGGTGTTGCCAGCCGGATGAAATTCAAACCCTGTTCCAGCGCCGGAATGCACAGTTCATGATCCTCCTCGGGCGGCAGGTCCACGACGATGAGACCGTCGACACCGGCTGCCTTGGCATCGGAGATGAACCTGTCCACCCCGTAGATGTAGATCGGGTTGTAGTAGCCCATCAGCACGATCGGCGTGTCATTGTCGCCGGCGCGGAATTTCGTCACCAACTGAAGGGTCCGGATCATGTTCTGGCCGGCATTGAGCGCGCGCAGCGATGACGCCTGGATGGCCGGGCCGTCTGCCATCGGATCGGTAAACGGCATACCAAGCTCGATAATGTCGGCACCAGCGCCCGGCAGTGCCCGCACCAGTTCAAGCGAGGTGTCATAGTCCGGATCACCGGCGGTGACGAAGGTGACAAATGCTGCCCGGCCTTGTGCCTTCAAATCGGCAAAACGGGCTTCAATTCGGGTTCCGGCACTCACAGCTTCACCCCCAGATGTTCGGCGACGGTAAAGATATCCTTGTCGCCGCGTCCGCACATGTTCATCACCATCAGATGATCAGCCGGTTTGTCAGGCGCTATTTCCATGACCTTGGCCAGGGCATGGCACGGTTCGAGCGCCGGAATAATTCCCTCCAGCTCGCAGCACAGCTTGAATGCTTCAAGCGCTTCATCATCCGTTGCTGAGATGTAGCTGACGCGGCCGGTGTCATTGAGCCAGGAATGTTCCGGCCCAATGCCGGGGTAATCCAGACCGGCGGAAATCGAATGTGCCTCATTGATCTGGCCATCATCATCCATCAGCAGGTAAGTGCGATTGCCATGCAGGACACCGGGCCTGCCGCCGGTGATCGAAGCAGCGTGCTCGTCGGTGTCGACACCGCGCCCGGCGGCTTCAACGCCGAAGATCTCAACCGATGGGTCATCAAGGAACGGGTGGAACAGGCCCATGGCATTTGATCCGCCGCCGATGGCTGCAATGAGCGAGTCTGGCAGGCGGCCTTCGCGGGCCTGCATCTGCTCTTTGGTTTCCCGGCCGATCACGCTTTGAAAGTCGCGCACCATGGCCGGATAGGGATGCGGGCCGGCGACCGTACCAATACAGTAGAAAGTATCTTCAACGTTTGAGACCCAGTCGCGCAGCGCCTCGTTCATGGCGTCTTTCAGGGTCGAGCGTCCGGATGTGACTGGCACAACTTCCGCACCGAGCAGTTTCATGCGGAACACATTGGGAGCCTGGCGCTCAACATCCGTTGCCCCCATATAGACAATGCACTCAAGCCCGAAGCGGGCGCAGGCCGTGGCCGTCGCCACACCATGCTGACCGGCGCCGGTCTCGGCAATGATGCGAGTCTTGCCCATGCGCCGGGCCAGCAGGATCTGACCCATGACATTGTTGATCTTGTGCGCCCCGGTATGGTTGAGTTCATCACGCTTGAAGTAGATTTTCGCCCCACCGAGGTGTTCGGTCAGGCGCTCGGCAAAATACAGTGGCGACGGCCTGCCGACATAGTGCTCCAGAAAGTCATCCATATCGGTTGCATAGGACGGGTCCTTGAGGGCAGCCGCGTACGCTGCTTCCAGTTCAAGAATATTCGGCATCAGCGTTTCGGCCACAAAGCGGCCGCCGTAAATGCCGAACAGGCCGGTTTCATCCGGCCCGGTGCGATAGGAATTTGGTGCAGACGTACTCATTTGCTCAACTCTCGCTTACAACACAGGTGTGCCGGATAAAGGCTGTTCGGCAAAAATTCAAACAGCCCAGGTCAGATGTTCTACCCGTGCTGGCGCACGGTCTCAATGAATTTCACGATGGCCGCGGCATCCTTGACGCCTGGTGCGCTTTCAACGCCGGACGAGACATCAACAGCGGGTGCACCAGTGACGGTGATGGCTTTGGCGACATTGCCGGCTTCCAGACCGCCGGACAGCATGAAACTGCCGCCCAGACCGCCGCTTTGCAGCAGGTCCCAGTCGAAGGCTATGCCGTTGCCGCCCGGCAGGGCATTGGCCAGGGTTTCAGGCGCCTTGGCATCAAACAGAACCATGCAGGCCGCATCCGTAAAGGCGGCTGATGCCTCAATATCTGCCGCGTCTTTGACCTTGATGGCCTTTATCACCGGGACGCCGGTGCGAGCATGAATTGCAGCTATTCGCTCAGCGGTTTCAGACCCATGGGCCTGAAAGAAGTCAGGCTTCACCTCGGCATTGATCCGGTCGATCAATTCATCTTCAGCGTCCACGACCAGCGCCACGATTTTCGCCCGGCCGCGTGCCAGGGTAGCAAGACCATGCGCCACCTGTGTCGAAACATTTCTGGGGCTGGGCTCGTAAAACACGAACCCCACATAATCTGCACCAGCCTCAACCGCAGTGCGCACATGGGTTGGATCAGAAAGGCCGCAAACTTTGATCTTTGTCGTGTTCACCGGTCTATCCTTCCATGCTTTCGGCGATGGCAGCGGCTGCAGCTGCGGGATCGTCCGCCTGCGTGATCGGACGGCCAATGACCAGGACGTCTGCGCCATCGGCACGGGCAGAGCGCGGCGTGGCAATGCGTTTTTGATCCTGCACAGCGGCGCCAGCAGGACGCACACCCGGTACAACCGTCATGAAGTCAGTGCCACAGGCAGTCTTGATGGCCGCGATATCGTGCGGCGAACACACCACGCCGTCCAGGCCGGACTGTTTCGACAATTGCGCCAGCTTGACCGCCGTTTGCGCGGTGTCGCACGCGGGATCAAAACCGGCAGCGTGAATGTCCGCATCAGACAGGCTGGTGAGGATGGTCACGGCAATCAGTTTCGCCTTGCCGTCCACCGCCCTGGCCGCGGCCTCCAGCATGGCCGGTCCGCCTGTTGCATGCACGTTCACAATCGCCGGGGCCGGGTCCAGCGACATCAGGGACGTCAACCCTTGAGCCACGGTGTTGGGTATGTCGTGCAGCTTGAGATCCAGGAACAAGGGCACGTCGCTGGCGGCAACCTGTTCATATCCGGCCCGGCCGGCACGATAGAACAGTTCCATGCCGATCTTGGCCATGCCGACATGGTCTTTCAGTCGTGCCGCCATGGCAGCAGCGAGGGCCGGGTCGGGCGTGTCTAGCGCAACGCAAATCGGATTCTCGGACATGACAACTCTTGGATTTCAACCTGGCGCCGCAAGACGAGAGCGTCAGGCCTGGTTTTTCTGGCTCACAACCGGCACGAGGCCCGTTGCGTCACTGGGTTTACGTTCATTGGGAACGTCTGGTTTGGCGGTCTGCGCCATGCGCGCTGCCTTGCGCCACTTTGCCTGCCTCATCCATACAACAACACCACCAACAATCATGCCGATGAAAATGCCGGCGAACAGCAGCAGGTAGGTGGGCATTGAAACCACCAACCAGGGATCAGCCTTGTTGAGCGGGTCGAACGACACATCGGTCCAGTGCCGGTTGGCAACCGCGAAACAGACCAGCAAAACAGCCACCGGCGCACCAATGATCCATGAGAATATGCGTTTTGCCGTCACGACAATTGTGCCCGTTCCAGAGTGCTAAAAACCCGGCTCGTTCAATTGTGACGGGCCGCCTGGTTCATTTATCCGTCTTTGCCGCCATTGAGGCGCTCACGCAGTTCCTTGCCGGTCTTGAAAAACGGTACGTGCTTGGCCTCGACATTTACCGGCTCACCGGTGCGTGGATTACGCCCCTGACGGGCATCGCGCCGTTTCACCGAGAACGCTCCGAAACCACGCAGCTCGACACGGTTTTCCTCAGCCATGGCGCCGGTGATTTCATCAAAAACAGTATTGACGATACGTTCCACGTCGCGGTGAAATAGATGCGGATGGCGCATCGCAATCTCCTGAATAAGTTCCGACTTGATCATGGCAATTGAACCCCCTTCAGGGTTGAAGCAAACTGTGTGAATGTTTTTGGCACAATGTTGCGCCTTAAACCAGCGATTATCGCAAGTTAGGGTGCCAAAGCGCCAACAACCCGTCAAGCTTTACCGTGCGCGCCTCGAGAGCATCTACCGCCGCGGAAAACCCGAGCCAGCGAGCAACCTTGCCCAGGCCGAACAGGCCCAGACGGCCGGCGCCGGCGGCCGGTGCAGGTTCCCAGTCGATAACTTTCATGTCCTTGGAGAGCTTGTGCTCGGCAGCCAGCCAGCCAATCGCTTCATCCTCACCGCCCAGCTTGTCGACGAGCTTGGCATTGAGCGCCTGGCGCCCGGTGAACACGCGGCCATCGGAAATCAGCGTCATCTGGTTTGCAGACAACTTCCGGCGCTGTTTCACCAGGTCGGTGAACCAGACGAAGCTGTCACGGATCATGGCGTCTGTCACGGCCAGCGTTTCAGCCGACGGCTCAGAGAATATGCTCGGTTCCGCCTTCAGCTCACCTGATTTACGTTCCTGCATGGCGATACCGATATTGCTCAACAGCTTTTCCACCTGCGCCCATTGGAAGATCACGCCGACAGACCCGGTGATGGTATTGCCGCGGGCCACGATATGATCTGCGGCAATCGCGGTGATGTAGCCGCCAGATGCAGCTACCGTATTCATCACCGCCACCACGGGCCTGTCCTTGGCAATGATGCGCAAGCGCTCGTAGATCGCCTCGGATCCGGCGGTCGTGCCGCCGGGGCTGTCAATGTGCACCAGCAGCGCCTTGACCTGCTTGGCCTTCTCGATCTTGCGCAGCATATCGAGGGTCTGGGTGTCGCCGGTGATCATGCCTTCCACGCGGATGCGCGCGAAATGGTCGCCGCGCTTGCCCAGGTTGAAGCCGGACCCGCTGCTGCCATAAGCCACGGCCACCAGCGTGACGACGGCAAGCGCGATACATATGGCGCGCCAGAACGAGACGCGGCGGCGCATTTTTCGGCGAACAATCATGTTATCGGCATCGAGGGACATGAGGCGTGTTTCCAGTTGGTTGGAGCCCGTTGGTTGTACGGACCAATGTAGTGAAATCAAGATCGTCCTTCAATCTGCGCGTCGCAGATTGGAGAAAGAGGATCGATCAGAATAGAGCCGTCCTTCAATCTGCGCGTCGCAAATTGGAGAAACAGGATCGATCAGAACAAAGCCGTCCTTCAATCTGCGCGTCGCAGATCGGCAAACAAAAACCGGCCAGCAGAAGGTTGCTGGCCGGTTGAGAGTATAACAGAAGTACGAACAGTAGGATCAGTCTTTCGACTTTTCGTCCTTGTCGTCCTCACCAGCCTTGTTGAGAGCCGCGCCCAGAATGTCGCCGAGCGACGCACCGGAGTCCGAGGACCCGTACTGTTCGACGGCAGCCTTTTCCTCGGCAATTTCCAGAGCCTTGATCGACAGACCGACCTTGCGGGCGGACTTGTCGAACTGGGTGATCCGGGCATCGACCTTCTCACCGACTGCAAACCGCTCAGGACGCTGTTCGGACCGGTCACGGGCCAGGTCGGAACGGCGGATGAAGGCGGTCATGTCGGTATCGGCGATCTTCACCTCGATGCCGTTTTCCTGCACCTCGGTGATTTCACAGGTTACGGTTGCACCCTTGCGCATGCCGCCGGAGGCTGCGCCTTCCATCGGATCACCGCCAAGCTGCTTGATGCCCAGCGAGATGCGCTCCTTTTCCTGGTCAACGTCAAGCACGATGGCCTTGACCGTGTCGCCCTTGGTGTAGTCCTGGATGGCGTCTTCACCAGACCGGTTCCAGTCCAGATCGGACAGGTGAACCATGCCGTCAACATCACCTTCAAGGCCGATGAACAGGCCGAATTCGGTGATGTTCTTGATTTCACCCTCAACGTGGGTGTTCTGCGGATAACGCTCGGCAAACGAGGCCCACGGGTTGTCCGTGGTCTGTTTCAGGCCAAGCGAGACACGGCGCTTGGCCGGGTCGACCTCGAGCACCTCAACTTCGATCTCTTCCGACGTGGAAACGATCTTGCCGGGATGCACGTTCTTCTTGGTCCAGCTCATTTCGGATACGTGGACAAGACCTTCAATGCCTTCTTCCAGTTCCACGAACGCACCATAGTCGGTGATGTTGGTGACGCGGCCCTTGACGCGCATGCCAACCGGGTACTTGGCTTCAACGCCTTCCCACGGATCACTTTCAAGCTGCTTCATGCCGAGGCTGATGCGCTGGGTCTCAGGGTTGATCTTGACGATCTGCACCTTGACGGTCTGGCCAACAGCGAGAACATCGGTGGGATGATTGACGCGCTTCCAGGAAATGTCGGTGACATGCAGCAGACCGTCGATACCGCCGAGATCGACAAACGCGCCGTAATCGGTGATGTTCTTGACCACGCCCTCGACCTGTTGGCCTTCGGCAAGGTTCTGGACCAGTTCAGAGCGCTGCTCGGCGCGGGTTTCTTCCATGATGGCGCGGCGCGATACAACGATGTTGCCCCGGCGCTTGTCCATTTTCAGTACCTGGAAGGGCTGGGTCATGTTCATCAACGGGGTCACGTCACGGACCGGACGGATGTCCACCTGTGAACCGGGCAGGAATGCCACGGCGCCACCGAGATCGACAGTAAAGCCACCCTTGACGCGACCGAAGATCACGCCATCCACGCGTTCATTGTCTTCGAAAGATTTTTCAAGACGCACCCAGGCCTCTTCGCGACGTGCCTTGTCACGCGACAGCACGGCTTCGCCCACGGCGTTTTCAATCCGGTCGAGGAACACTTCGACCTCATCGCCAACCGTCAGTTCCTGTTCCTGGCCGGGAGAGCGGAATTCGCGCAGCGGTACGCGGCCTTCGGTCTTCAGACCGACATCGATAATGGCCAGGTCGTTTTCAATGGCAATGATCTTGCCTTTGACAACGGTGCCTTCTGCATTGGTTTCTTCGTTGAAGCTCGCATCGAGCATGGCCGCGAAATCATCGCGGGTAGGGTTAAGAGAGCTGGTTTCAGCCATCAATAAAGCCTTCTTTCGATCGATAAATATGCCTGGCCCACGGAAATAACCGCAGGACGTCCCGATTTGCGCTGATTATCCGGCCGGTAATGGTCGGACATGGGTTGGGCAGCACGGGCACCAAACACGGGTTGTTGTTCATATCGAATGCCGAGCACCACTGCCTCTGAGTTCCAGAACATCAGCGAGAGCGGATGGAAATGATCGGCATCCAGGAACAAATTAAGGGGTCTTCCGCCTTCAGGCAGACTGCCCCCGCTCATTCAAAACACTTTCGACTAGGTCCAAAGCGGCCTGGAACGCGGCTTCTATACCCAATTCTGTCGTATCGAGCAAGATGGCGTCTTCAGCCGGCTTCAATGGCGCCACCGCGCGGCCACTGTCACGTTCGTCACGGCGGCGGATATCGGACAGCACATTCTCATAGCTGAGCCTGTCACTGCGGCCGGCATGTTCAAGATGCCGGCGCTGGGCGCGAGTTTCCGGCTCAGCCGTGACAAACAGCTTCACATCCGCGTCGGGGCACACAACCGTGCCGATGTCACGCCCGTCCAGCACGGCGCCCGGCGGCGCTGCCGCAAAACTGCGCTGAAACTCAAGCAGGGCCGAGCGCACCGCCGGAATGGCCGCCACCTGCGATGCCGCCTCACCGGCGCCGGGTGAACGAAGCTGGTCTTCTGAATAGGCAGACGGATCAAGGCTTAGTGCCGCCTTCAGGGCAGCCGGTTCATCGTCTGGCCGGCCACCGGCAGCTTCAACTGCCAGCCCGGTTGCCCGGTACAATGACCCGGTGTCGAGGTAGGAAAGCCCGTAATGGGCTGCCAGCCGGCGGGCCAGCGTTCCCTTGCCGGATGCCGCCGGGCCGTCAACGGCGATAACCAGCTGCGCATGCGAGCTCATGCGGACGCGTCCTCGAAACGCGCGCCCAGACCTTCCATGAACTCCCTGAAATCTGGAAAACTCGTGGCCATGACATTCCCATCATCCACTGTAACGGGCTGATCAGCCGCCAGCCCCATCACCAGAAACGCCATTGCAATGCGATGGTCAAGGTGGGTAATGACTGTTCCGCCACCGGGCACCCGGCCGCCGTTGACGGCAAGCCAGTCATCGCCAGTTTCGTGCGTAACGCCGTTGGCCTGCAGCCCGGCCGCCACGGCAGCCAGCCGGTCGCTCTCCTTGACCCGCAATTCGTGCAGGCCCTGCATTTTCGTGACGCCGTCAGCAAACGCAGCCGCAACGGCCAGGACCGGATATTCGTCGATCATAGACGGCGCGCGCGCTGCCGGAACCGCGATACCCGACAACCTGCTCGACCGGGCCGTCACGTCACCAACCGGTTCGCCACCTGACACTCTCTGATTGGCAATGGTTATGTCGGCGCCCATTTCCTGCAAAGTGACGATCAGGCCTGTGCGGGTTTCATTGAGCAGCATGTTTTCAACGGTGACTTCGCTGTCATCGGAAATGATCGCCGCCACCAGCGCGAAGGCGGCCGATGACGGATCGCCGGGCACCTCGACCGCCTGGGCCTGTAATTCCTTGTGGCCCTTAACGGTTATGGTGCGGACGCCGTCTTCTGCCGTGCCGATTTCAATGTCGGCGCCAAATCCCTGCAGCATGCGTTCGGTATGGTCACGCGTCGGTTCGGGCTCGATCACGGTCGTCGCGCCCGGCGCGTTGAGGCCGGCCAGCAGGACGGCGGACTTGACCTGGGCAGACGCCACCGGCAGGCGGTACTCGATGGGCACCGGGTGCTGTGCGCCGTTGAGGGTCAGCGGCATGCGGCCGCCGTGTGCAGTATCGAACCGGGTGCCGAAGCCTTCGAGAGGTGTGACGATGCGGCCCATCGGACGCGACCGCAGCGAAGCGTCACCCGACATGCGGGCTGATATGGGGGTGGTGGCCAGCAGGCCCATGGCGAGGCGTGCCCCGGTGCCGGAATTGCCGAAATCTATGGTCTGGGCCGGCGTCTGAAATCCGCCCAGGCCGACGCCGTTGACATGCCAGCTTGCATCGTCGTTCCAGCGTTCAAGCCGGACGCCGAGCGCCGCCATGGCCATGGCGGTGTTGATGACATCCTCGCCCTCCAGCAGTCCGGTGATAACGGTTTCACCAAGCGCCATGGCACCGAACATCAAGGCGCGATGGGAGATTGACTTATCCCCCGGCACCCGGACCCGGCCGGTCAGGCCGGACGATTTTACGGAGCGAAGCGGATGCGGCGGTTCGGAACTCAACGGGTTTTGATCCTGAAATAGCAGGCGCAAGGCGGCCTTGTTGGCGACGTGTAGGGCGGCATTATCATACCCTGATGCGACATGCCATCATTAGAGCGAGATGTAATTGGATTGGGTCATTTGACACGCGCGCGCGCCCGTGGCATGGGATGCGCCACCAATCTTCATTCTTGAAATCCATTCCTAAAAGATAAGGACGTTGTCACCGTGGTCAGCGACGAACTTGGAACCAAACGCACATGCCCGAACTGTGCGGCCCGCTTTTACGATCTGAACAAGGATCCCATCGCCTGTCCGAAGTGCGACCAGGAGTTTGTGGCAGAGCAGTTGCTGCCATCAAAGGCGGACCTGCCGACAAGGGCAAAGCCTGTTGAAAAGCCGGAAGCGGAAGAGGTCAAGAAGGACGAAGGCGAACTGGAGGAAAACCCTGCAGTTGTGAGCTTGCAAGACCTTGAAGACGACGACAGTGACGACACCGATGATGATGAGGCAGCGGCAATCAAGGACGTTGATCTCGGTGACACCGACGATGATGACGAAAGCGATGATTCCGACGTGTTCCTGGACGATGAGGAAGATGAAAGCGGCACCGGTGTTGAAGACCTTATACCCAAAAAGGGCGGTGAAGATGTTTGAGCCCGTCCGCTGAACTGGCAGATTGACAACATCCGCCAGTTGCGGGTATCACGCAGACACTGCCGCCAGTTCCCAGGCGGGCGGCGAATTTTGAGAGAGATTTCGGGGTCATAGCTCAGTTGGGAGAGCGCTACAATGGCATTGTAGAGGTCGGCGGTTCGATTCCGCCTGGCTCCACCATTCTCTTAAAGGTTCGAATTTTTCATTGATTTTTAAATGCATACGCCTAACCCGCACATTCGATAAATTGATTTAGGGGCAGGTCTGCGGCAATCTCATATCACAATCTCAGGCGAAAACATCGCAACTGGCATGTGCGCAAGGCAGTGCCCACTGATTTACGGGATGTCACCGGAAAGAATTTTCTCGAAACCACGCTCGGCACGGGCGAGATGGATGTGGCCATATCGCGCCGCAATGCACAGCTTGCCGCACGGGATCAGATGTTCGCACATTTGTCGACATTTTGCCCTGCAGGACAAAGTAGCGAGCGAGATCATCAAGTGACTACAGATCACGCTGACGGCAGATGAGCAAAATTGTCGGAGCAGCAACTGGACCGGAACAGATATTCCAGCTGCCCATGATGCGTATCTGAGGGGGTGGCAGTATTATCACCACTACACACCAGTAGTCTCCAGCAAGGCCATTCCTCACCTGAAGCGGCGGTCAAATCGGACCACTCTGGTGGGGCTGATCAGGGCAGGATCCGGCAGAAACTGTGTTGTTGAAAAGCATGAAGAGTGGCGCTACTTTTCAATGCGGCGTCAGGAGACAATCCTTCATGTCTGGACGGTTAAGGGAGAGGAAGTGTTGGAAAGAAGGAAAATCAGCCGCCGCTCTCGCTTAAAGCTTGCTCCGGTGGGCGCAATGATATTGCTAATAACACTAGCCAGTGTCTTTTTTTCAGCGACCTCCTCCCCAGATTCAGCTCTGGCCCGCGACGTAAAACACCGGTTCGTTACGATCGGAACAGGGACATCAAGTGGCGCCTATTTTGCTATCGGTAAGGCGATTTGTGAGTCTGTCAACCGCAGGTCGGAACGCCTTGTTCAGGAAGGGGCGACGTTGGTCACAAGGTGCCATGTCGTGCCATCCGGGGGATCCGTCTTCAATATACGCCAAGTCGCGTCAGGCGCATTTACCTTCGTAATTGCTCAGTCGAATGTTGCCAGACAGGCACTGGGCGATACTGCAGCCACCACTGGTGTCGCGCATGTTCCTGGATTGCGCAGCGCGTTCTCTTTGCACAGTGAGGCGCTTCATGTTGTGGTGCCCGCCGACGCACAGGTCGCTAGTCTGGCAGACCTTGCAGGTAAGCGCTTCAGCCCAGGCAATTTCGGTTCGGGTACACGGCAGCTGGTTCTGGATTTGGCGGCCGCGCACAATCTCCCGGTGGACGATATTTTGAACGTCGGAGTCTTAACTCCAGAGACGCAAGTCAACGCGCTTTGCGCGGGGACGATCGATGCCTTTGCCATGGTAACTGCGGTACCGGCCGCGGTGGTCATGGAGGCCGCAACCAACTGCGCTGCGCGTCTGATGCATCTGGACACCAGCGTAGAGAAAGGACTTGCGGACGCGGCGCCTGATCTGGCACCGACGGTCATTCCTTCCGGCGTCTATCCCACAGCATTGACTGACACCAAAACTTTGGGGGTACACGCGGGTCTTTTCACCCGCGACGTCGTGCCTGATCAGGTTGTACGTGACCTCATCCAAGCTGTAATAGAAGAGCTTGCTCATGTGCAGGCGGCGCATCCCGCGCTTGGGAATCTCCAGCCTCACTCCATGGCCACACAGGGGTTGGGTGCACCTCTTCATGATGCGGCGGCAGCCTTTTTTGCAGCTGAGGGCCTGCTTTGACGACAGAGACCGCTACAGACGTAACGACGCGTCGCCCCCGATTGACACCGTTTCAACGCATTCTTCTGGCCCTGGGTCTTGGCATTGCGGTCGGCTTGTTCCTGGGTGATTACGCTTCGCCGCTGGGCGTGGTTGGCGACGTATATGTCGGCTTGCTCCAGATGACCGTGCTGCCTTTCATTGTCTGCTCGATCATCGGCAACATAGGGCATCTCACCGTCGCCCAGAGTAAAAGAATTGCGATTACCGGTTTCACCGTACTCTTTGTGTTGTGGTTGATTGGATTCGCGGCCATTTTTATCTTCGCGCACGCACTTCCGGCCTTGTCGGCCGGATCCTTTTTCAGCACCAGTCTGCTCGAGTCGCAGCGCAGCGTCGATTTTCTGAAGATTTTTGTTCCATCCAACCCGTTTCGTTCGCTGTCGGAAAATTTGGTTCCGGGGGTCGTGGTGTTCTGCATCTTTATCGGTTTCGCACTCATGCAGACGCCGAACAACAAGCCATTAATGGATGGGCTCGATATATTGAACGATACACTTGGGCGTGTGGGCAACTATGTCACGAGTCTCAGCCCGATAGGTGTATTTTCGATTTCCGCAAATGCTGCTGGAACAATCACGTTGGACGAATTCGGGCGTCTACAAGCCTACATGTTCATTTTTATTCCGGCCATTTTGCTTTTGGTCTTCGTGGTGCTTCCACTTCTCGTCGCAGCAGTCACACCGTTCAGATATCGTGACATTCTGAGCACACAGGGCAGCGTGCTCGTGACTGCGCTGGCCATTGGCAGCGTGTTTGCTGTCATCCCCTTGCTCATCGACAGCCAGAAGGCCCTGATGGCGCGACTGCCAGATCGTGGTGTCCACGCAGACCCGGATGAGTTGGAGAAAACCGCTGAGCTCATGGTCCCCATGGCCTATCCTTTCCCCCATTTGGGCAAGATCATAACCTTGATCTTTGTCCCGTTTGCCGCTTGGTTCTATGGACGACCGATGCAGACCGATGAATTTGCGACACTCTTTGCGAGCGGGAGCTTTCTGAGCTTTGGCAAAGTCACGGTAACGATTCCGTTTCTATTGGATCTGTACGAAATCCCTGCCGATATCTTTCGCCTTTTCCTGATTTCCAGCGTCATTGCCGGTCCGTTCTCCGATCTAATGGGGGCCGCGCACTTGTTGGCGTTCACGACGCTTGTGACATGTTCTCTGAACGGCTTTTTGAAGCTTCAACGTCTGAAGGTGATGGCGGTCACTGGTCTTTGCTTGGCGATCTTCGTCGGTGCTGCTACCGCTACACGCATTGGATTGGCAAGGCTTACATCCGAACAATTGACCCGAGAAAATGTCATCGCATCGATGGGGCTCATCGAACGCCGCGTAGCAAACAAGATCTTGCCGATCAGCGAGCCCAACCCAACACCATTGCGAGAGAATGAAACTTATGCCGAGCGTGTGTTTCGGCGCGGCATTGTTCGCGTAGGTTTTCACCCTGACAATTTGCCGTTCTCTTACTATAACGCCCGGAACGAGCTGGTTGGTCATGATATCGATATGGTTCACAGGATTGCGAAAGATTTCGATCTTGAAATAGAATTTGTTCCGTTCACAGCGCTGACTTTATCGGACCAGTACCAAGAAGATCACTTCGATATCGCTCTATCCGGCCTGGAGATTAACTTAAGGCGGGGAGAGGGGTCTTTGTTCAGTCTGCCCTACACAACGCTCCATTTCGCCTTTGTTGCCCGTGATCACGACCGGGAACGATATGAGACCCTAGAAAGCCTTGGCGATGGAGAGGGGTTCACACTTGGCGTGAAGGCTGGAAGTTACTTCGCGCAATTCGTGAGGGAGACTCTACCCAAGGCGAAGCTCGTCGAACTATGGTCCGAAAGCCAGTTTTTCGAGGGGCCGCCGGAGAAGATGGACGCGCTAGTGACAAGTTCCGAGGGGGGATCGGCTTGGACCCTGATACACCCTACATATGCCGTGGTAGATCCTCGAGATGACGATACCTCGCGTCTTGTTGCAATTTTGCGCAGGCGAGATGATCGCATCCAAAATGGGCTCGACACCTGGATCCGATTGAAGCGCAGTGACGGGACACTTAAGAGAATCTACGAATACTGGATACTTGGAAGAGGTGCGACCAAGAAGGAGGCCCGCTGGAGCGTGATCCGCAACGTACTCGATTGGGTCGAATGAGACTGACCGCAGACAGGATAGCAACATAGGAAAACAGGGGCCACGAGAATCACTGGTCTGAGGCAAGGTTTAGCTGTCAATTCACGAATTCATCCAACGACACGTTTGTGGACATCGCCGGGCGAGGTTCATCAAGCCGGGACAGTGCCGGCAAATTTGCGACCTCATCGCTGCCAATGAAAGGGCGGGACTGGAACAACCAAAGCTTCCCGTCCGCAAAGCCGTACTCGATATCCCAGGGGCGCGGCGATCCAGCAGAGTTGAGGGTGGGCTCCAGTGAGGTTTCAATTTTCTGCGCGGCCCCGACCAGAGCTTTAACTTCGGATTCGTCCAGAACATATTCCAAACCCGTTGATGCCAGGACTTCAATTCCGCCAGTCGGACTAAGCATCTGACGCGTTGGAGATTTGAACATCGTGACAAGCTCTGTTCCTTCTTTGGACCAGAGCAGTGTCTCAGCTGGTGTGCCATCCACCGCGCCTCCGACACCTTCCGATGTAGCGATTAGGATCGCATCCGGATTGCCGGTATTGATATCCGCCGTCACCGCCACGCCCGACTTCTCGGACGGGATCGATTCAAGGATGATAATCGATGGCAGCACCCACTCCGGATCATCAATCAGCGTTTGGCGCCATGAGAACGAGCGGTACCGGAAGGGCGAAGCCCAGACTTTCTTCACACCATCGAAGATATCATCGAGCGAAACCAGATTGAAGATCGTCAGATTGAGCCCTGCACCGTTGAAGTTCTCCAGATCCTCGACATTCGTGTCACTTCGCACAAAACAGCCGACGGTCTTTCCGGGATCGTTGGGATCTATCAGGCCCACCCTGGACAGTTCGTCGGCGATTGCCCGCTTGAGCCCATCGTCCAGCGGTGCGGTAATGATCGATTCTGCAATGACCTGGAGTCTCGGCTTGATCCAGTCACTGAGTTCTTTTTCGCTGGTCCCGCCAGGGATCATCTCGCCAAAGAAGGTGGCGTATGTCTTGCGCACAAACTCTGGAAGCGGGCCTCCGGGTACGGCAATGCCTTTGTCTTGCAGCGCCTCAGGGACCGCAACGACCGCGCGGTGATAGTGCTCATGATAAACGCCAAAAGGCAAAACAATGCCCCGAGCAACATTATCGGGAAACAGGTGTTTGAGCTCTCCCAGAAATGCGGCCTTCGGTCCGCTGATCACTCCAGAGTCTTTTCGGCGGATCGCAGCAAGATCGACTGGAGCGGTTGCCGAAAGATCAAGCCTGTCCTTGTCGATATGCAGTTTGCCCGTGCCGCCGGCAACCATGGTTCCGTCATCGTTGCGTTTCAGGTTGGCCGTAAACTCGGCATGGACTTCACGCTCCAATGGCGTCATCGCTGAAACGTTCTTCAGAACAACGCGACCGCCCGGTGTCACGGCATAAAATACATCCGCACCGGCCAGACTCTCAACAGCTTCGAACGGACCGCTGGCCGTCACCGCGTTTGGTATGCCAAGTGCCCGCGCAAGAAGCTGTACGTGGCTGACCACATTGCCTTCGCCCTGTGTCACGATGCCAGCGGCCGGCTGCAAGTCCTCCGGTGTTGCTTCAAGCGCAACCAGATCCGATCTCGCATAGCTGCCGGTCGCAGGGTTTAGCAGCAGCGGTCCGACAGCAAGCCCGGGATTGAGTGCCCGAACGGCACCTCCGGAAACCATCTGACCGGCCAAGTCGTGCCGTGACGCCGATTGACCGGTGATGAAGTCTGATACCTTCTGTTGCACCGAAGCAAAAAGCAGCAGCGGCGAGCCACGCAACATGTCATCTGGCAATCGAATGGTCTCCGGTATCAGGTGAACCCATTGTGACCAGACTTCTGAAAAAGCGAGAACTGAACCATTCTGCGCCCACTCGGCAACCCGCTCCGACAACGCCAGACGGTGCTCGAGATCAGCGCGCGATTGAGTCGGTTTTGCAAGTACTGCGTCGAGATTGGCAGCGGCCGCTTCCCGCTCGCGGGCGGACAGCAGACCGACGCCGTAGGCGCCGTCCACCAGCGCACGCATCATTGACAGACCATCGCCGAGACTCATCTCGCCTGCATCGACGACGCGTACGCCCTCGCTTTGCATGACGGTCGCCGCAATCACGTTAATATCAATGGCGCGACGTCTGTCAGATGGCAAAACTCTGGGCTCAGCCACGGCTTCGCGCAACATGCGCATCATTTCACCCAGCAACCCCAGCCCACTGACACCGCCGGCGTCTGCCGCGCTCTGAGCCAGATCGGCCAGCGCGTCGCGTAGAACAGCATCCTCAATTTCGGCGATATCCGCATCCAGCGCCTCGACATCCAGAGAAGTTAATGCGCGGATTTCTGAAATGAGATCATTGGTCATCTTTGCCGTGCGCTTCGACGCCCGGTTGTCGCGATAATCCTCGAGTAGCGGAATCAGCGAGGCCGACACCTGATTGTGGGTGGCATCCCGCAACGGCTTGAATTTTTTATCAACCCCCTGGATGCGAGAGGCCATGTTGCGCACTTCCTGCATTTTGCCAGCGCCGCCGCGCGCAAAGTGCCGTTTCTGCAATTCGTAAGCGAGCAAGTAATGGCGGAAGTCATTGTAGGCCGGGCGCGAAAGGTAACGTTCGTAAAACTGACGGCTGGCTTCCACCTCATATTCGGCACCGGAGAGCCCGCCATACTGGCGCAATGCCGCCAGCTTCCCCTTTGGGACCGTATCGATCATGAAGCGTTCCAGAATGTATCCGCGTACCAGATTGTCGTGATTTTCAAACCTGTCCCAATCATTCAGGTCACGTGAGAAAATGTTCGCGACATAAACGCCGTGCTTTTCCAATTCCTTTCCTGAGTCGTGCTTGAATGCAGCGCAGAACAGGGTTTTTTCTCCACAGATATTGCGGATTTGGCCGGTTTTGCTTAGGACCGGCGCGCTGCGCCCGTCCGTGCAAACGCAAGTGTTGGGTCCAAAAGGTCCCTTGTTTCTCTGTTGACTGAGCGCCCAGGCAGCATCCAATTCTGCCAGTGCCTGCTCACCAAGTTTTCGACCTTCAAATGCGTTTACCGGTAAACCCGAGACACCAACGGCAAGAGCAAACACCAAGGCAACCGCGCAAGCTTTCAGCGCGACAGTGGGCACGTTCAACATTACATTCGGACTCCCTGTTATCTTGCAGGAATTGAATAATCTATTTGCCTCTTTGTCCAGCCGCATTTGCCTGTCTGAATTGTTCTTGACCGCCTCGTTAGATGGTAAGCAATGGGCTGCGTCCTCACGTGCACGCAGTGGTGATTGCGCCATCTCAAGTATGGCGAAAAGCATTTGGCCACCGCAGGTCCTGTCACACGGGCCGGGTTCGGGCGTGTGTTGGCTGCGCGAACCTCGTCAACAATTGATCGCGGGCTCTACGCCCAGATAGTCGCGCATTAACCCTCCTCCGAGAATGGCGACATCCTCGCTGCTTGCGGTGTTTGCAAGCACGGAGATGCCGTAGATGCCACCCTTATAGAAAAGCACGGCCGCGTGATTGCGTGATCCGATTGTCGGAAGATGTATCGTTTCAGGGCTCTCGTTTCTACCACTGTAGGTGCCGGTCTTGCCGCCGATACGAAGGTCGGCGGGCGTGTACTTGCCGATCTTGCTGCGACCCGTGCGGGTCGCTCGCATGATTTCCCAAAGCACGTCGGCACCGACGTATTTGCGCTGATATGTATCGAACAGAAAGCGCGAGAGTTCCAAAGTGTTGAGTTCGTTGCCATGTTCCTGCGTGCCGTCCCTGTGCTTCATCCAGCCCTGAAAGCCTTTGATAGTAGGATAGCCCATCCGCTTCACGAAGGCCTGCACCGCCACGCGACCAGCATAATTGCTTTCGCTGCCGCCGGTTTGACGCTGTAGCGACTTCCAGGCGACATTGTCCGAAACGACGATCATGCGGACAAGCTCGCGCAATTGTTGTTGCGTGAACTGTGCCTTGTGCGTGTCGAGGAAGGCCGCCGCGACGAAGAGCTTGGAAACGGAAGCACCGAAATAGAGTTTTTCGGCGTTCGCACTGCGGGCCCGCACTTCGCCGGTTTTCAGATCGTTGACGACCCATTGGACCGAGGCGCCACCGCTTTTCAATTTGCAATAGCGTGCCTTTTGTGCCGGGCCGAACTTTGCGCCGACCCCGTGTGCGGGCGTCAGCATCTTCCGGGTGCCACTGTCGAGGATGGCGCGCAAGTCACGGCCATCGTCTGCAACGAAGGAAGTCTCCACCTTCAGTTCAGCGGCGTCGCTGGCCATCGCCGGCGCCCCCGTGAGGGACGTCATCGCCAACAGCAAACAGCCAGTGGCCATAAATTGCGCAAACTTTGTAAACATGTTCAGCCTTGCCCGATGTTCTTGTGCGTCAGAGTCAATGTGGCCCCTGAATGGGCCCAACTCATCGAGGTGCCAGGACACAAGGCGCTCAGTTTGCGTCCTGCTAGTTGCTTGTTTCCAGAAGACCCGCACCTCACTATCGGTAAGCGCTGAGGTCCTGGGTTTGGAAGGACGAGGTACCGCCAGTTTCGGCGTTGGATTAACGGAGCCCGGCGTGGTGATGGTTATTTGCAGCATCTTTCACGTTATCGGTGAGATCAGCAAGCGGAATTTGGCGCTCCATCGCAGTGGGCGACCGGGACAGGGCAAGAGTGTTCAATTGTGAGTCGATTTTTTGATCTGGAGCCATTAACCTGAAAACCGAACACGTGCGGGATCGCATTTTCACTTGCCGGGCCGAAAGACATGTATCGTGGCTAATTAGTGAGTTTTCCGCTGCAAAAATGTTCATCTGCACAGGTTAACATGTTGAATAGATGGAGGACTTAGGCGATGAGAGTTGTATTCGCTGCTTTGGTTTGGTCCCTTTTGGGATTGTCTTATGCCCAAGCTGGTGACGGCTATACTATCGAAGATTTTAACGCCTCGCTCGTCGACCGCGGGATTCCATTTTATGAGCGTTATCCTGCCAGCTTTTATACAGGTTTCGCACCGCGCGTCGAAGAACCGAAACGCATCCATTTCCGCGCCGGCAGAGGCAATCAGGTCAGGCTTACGGCGATCCTCGACGAATACAGCGTCCTAACCTACTTGTACGGACTGCAGAAACGTTCCGACACCTATGCCCAAGCACAAGACAGTGGAATGCTGCAAATGAAGAACACACTGCAGCTTGATGCCTTCCGGAACATTATGGATTCGAAGGTTTACGATATCAGGGGCAGCATTGACGCCCACAATAAAGGGCAGATGGGTCGATCAGAGTTTTATGAAGCGAGCCTGAAAGCCATGCAAGCGCTCAACCCAGGCCGCGTTTTCCCGCTTAATCTTGATCTGAAAGAGGCGTTCCTGACTTGGCGCGACGATGTTCGGACATTCGCAAGCGTGTATAAGGACGACCCGAAAGATATTGAGCTGATCAAGCAATATCTTTTCCATGGAAATGATGTCGTGGTCCTGACAAACGAGATGCTTTTTGGGCGCATTAACGCGGTATACCTAAACGGCGAGCAACTTGAGAAATTGGCAGTGCTTATTTCCCAAGTCCTGAATGACCCGCAAAATGACAAGGCTTTCCTCGCGCTTGCGCTGGACTACTTTGTTGACGTTACAGAAGGGAAATTCGATTTCCGGGTTGCGGCAGGTGGCGAGTTTGCTCCCGCGTTGCAGTGCGACAACCCGCAGGATCATTGCACATTGACCTACCATGAGTTTACGGCAATTTATCCTAACGGCAGTGTTGTCGGTTCAACGAAAGATCGCAAGGGAAACAGGATTCACATGATCCGAAACAATGCCCTGATGACGTTCCTCGAGCGCCCCCACCACGCTGTCGATCACATCCGCAGCCAGGGGTACTATGGATATGCTCCCAAGATGGATTGGCAGGGTATTGGCAACGGCATCCACAATCCGGGCGTGTCGCACTATCTGGCCGGAGGCAAACACCTCTACGAAGAGCTGAATATCCCCGAAGAGTATAAATTCCTCTGGGTGGTCTCTCGCGGGCCGGTATCGCATGGTTGCGTACGCATGTCCGGCGGGCATCTCTGGGAAGTTCGCCAGGTCTTGCCGTCTGACACCAAGCGCATGAAAGAGGTCCATTACTTTGGAAACCGCTCCAGTGACTACGACATTTACGATATTGATGGCGATGGCCAGGCAGAGGTGATGGGCAGCGACTATCTGATCGCCTACTCGGTAAAAGGGGCCTCTGGCGATGCGCGTCGCAAGGGTAAAAGTTTTTCTACCGAGGGTGTGACCAAGGCAGCGTTCTACAAAAACCTCTATGGTGCGAAGGGGCAGTTCACGCAGACCGGCGACAGCTTTGTCTTTGACAAGCCGCACATTTCCCACTTCCGCAAAAACGATGCAGATGACCGGGAAGGGGCGGTGATCAGTCAAGCTCTGGAGGGGAGCTTCACGCTCTATGAGCAAGCCTATGAGAAAGACAAAGTGCAGGTCTACCGCCTGCCTTCGAAGTACCAGAAGCAACTTTCGATTAGAAACAACAAAAAGAGCACGGGAAAGCAGATGGTGAGAGTTCTCGGGCGTGCAACAGGATGCGGCCCTTTCAAGGACGAGTGGTCCTACTGCTACGAGGACGCGTTCGATACGGAGTTTGGGAACCTGAACAGCCTGCATTAACTGCGTTTGATTCAAACCCTGGTCGCGATCAGGCACTGGCAGGTGAACCCGACTTGAGATGGCTAGAGCATTTCTCACAAAAGTGGACACCGGTTTTGTGAAAAAGAAATGCGACAACAAAGGGATAGATCTTGGTTTTGATTCAATCAAAACCTGCATCGCTCTAGGGTGTAAATTTGGCGTTCTATCAAGAGCGTGCGCTTGCCGATCCGCCTGCACTGGCGCCTACTGCGCGTGGTCGGCCCGCTCGTTCTGGCAGGCGCCAGCATATCAATCCGTTACAGTATCAACAGTTGCGCCACCGTGGTTCCAAGCGTCTTCAAACACGAGATCCGCAAGTTCCAGCCGCTTGCGCCAGCCCTTCTTCTGCAATTCCGGCTCATCGTAGATCTGATCCACGTATCCGATGCACAAATATGCGACGATCGCCACGTGCTCGGGAATGCCCAGGATTCCGCGCACCTCGTCCTCATGAAAAATACTCACCCAGCCGACACCGATGCCTTCCGCCCGGGCGGCAAGCCACAGGTTTTGCACGGCGCAAACGGTGGAATAAAGGTCCATGTTGAGATCGTGGGTTCGCCCCAGGACCACCTTGCCGCCGCGGGTGCGGTCACAGGTAATGCACAGGTTCAACGGTGCCTTGCGAATGCCCTCCAGTTTGAGGGATCGGTAAAGTTGTTTCTTGTCGCCACCGAACATGTCCTGCGCTTCCTCGTTGGCGCGGGAAAACGCCTGCCACATCTGTTGCTTGATGGCAGGTTTTCGAATGGTGATGAAATTCCATGGCTGCATGAAGCCCACGGATGGTGCGTGATGGGCGGCTGTCAGAAGCCGCTGCACTACGTCATCTTCCACCGGCGTCGACAGGAACTGGTCGCGCACATCACGCCTGGTGAATATCGCACGGTAAACGGCATCACGTTCGGCATCGGAAAAGGCCGCCGCAGCGACCAGGTCGGACGGGTCATCATGCATTGTTAAGTCCCCAACAATACGTATCTTACGCTTGTCTCCGCCGTCCGCGCGAAGCCGAGCTATGACATCTGGCCGGTCTTCTGACTTCGGTTCATCTGGCCCAACGCGCCTTCCCGGTTTCCCAGTGGCATATGTTGCGAAAGACCATCCCCGTTACAGCGTTGGGCACGTTCCGGAGTCACACCGGATTTCCGATTCTCCCTCTTATTGAGGGCACCAGATAAAACGCAAAGTGCCACTTTGGACGAAACAAATCAATGTCATGAATATGACTGCCCGGCATGTGTCGGCGACATGCAAGACTATCTGACAGATAATCCGATCTGAGATGATTCACGTCGATCTGCACGGAAGGAGCGCCAGCCGGGAAGACAGATTGTGCCGGTGGTCCAGCTGAACCGCCGAAAACGCCGGTTCCCCCGATAAGCAGCACACGCGAGTTGATGATCAGTCCTGGATCGGGATGAGAATAGATGGCAACGTCAGCGGTCGAGTATGGACCTGATCTCCACCAGGTTTGCCCGTACCCGCAGAATGTAAAAGCCGATGGTGGTGAGATGGGTCGGCATGATGAAACCGTCCTCCTTGCCGTTTGAAACCACCAACGGATCAAGCTCGATGGCAGTGCGCAGCTGGGCGTCCATGCGCTTCCAGATATCGTCCAGGCGGCGTGACTTGGCCACGTCGGCGAAGTCTGCCCGGGTCGCGCGCAGGATACC
>JBPCVV010000101.1:0-5200 GCA_051010195.1 Anderseniella sp. | reverse complement strand
CGAGCCGACGTGGCAACAGCAATTGCCGACGCCCGGCAGGCAGGCATCAATGTTATCATGGTCACCGGCGACCATGCGGCAACCGCCAGGCACATCTCACAAACCATTGGCCTTGCGTCATCCGGTTTTACCACTATCGGGTCAGATGAGCTAAAATCGCTTTCTGACATCTCGGAAACTGAAAGAACAAGGATCCGGTCCGCACATGTGTTTTCCCGGGTCACGCCCGAACAAAAGCTGGATCTCATAACCTTGCACCAGCAAGCCGGGGAAGTAGTTGCAATGACTGGTGACGGTGTCAACGATGCGCCGGCCCTCAAAAAGGCAGACATTGGAATTGCAATGGGGCTGCGCGGCACCCAGGTAGCCCGCGAAGCAGCCGACATGGTGCTCCGAGACGACGCCTTCTCCACCATAGTCAGAGCGATACGCGAAGGCCGGATCATCTACACCAACATTCGCCGGTTCACCACGTATCTTCTGTCGTGCAACCTCAGTGAAATACTGATTGTCGGACTTGCGGTTCTGGTTGGCCTGCCGCTGCCATTACTGCCCCTGCAGATCCTGTTCCTCAATCTGGTAACGGATGTGTTCCCCGCATTTGCGCTTGGCACGATCGAAGCAAACCGGAATGTCTTGTCCAGGCCGCCCAAACCTCCCAGCGAACCAATTCTCAACCGGTCTCAGTGGCTGGCAATTGTTACCGGCGGCAGTGTAATCGCTGCAACCACTCTTTCAAGCATGGGTCTGGCAATCTTTGCTCTGGACCTTCACGGAGACGCCGTAACCACAATGTGTTTCTACACCCTCGCATTGGCCCAGCTCTGGCACGTGTTCAACATGCGCAACTGGCGGGATGGATTGATTTTCAACCAGATCACCCGAAACAGATATGTGTGGCTCGCCATCGCGCTTTGCCTCATCATTCTCACTGTCGCGGCGTTGCAACCGGATGTCGCTGGCGCTCTGCGCTTGGCGCCCCTGCCCGCCGATGCCTGGGCTTCAATTGTTGTCTTGAGCTTGATACCTGTAGTTGTACGCCAGCTCATCGCCACAGGACGGCGAATGAAACGCGGCTAGAGCACGCCGTCAAAACTGATGGTTCAGACAGTCAGGCCAACCGACCTCATGCTGCCTCAATCGGTGTCGCGATTGCGCAGGTACACGAACCAATAAACAGCACCAACCATCAGGCTGCCGCCAACAAGGTTGCCGACAGTCGCAACAACAATATTATGCAGCGCACTGGTGATCGTCAGCCCGGCATATGCAGTGGCATCCTGCCCGATGGCGTTCCAGAACTCCGAACCTGCCCAAGCTTTGATCGCCAACGCATAAGGCAGGAAGTACAGATTGGCGATCGAGTGTTCGAAACCGGCTGCCACGAACGCCGAAATCGGGGGAACGATCACCAATATCTTGTCCGTGATGCTTCGGGCACCGAACGACATCCAGACTGCGAGACAGACCAGCACGTTGCATAGCACTGCCAGAAAAAACAGCGGCACAGTCGCAAGCGACGCCTTCGTCGTTGCGACCAGAAGTGCTGTCTTGCCAACCCCTCCATCGCTAAAACCGTGTTGTCCGGCAAGAAACACCAGCGCCGCCGTGCCAACCGCGCCAATGATGTTACCGAAATAAACTAACGACCAGGCCCGCAACAACGCCACCAGTGTAATACGCCGACTTGCGCAGGCCACAATCATCAGGGAGTCGCCGGTGAAAAGCTCGGCACCCCCCACGATCACCAAAATCAGGCCGAGTGAAAACACCAGTCCGGCCAGAAGTCGGCCCACGCCCCACGGCAGATCTCCAGCTCCAGTCACCACGACCGTCATGAAGTTTGCACCGAGCGCTATGAAAGCGCCGGCCAGCAGTCCAAGGATGATGAGCGCCAACATATCTCGCCCGGCCTTGGTTGCCCCCGCCGCCTCACATGCCTGCGCCATGTCCGATGGCAGCAAGGCGTCAAATCTTGCCTCAGAAGCTTTTGTCACCGTCATTACCGCCGATTGAAGTTTTGCCGCACCTCGCCAGGTTGATAAATGCGGCTATGATCAATCCAGCAACGCACCCGGTTTCCCGGTCTATCGGCTGCTTGATAAACGTCCCTCTGATAGACTCGTCTGCAAGCCTGCCAGGGTTCTTCATTCGGATATGCCCTGATGGTCACCCAAATCAGTACGGGACCATCATTGTCGAGCCAGCCGAATTGGGCATTGACCGGTGCCGAGTTGAAAATCACTGCTCCAACGGCTACGCAACATCCGACTGTCAAGCGTATCAAATGTAAAACCTGCACGCGCATGCCGCCGAGTCCTTTCTATCTTCAAGATTTGCGGATTTGGATTTTTTTTGCGGGCGGCTTCGAGGGACTTCTCTTACCGATTTTCAGACACAGAACACCGTCATCAAACCGCCCGTCAATATTGTCGATATCAGCGTCCGGCGGCAATCTGAAAGCGCGTTGAAATGCGCCGTACTCCCGTTCGGAAAAATAGAATGATTGCCCGGTCTGCTGTCTCTCTGAACGTTTTTCGCCACTCACCACAAGACTGCCATCCTGCATGGTAACATCCACGTCCTCGGCTCTCACGCCAGGCAGCTCGACGTTGATTTCGTAATAGTCGTCCAACACCGATGCTTCTGATCTCGGCGCGAACCAGTCGGCAACTTTTTCACCAATCTGACGAAGCGGCTCATATACGCTGGGCCACCATCCCGCTGTATGTGATTTTTCGACCATTGAGACCTCCAAAGTGATTTTCTCATCTCAGCAGCGACTATGGACATTCCAATGCCAAGCCGCGTTGATTTTGGTCAACAGTCGAGGCGGACTGGCACCGAGACCAAGTCTCGTCAAAATTCGACCTGATCCGTGTGGCCAAAGCCTTTCGAGTAGTCAAGCACTGACACCACCTTTGGCGTGACCCGAAAAACGGCTAATTCGTCAAGTTGGTTGGAGACAAATTCGGCCACCTGCGGGAACTTTTTCAACATCAGGTCTGCCGTGAGTCTCATTTCATCAGCGTCAGTTACCTGCTCTGCCATGGCCCCCATCGACAATCCCTTGATCTGGTTCCAGTCGGTGTAGTCGAGGTTCACTGTCAGTGAGATTTTTCCGTTCCGCTGGATATTCCGGGCTTTCTGGGAGGTCGAGTCACAGCCAAAATAGATGGTCGTGCCATCACTGACATAACTGACGATAGTCGTTTGTGGAAAGCCATCCTCCCGGACGGTAGCAATTGTCATGTCTTTACCGTTGGCCAGTACCGTCTTGATCGTCTCAAGCAGGGTTTCATCCATGTCGTACCTCGACTCACGAATTCCAGTGGAAGACATCGACCACTTTGCCATGCCGCAAATCTGTCGTCCTTGATGCCCGTCAATGTGATATCGCCGGTCGGCGTTATCTTAAGTTGCGGCGGCCCAGTTCACGTCAGCTGTGGAGATTTCAATGGGTAAGTTGGTAGCGGTGTTGGGCTTGGTGTTGGCCATGGCACTGGCTCCGCCCGTCTCTCTCGCAGAAGAAGGCCTCGTCATCGGTGGTGATGTTTACACTGGCGGTTCGGCCCCTTCCTCCGTCAGTGCCCAGCGCGACGCGTTTGCTTACGGAATCACGGTCAATCTGGCCGGCCAAATTGGCAAGGACGCGCATGCGGCCGGTTTTGATGTCGAGATCGACAGCGACGTTGGCTCTGATCTCTATGCCGTAGGTGGCAGTATCACGATCCGGGGCAACGTGGATGAAGACCTGTCAGCCAGCGGCTTTACGGTTCGCCTGCACGAGAATGCTTCAGTCGGCCACAACGCCCGCATCGTAGGCGCCAATATCAACATTAACGCGCCCATCGGTGGCAGCCTCCTGGCAGCAGGCGGGAAAATCAGTCTCAATGCCCCGGTCTCTGGTGATGTTCGCCTGAGCGCCGGCAACATTGAGTTCGGATCTGCGGCGAAGATTCAGGGCAAGCTCACCTACTCTGCCGAAAACAAGATCAGCATTCCGGCATCCGTTATTTCTTCGGATCGCATCCAGCAGGTACCGTTCAAAGGTACCGAGTTCATGAGTGATCTGCATAAAACCATGCATGAAGACCTATCCTTCTTCTGGCCATCGCTCTTTGGGTTGGTCATGACATTTCTGGCAACAATGGGATTGTTCCTGATCGTTTCGGCAATTTTCCTTTCGTTCATGCCGTCCCTCGTTGAACGTGTCAGACAACGTGCGATCGGAAACCCCGGCATGTCAGAGTTATCGGGATTTCTCGGTCTGGCTTTTCTCGCCGGTCTTGTTCCGGCAAGTATCCTGACACTCATTGGCTTGCCGCTTGTTCCAATTGTCTTGCTGGCAATATTTGCACTCTGGTTGCTGGGCTATCTGCTCGGCACTTATGCGGTGTCGACACGGGTTTGGATGGCGTTTTCAAATGACGACCAACTTGATGCATCGATAGCGAGGAAGTTGATGGTGCTTGCCGCAGGACTGGTCATTCTGGCTGTGCTGAACTTCATCCCCATTGTCGGCTGGTTGATCAACCTGGCGATTATGTTCCTGGGGTTCGGTGCGATCGCATTACTTGTCGTGGAGCGGATACTGAACCGCAGCGAAAGCACCACGTCCCCGGAAGCGGAGCCCATTGCTTAGAGTAGACTGGCGGATATGGGGCTCAACCCATCGCTGGTCCCCTCCCAGGTCCATTGTCAGATTTACAGTCGCCATCATCTGCTGCATCGAATCTTGAATATTAATCCAGGAGGGTGACCTGAATGCCATACGGCCCCTTGTCGCCATCCAACTGCTTGAACCTGAGACTGCTGCCAACAGCCAGGCGCGGCCAGACATCCTTTGTCATGCTGTCACGATCGAAATAAACTTCGTGACCGTCTTCACATTCTATGAACGCATACCCGTCCTCTTTGAACATCCTGGCAAGGCGACCATGCCGCACTTCCGGATGCCGCTTTGTCCTGTACGCATCCATTTTCTGTACCCGGTCCGCCAGCAGGCGTCTCGCTGCGTCAAAAGAATCCCGAACCGCAACATAAATGTCTTCATGGGCATGGTTCACACCCGCTTCACGGGTAACCGAAATGTCTCTTCCCGGCACTGACAGATCCAGTCGCACCTCATAGATACGCCCTTTTTTCTTGTCGCGATGCGGGGCATCGACCACAACCCGACAACCGACAAGGCGCGGAT
>JBPCVV010000100.1:0-8072 GCA_051010195.1 Anderseniella sp. | reverse complement strand
TGACTGGCGTTTCAACCCTCGCCCTGATCCCGGCCTTTTTCGGGTTGTGGCTCGGCAGGCGGTACCGGTCTTCCATCTCCGAAGACCAGTTCAGCAGGCTGTTTTTCATCGGCTTGCTTGTCATTGGGTGTTGGCTGCTGCTGGGGGCGGTTCGCAACCTGGTGGCCGGTTGAGGTTTCAGACCACCGCCTTAGAGCATGATCCGCTTCGTAGTCCGGCAGGCTGGTCTTGAGAACATCCCCGCCATAAATTCATGCACGACCACGGTGGCAATATTGCATTGCCCGGCGGCCGGCGTGTCCGGTGTTCATTGTTTCGCGGTGTCCAACGACCATGCACCGGCCAGGGCCGGCCTTATCTGCGCTTCGTCGAATTTGACTGGCTCACAGGGCCTGCCTGAACAATGCCGCATAGTCTTCCGCGGACACCTCGCGCGGATTTGTGCGGTGGGCAAGGTCTGCCAGGGCATGCGGCACGAAATCCTCTATCATGTCTTCGCTCACCCCCATGGCGCCCAGCCCGGCCGGCAGACCGATGTCCCCGTTCAGCTCTTCAATGGCAGCCGCTATGTCGGCACCGGCTGCCAGTCCGATGGTGGCGCGCAGGCGATCGTACTTGTCTTCGCAGCCCGGTTCATTGAATCGCAGCACCGCCGGCAGGATCACCGCATTGAGCGTGCCATGGTGCAGGCGCAGGTCTTCCCGCCGTCCGATAGCATGGCTCATGGCGTGCACCGCGCCCAACCCCATGATAAATGCGTGCGCGCCCTCGGTGGACGCCATCATCATTTGCCAGCGGGCCTCCTTGTCCGAGCCGTCTTTGACCGCTCCGGCAAGATTGCGCCAGCCGCGCCACAATCCGTCCAGTCCCACGCCGTCTGCCGGCGGGTTCACCGTCGGGGTCAGGAATGCCTCGATACAATGGGTGATGGCATCCATGCCCGTCGCTGCCGTCAACTGCGGTGGCAACCCCAGTGTCAGGTCCGGATCACAAATGGCTGCAGCAGGAATGAACTTCGGATTGCCGAAGGTCAGTTTGCGGCCGTCTTCCATGATGATGACCATGCCGAGCGACACTTCGGACCCTGTTCCCGATGTGGTCGGAACAGCAATCACCGGCGCCAGTTTCTTGACCAGCTTGTTGCCGCCCCGCAACGGGTCGAACTGGCTCAGTGGACCGCCCGAGCCGGCCAGCAGTGCAACGGTCTTGCCCAGGTCCATGGCAGATCCCCCGCCCAGCGCAATGACACCGTCACAGCCTTCCGCCTCATAGACCTTGAACGCCGCCATGACAGCGCGTTCGGTCGGGTTTCCCGGCGTATCATCAAACACCGGTGCTGCCGCGCCTGCGTCCATTGCCCCCAGGACCGTGTCAAGAATACCGGCAGCAACAATGCCCTTGTCGGTGGCAATCAGCGGACGCTTGATGTTCTTGCGATCCAGCGTTTTCTGCAACAGCGAAATGGCGCCGTGATCAAAATGCGTTGTGGTCAGAAACGAAAGTATGGGCATGCGGGCAGCGCTCCAGGATCAGTTGGATTGTGATTGTTGCGCGCACAATCGCGGCTTGCAGTGCCCGCGTCAATCGTAACTGCCACTTTCCCCTACCCATAACGCGCCAGCCCTGCTAAACCCCGGCCAACACAACGGTATGGATTGCCGTCAATTTGCGCATTCCTTGAAAACTCCAGGTATCCCGAATGAAAATTAATGGCAATGAAATCAAGCCCGGCAACGTGTTGCTGCACAATGGTGACCTCTATATTGCGGTCAAGGTCAACCACGTAAAACCCGGCAAGGGCGGCGCCTTTGCGCAGGTCGAAATGAAGGGCATCGTCAATGGCACCAAGCTCAACGAACGCTTCCGGTCATCGGAAACGGTTGAAAGAGTGCGCCTGGAGCAGAAAGACTTTCAGTATTTGTATCAGCAGGGCGACATGCTGGTGTTCATGGACAATGAAACCTACGAGCAGATCGAACTGCCGGAAGAGTTTGTCGGTGAGCGCACCGCCTTCCTGCAGGACGGCATGATGGTCACGGTTGAAACATACGAGGAAAAACCGCTCGGCATCTCCCTTCCCGACTATGTCACCCTGGAGATCACCGAAGCCGATGCGGTGGTCAAAGGCCAGACGGCATCTTCGTCTTACAAGCCGGCATTGCTGGAAAACGGCCTGAAAGTAATGGTACCGCCGTTTATCGCAAGCGGTGAAAAAATCATCGTCGACACCAATGAGGTGACCTACGTTCGCCGCGCGTCCGAAAGCTGACACCTGACCATGCCGGCTTCCCCGCTCATTACCGTCATGACCGGCGCTGCCCGCAAGGCGGCGCGCGCCGTATCGCGCGACTTCGGCGAAGTCGAAAACCTCCAGGTCTCGCAAAAAGGCCCCGCCGACTTTGTCACCCGGGCCGACCGCAAGGCAGAGAAGGTTATCGTCGAGGAGTTGAAAAAAATGCGCCCGAAATGGGGGTTTCACCTGGAAGAAGGCGGCGAGATCGCCGGCACCGACGGCCAGCATGTCTGGGTGGTAGATCCAATTGACGGCACCACCAACTTTATTCACGGCATTCCGCATTTCGCCGTCTCTATCGGCGTGACCCGCAATAGTGAGCCAGTTGCAGGGGTTATCTACAACCCGATTACCGACGAGCTTTTTGCTGCTGAACGCGGCGGCGGCGCCTATCTGAATGATCGCCGGTTGCGGGTATCCGGCCGCCGCGACATATCAGACGCCGTGATAGCCTGTGGCGTTCCCCATCGCGGCCGCGGCGATCATGCCGAATTTCGCCGGGAACTCGCCCAGGTGCAGGCGAAAGCCGCCGGTATCCGCAGGGCCGGCACCGCATCTTTGGACCTTGCCTGGGTGGCGGCCGGACGGCTGGACGGCTACTGGGAACGTGGCCTGAAACCCTGGGATATTTGTGCCGGCATCGTCATGGTGCGCGAAGCTGGCGGGTTTGCCGCCGACATAGACGGCGGACCTGATGTCATGAACACAGGTGACATCATGGCTGGCAACGAACACATGCAGTCCCAGCTGAAAGCCTGCATCAAGCAGGCACGTGCCGGCGAATAGGCACATGCCGTAAAACGTCCACACGTTTCAGTTATCGTCCACCGGCCGGTCAGTGGTTTTCTTGTCAGATCAGACGCCGTTTTGCTCGTGAGAAACGCAATGACGGAGGGAAAACGTGTGGATTTGTTTCAATCAAAACATGAATCGTTGTAGAGACGTGACAAGGTTGAATCTTTGGCTACACTGCGGATAAATTTGTGCTCGGGAAGGACATGAGATCGGCATGCTGGCATCGGATCATCTGAAAGTCTTGGAACTGCCGCGGGTATATCTCGTCCGCATGGCGGTTTTCACCATTCTTATATGTATCGGCGCCGCCGTTCTGTTTCCCAACATCCAGATTGCTTTCATGGCCAATCCCGGCCTTAACGGTCTTATCGTCGTTGTTCTGCTGCTGGGCATTGCCTACACGTTTCGAATGGTGTTTCGCCTGTGGCCCGAGGTGAACTGGGTCAACAGTTTCAGAATTGCCAATCCCGGCCTGGAAATTCCACACATTCCACGGTTGCTGGCTCCAATGGCCGCCCAGCTTCGCGACCGTGAAGGCCTGACCATACTATCGCCGATCACTTTGCGCTCTCTGCTCGATTCACTGGCTTCGCGCCTCGATGAAGCCCGGGACATTTCGCGCTACATGATCGGATTGCTGATTTTCCTCGGCCTGCTGGGCACCTTCTGGGGCCTGTTGCAGACCGTGTCGGCCGTTGGCGAGACCATCCGCACCCTCAACATCTCGACGGCACAGGCCGGCACCGTGTTTGAAGAGCTCAAGGCCGGACTTGAAGCACCGCTTGCCGGCATGGGCACATCGTTTTCATCTTCCCTGTTCGGCCTTGCTGGCTCCCTGGTTCTTGGCTTCCTGGAGTTGCAGGCCTCCCAGGCGCAGAACCGGTTCTACAATGATCTGGAGGACTGGCTCGCCACCCTGACCGATATTGATGCTGGTGAATATGCCAGCACCGTTGATCTGCCGCCGCATATTCAGGCCGAAATGTCGACGCTCCGCTCAGGCATGGACCGCATCAACCGGACGCTTGAAACAGCCGTACAGTCAAACGGGGCAGCACCGCAAAATGCGGAGTCCATGGAACAGCTTGCCGGCGCGGTGCACGGGCTTGTGCAGCAGATGCGCGAGGAACAGAAGGTCGTGCGCCAGTGGGCACAGCAGCAGTCGGAACAGAGCGCTGAAATCAAGCGCATGCTGGCACGCGTCGGCGCACCCCCGGGCCGGGGACGGAGTTAGGCCGTGGCGGGTCTCGGCAGAGGACGCAGGCGTGGCCAGGACGGCTCCGGGTTCTACTGGCCCGGTTTCGTGGACGCCATGGCGCAACTGCTGCTGGTCATCACGTTCCTTTTGTCGGTTTTCATGATTACCCAGTTCCTTCAGGCCCGCGAGATTTCCGGCCAGGACAGTGCGCTTTCGAGGCTGCGGTCTGAAATCAGCGAACTGACCGAACTGCTTGCACTGGAAAAATCGTCAAAGGCGGAGGTTGAAACCACCCTCGCCGCGCTGACCGACGATCTCAAGTCGGCCCGCGACGAAACCAGCCAGTTGCAGGGCGTTGTCGATACTTTCAGGTCGCAAGGCAACGAGGCGGGAACTCAGTTGTCGGCGCTGCAGCAAAAGCTCGAAGGCGAAAAGAAGGTGTCGTCCGAAGCGCTGGCGCGGGTTGAACTGCTGAACCAGCAAATCGCCGCGTTGCGCAGACAGATCGGCGCCCTGAATGACGCGCTTGAAGCCGCAGAAAAACAGGATCAGGAAAGTCGGTCCCAGATTGTCGATCTTGGCCGCCGCCTGAATGTGGCACTGGCCCAGCGGGTACAGGAACTGAACCGCTTCCGGTCGGAGTTCTTCGGACGCTTGCGCCGCATCTTGGCCAACCGGGATGACATCCGCGTGGTAGGCGACCGCTTCGTGTTCCAGTCCGAGGTACTGTTCGGCAAGGCTGAGGCCGCGCTGTCCCCGACGGGCCAGCAGGAAATAGCAAAGCTGGCCGTGGCCATGCAGCAACTGGTGCGCGAGATACCGGAGGACCTGAACTGGGTCCTGCAGGTCGACGGTCATACCGATGATGATCCGATCAACACGCCGAAGTTCCCTTCAAACTGGGTTTTGTCATCAGCACGCGCCATAGCCGTGGTCGAAGAACTGGCACAACAGGGCATCCCGCCGCAGCATCTGGTTGCGGCAGGCTTCGGCGAATTCCAGCCGATAGATCCCGGCACGTCGGAAGACGCCAAGACCCGCAATCGCCGCATTGAACTGAAACTCACCACAAGGTAGCTGGCAGGCTGATGATCATCGGCCCGGCGATACCAGCCAGCAAAGCTGAATTGGTCCAAAGCCAGGCGCTTTTCGATCTGACCCCGGCTAGGTTCGCTGCCGGGCCTTATTCACTGAACTGCAACCTGGCCAACCGGGCATACAGCCCGCCCTTCTTCATCAGCTGGGCATGACTGCCCTCTGCCGCAACACGGCCGTCATCGAGCACAACGATGCGGTCGGCATTGCGAACTGTTGCCAGGCGATGCGCGATGACCAGCGTGGTGCGCTGCTGCATCAGGTCTTCAAACGCGGCCTGCACAAATTGTTCGCTTTCAGCATCAAGCGCGCTGGTGGCTTCATCCAGCAACAGTAACGGCGCATCTCGCAGCACCGCCCGAGCAATGGCCACGCGCTGGCGCTGCCCGCCTGACAGGGTCACACCGCGCTCGCCAACCTGGGTTTCAAACCCGTGCGACAAGCGCACGGCAAACTCGTCAACCCGTGCCAGTTTCGCAGCCTGCATGACCTCCTCATCGCTCGCCGATGGTCTGGAAAACCGGATATTTTCCAACACGCTGGCCGAGAAAATCACCGTGTCCTGCGGCACCAGCGCGATTGCGCTGCGCAGGTTGGCAAGCTCGGCATCGGCGACATTGACACCGTCAAGCCGCACCGTTCCCGACTGCGGATCATAAAACCGCAGGATCAGGGCAAACAGGGTGGACTTGCCGGCACCGGACGGTCCGACAATGGCCACCGTTTCACCGGGCTTCACCGAAAAGCTCAGGCCCTTCAACACCTGATCGTCGGGCCGTGACGGATAGACAAACTCGACATTATCAAACGCTACAGCGCCTAATGCAGGAGACGGTAAAGCCACCGGTACTGCGGGATCTGCAATTCCCGGCTCGGTATCCAGCAGTTCCGACAACCGTTCCGCTGCGCCTGCCGCCAGCTGCAACTCTCCCCACACTTCCGACAGCGATCCCATGGCACCGGCGGCAAAGGCCGCATAGAGCAGGAATTGTCCCAGGGTACCCGGTGTCATGGCGCCGGAGAGCACCTCCTGGGCGCCATACCACAAAATGCCGATGATCGCACCGAAGGCCAGGAAGATAATGGCTGCCGTCAGAAACGCCCGTCCCCTGGCGCGCGCCGCAGCAGCGGCAAATGCCTCATGGGTTGCCGCATTGAAGGTCTTTCCGATCCGCGGCTCCTGGCCAAACGCCTGGACCGCCTGCACCGAGTACAGGGATTCCTGGGCCAGGGCCGCCGAACTGGCAAGTGTGTCTTGCGCGTGGCGCGACAGCTTGCGCACCTTGCGTCCGAAAAACACCATGGGCAGCACGATCAGCGGTATGACCAACAGCACCATGCCGGACAGTTTCAGGCTGGTGAAAACAAGCATGGCGATGGCACCGACCAGCATCACGATATTGCGCAGCGCAACCGAAACGGTCGATCCGAACACGTTCTTCACCTGCGTCGTATCGGCGGTCAGGCGCGCCAGCACTTCGCCCGACTGGGCCGTGTCATAAAATGACGGTGACAGCTGCAACAGGTGTGAGAACACCGCATCTCGCAGGTCAGCCACGACCCGCTCGCCGATCCAGGTCACGAAATAATAGCGGCCCGCAGAAGAGATCGCCAGAACCGCTACCACGAACAGCATGACCGAGAAATACTGGTCGACAAAAGCCGCGTTTTCCCCGGAAAAGCCGTGATCAATGACCCGGCGCACCGCGACCGGCACAACCAGTGTCGAAGCGGCGGCCAGGATCAGGAACAGGACCGCAATACCGATCTGGGGCCGGTATCGAAACAGGAACGGCAGCAGCCGCGACAGCGGTTTCAGACTTGCTGCTTTTGGCCGTCTGCCGAGCTCATCGGTTTCAACTGCTGGCTTGGCATCGCCGGTCTGGGACACGCCGGCACGTGCTTGAACATCCTGCGGCCCTGCCCGGCCCGTATCAACTGTCAACGTCTTCAATCCTCAAAACCAACCCGTCGCAGCATACATTAGAGTAACATGCGTTCAGTTGAACCCATAAAGTTGCCGCAAGCCGTGCGTCAAGATATAGTTTCAGACACCGTCAGGCGCAGCAATGGTTGCGCTAACCGCCCTGCTCATGTATAGACCACGCCGGATTTCAGTTTTTCTCCAGGTCGTCGCCAAAGCCGGTTATCGGATCGGGTGCGCTGGTTTGTTTGAAAGATACCTTCGATGAAAAAAGACATTCACCCCGACTATCACATGATCACGGTGACCAACACTGACGGATCGTCTTTCCAGACTCGTTCCACATGGGGCAAGGAAGGCGACAACCTTCAGCTGGACATCGATCCATCGACACATCCGGCATGGACCGGCGGCAACCAGAACCTGGTCGACCGCGGCGGCCGGGTCAGCCGCTTCAACGAGAAGTTCGGCTTCCTCAAGAAATAGTCTGCCGGCCGTTTCAGGTCGCAGACATGATTAAGCCCGGCTGCCAATCAGCCGGGCTTGTTTTTGTTCAAGGCACACCGCTTGTGTCATCCCCGTGAAAACGGGAATGACGACAAAATCGGGACTGCTGGGGTCCGCCAGACACTAGGGTCAGGACCCTAGCTGCGGCGCGCGTTGAATGCTTTCTGCAGCTGATCAAGATGCGTGTTCACTTCATTGGCCGCTTCACCGGTGAGCAGTGTTTCGTCACGTTCGGCAATCATCACATCCAGCGTCACGAT
>JBPCVV010000099.1:0-9908 GCA_051010195.1 Anderseniella sp. | reverse complement strand
GGAAGGTGTGGCCCGAGAGGATTGGACTGGTGAGCGAACTTACAAGCCTGAAAGGTCTGGCTCAAAAGTACCGACTATTGACCCTGCTGGTTACGGTGGTTCTTTTCCTGATCTTCACAACCATCATTCAACTGGCCGGACTTGGGCGCTCATGGCTCGCCATTAGCTTCTTTTTTGTAATTGTGGCAGCCGTCAATTCGGTGAGCGATCGACCAGTTCTGTTTCGCGTTGCATTGATGTTTGCGATCCTGGCGGCAGCTCCGCGGCTGGCACGGCTGTTCGTTGATAACCGTTTGGTTGAGATTTCTGCAGAGTTTCTGGGCGTTGTTATCTTGGCCTTCACGACGCTCGTGATTTTGCGGCGGATCTTGATTGAGAGTGCTCCGAATTTCGACATCCTGTGCGGCGCAGCGGCAGTATATTTTCTGATCGCCACCACCTGGGCTGGCTCATTTCAATTGATCGAAAACATTGCACCCGGCTCGTTCACCGGCCTGAGTGCGGAGCAGGTCACGCGCTGGAATCAATTGGTGTATTTCAGCCTTACCACGCTGACGACGCTCGGATACGGCGATATCAATCCCGTGAACTCGTTCGCCCGTCTATGGGCGACTCTCGAAGCGGCCGTCGGCGTGCTTTACATAGCCATACTCGTCGCCCGCCTCGTGGCGATGTATCGACCGGACGATGGACCGAACCATTCAGACCGTTGATGTGTTGACCTAGCTGACGTGCAGGACGGAAATCGAGCTTCGCGAAACCCGACTGGCTGGCTTTGGGCATAACTGACCGGAGAGGCCAGTTTCCGTTGAGAACCGGCAACACGCCAATGCCTACACCGCCGGGCCTCGCAGGTTCTCGGTGTCGGTGATGCCGGCCATTTCTTCCATGACCCAGGTGCGGAACGCCTCGATGGCCGGTTCGTTCCTTCGCGCATCCAGACAGACAATGAAGAACGAGTAGTTTGTCTTCAGGCGCAGCTCAAAGGGGGCCACCAGTCGGCCGGCACGGATGTCCGGTTCGGCCAGGCTGGTGCGGCCCAGCACCACGCCGCCGCCGCTCACCGCGGCATCGATGGCATGATCGGCGACGTTGAAGTGAAGGCCTGACCGGCCGGGATCGACATTGGTGACGCCGGCTGCCTTCAGCCAGTCCGCCCAGGTCTGCAGGACGAAGAAGCCCTGGTGGGTGTCGTCATGGATCAGCGTGTGGTGCTGCAGGTCTTCAGGGGTGCGGATGGCGTCGGGGCCTTCCAGCATGGACGGCGCGCACAGGGGCGCCATGAATTCATCCGTCAGCTTGACCGAGTAATGGCCGGGATATTCACCGGGACCGAAACGGATGGCGATATCGATATCGTCCATCTCCAGGTCCGACTTGGTCACCGATGCGGAAATACGCGCATCAATGTTGGGGTGACGGGCGATGAAGCGGTACAGCCGGGGGCTGAGCCACTTGGCGGTAAAGGCGGGGCCTGCAGCAATGGTCAACACATTGGTCTGCTGGCGGCGGCGCAACTGGCGCATGGTGCGGTGCAGGTGTTCAAACGCTTCATGAATACCGGGCTGGATCAAACGGCCGTTCTCGGTCAGTTCCACGGCCCGGTTGAGCCGGTTGAACAGCTTCAGGCCGAGATGGTCCTCAAGCTGGCGGATCTGGTAGCTGAGCGCAGCCGGCGTGACCGACAGTTCTTCGGCTGCGGCCTGAAAACTCATCAGGCGCGAGGCCGCTTCAAAAGCCCTGAGGGCGGTGAGAGGGGGAAGACGTTCTGCCATGACATTCAACAAAATTTATTTAACTGACAGGCAGAATAACTCGTTTGCGCAACACAATGGAAGTCCCTATTTTCAGTTTCAACAGATCAAGACGCGTTTCTGAAAACTCAGCTATCCAAACCGGCGCGTTGTCATAAAAATAAAGAAATTCAGTGTCATGAAAGCGAAAAATTCGAATATCGACGCCGATATCATCGATTTCTACATGCGCAAGGCACATACCGAGCGCTCGATTGCGTTCACCAGTGCGTTTGGCGGGCTGGCCGGAATGGTAAAGAATTTCTTTACCGCTCCCGAAGCCGGTAACATGGCCCGCGGTCACTAGTTTCCCCCTGGCTGTCCTGCCTGAGGGCAGGGCATGTTCCACCTGGTGTATTCTCCCTCCCTATCCCAGGTCCTCAGAGCAGGTTGTTCTTCTGAAAAGGAAGGCAACCTGCTTTTTTTGTGTGGAAGTGTGTCCAGGTACGCTCAGGTCAGTGCGGCTGCGGCGTCGGCCAGGCGGGACATCGCCTTCTTGATGTCGTCATCGCTGGCGGCAAATGACAGCCGAATACAGCCGGGCCCGCCAAATGCCGAGCCGGGCACCGTGGCCAGATGGTACTCGTCGAGCAGCCAGTGGCAGAACTCCACATCGGTTTCCATGCGGGTATTACCTGCGGACTTGCCGAGCAGGCCGGAGATATCCGGAAACACATAGAACGTGGCCGGAGGCGACACCACCTTGATGCCCGGGATATCAACCAGCAACGACACAATCAGGTCGCGGCGGCGGTGATATGACGCGCGCATGTCGTCGACGTCATTGCGCGGTCCGGTTATGGCGGCAAGCGCGCCTTGCTGTGCAAAGGCGTTGCCGCCGGCGGTAAAGGTTCCCTGCACCTTGGAAATCGCTCTGGCCAGTGGTTCGCAGGATGCCGAGTAGCCGACCCGCCAGCCGGTCATGGCATAGGCCTTGGAAAACCCGTTGACCGTAATGGTGCGCTCAAACATGCCCGGCAGCGATGCAAAGGAGGTTGGTCGCTCTTCAAACCAGATGTCTTCGTAGATCTCGTCGGCCAGCACCAGGCAGCGATGGTGAGATTGCACCAGGTCCGCCAGCGCCTGCAGTTCAGAAGCGCTCCAGACCGCGCCGGAAGGATTGGACGGCGAATTGAGCATGATAAGCTTGGTGCGGTCTGTCATGGCGCCTGCAACCTGCTCGATGGTTGGCTTGAAAGCGGTATCAGCACCTGCCGACACGATCACCGGCACGCCACCGGCCATTTTGACAATGCCCTCATAGGCTGCCCAGAACGGGGCGATCATGATGACTTCGTCGCCGGCATCCAGGGTTGCGAAGCAGGCATTGGTCAGCGCTTGCTTGGCGCCGTTTGCCAGGATTACGCCTGCTGTCTTGACCGGTATGGCATTGTCCCGGTTCAGCTTTTCGGCAATGGCAGCTCGCAGTTCCGGGTATCCGGCGATGGGTGCGTAATGGGTGAAGCCTGCATTCATGGCGTCGGATGCCGCCTGCCGGATTGCTTGCGGCGTGTCGAAATCGGGTTCGCCGATCGTCAGCGAAACAACGTCTACGCCCTGCGTCTTCATCTCGCGGGCTTTCTGGGCCATGGCGATGATGGCGGCCTCCTCGATTGCCGAGGTGCGGGCTGACAGGGCGTTGGCGGGATCAAACGGTTTCATTGTGGAATCAGCTTGCAAACAGATAGTGGAGTGTCAGTTGCCTGCTATGCCACGCGGTGGAGCTGACGTGAAGAGGTTTGGGGACATGCGCACCATGCGCCGATTGAAGATGTCTGCCGTGTCCGGTGTAGCGGTGCTGGCGCTAACTGCCTGCGCATCTGAAAAGCCCGAACTTGCCACCATCAATACCAACCCGTCGCCTTATGCGCAGGGCGAGGCCCATTCCGAGCCGCTGTTTTACAACGGACGCACCTACCAGGTTCAGTTCAGACACATCGTTGCCGACAAGGTTTACACGGTGAACGTCTCCGCCCGTGGTCGCAGCCTCGGCCGAACGGAAGACGACGGGCGTATCGTGTCGGAAGTGGGCCGCAATGCCATCAACCACTTTGCCTGCAGGGACACACAGAAGGCCCAGATACTGGACGGCAGCCTGCAGCCCGGGACGGTGGGCTGGAACATGCAGGCGCGGTGTGTGTGAGGTTGGTACCCAAGCTGTTCTGCGGTCCTGTGTTCGGGTTCGTTCCGCTCACGCAAGCAGCCTGACGGCTGCGCTCCGCTGGGGTGCACTTCGTGCGGCGGCCAGTCGGCCTTGGCTCGGCACTTTGTGTCTCGGATTGGCGTTCATCACCAAAATCGTGCCGGTCCGGAAACCCTCTGCTTGTCATCCTCGGGACAAGCAGAGAGGGCGACAATGCCAGTACGAAGTTAAGCTCATCAATCGGTCGGGGTCAGAGAACGGTCTGAGCGAAGCGAACAAAGCTGTTCGACCACAATAACGACTCGCAGGCGAAGCCTGCTTGCGTGGGCGAGACAGACTCATCTTGGCAAATTGTCCCGCAACATGCTTGATTTTGAACTCGCCAGCGGACATCCTCTGCCGATTATCGCGAATCCCAGAACAGGCCCTTTAGGAGGAATTCATGAGCTTGCGTTTTGCGTCTGCCATTGCGGCGTCACTTATGGCAGCAGCGCTGATTGCGTCACCGGTTGTCACACAAACGGCTGAAGCCAAGTCGACCTGCAGGAACACCGGCAGTTTTGACCGCTGGCTGGCGGGTTTCAAGAATGACGCAGCCGCGGCCGGCATCTCCGGGCAGGTGATCAACGCAGCCCTTGACGGCGTGACGTTCAACAAGAGCATCATCAAGAAGGATCGCACCCAGATCATTTTTTCCGACGACTGGCTGACATTTTCAGGCAAGCTGATATCGGCGGGCCGGCTCAAGAAGGGCGGGGCCAAGCTCAAGTCCAATGCCCGGATGTTCAAATCCATCAAGAGCAGGTACGGCGTGCCGGGCGAAGTGGTCACCGCGTTCTGGGCGCTGGAAACCGATTTCGGCGGGTTTCTGGGCAATGACTCGACAATCCGGTCGCTGGCGACACTTGCCTATGACTGCCGCCGGCCGGAGAAATTTCACAAGGAACTGATCGCGGCGCTCAACCTGCTGCAGAAAGGCGACCTGCGGCTTGCCGAGATGAAGGGCGCATGGGCCGGTGAACTCGGTCAGTTGCAGTTCCTGCCGTCATACTATGACGCCCATGCGGTGGATTTTGACGGTGACGGACGCCGCAACATGGTCAAGTCTTCGTCGGACGCGCTGGCGTCAGCGGCCAACTACATGAAGTACCTGGGCTGGCAGAAAGGACAGCCCTGGCTGCAGGAAGTGGAAGTGCCGCGCAGCATGCCATGGGAACAGGCTGACGTAACCATCAAGCATCCGCGCTCGCAGTGGGCGAAATGGGGTGTGAAACTGCGCGGCGGCAAGCGCCTGAGAGCCGACAGTCTGCCAGCGTCGCTGATACTGCCAATGGGCCGCAACGGTCCGGCCTTTCTGGGATATCCGAATTTCGACGCCTATCTGACCTGGAATGAGTCACTGACATATTCACTGACAGCAGCCTATCTCGGTACGCGCTATGCCGGTGCGCCGAAGGTTAGCCCGGGCAGGGCCAAAGTGGCAAAGATGGGCTACAAGGAAGTGAAAGCAGTCCAGACAGCGCTGGAACGGCGCGGCTATGATGTGGGCGGGGTTGACGGAACGCTTGGCGCCAAGTCGCGGGCTGCGGTACGCGACATGCAGCTCAAGCTGAAGTTGCCGGCTGACGGATACCCAACACCGGACTTCCTGCGCCAGATCAGATAGGTCCCGGTCCCAGAGCAATTTTTCATGGACGGCATTTGGACATCAGGAACGGAAGTTGCTCATGAAAAAACTTCTCAAATGGCTGTTGGTCGCCGTGGGCGTCGTGGTGCTTGTTGTTGTCGGCGGCGGCATGCTGATGCCGTCCCAGGTCAACGTGTCCCGTGAGCTGGTGATCAACGCGCCGCCGGAGAAAATATTTCCGCATGTTGCCAACCTGAAAGCTTTCAATAAGTGGTCGCCCTGGGCTGATCTGGATCCCGACATGAAGGTCGAGTTTTCAGGAGCCGAAGACGGGCTCGGCCAGGTCATGTCCTGGGATTCCCCGGAAATGGGCAAAGGCAGCATGGAGGTCGTTGAATCAACCGTCAACGAGAAGCTGGTCACGGCACTGGATTTCGGCCAGATGGGAACGGCGTCTGCCCGCTTCGACCTTACGCCGGATGCCGGCGGCACCAAGGTGATTTGGTCGATGAAATCCGAATTGGGCAATAACCCGATAGCGCGCTGGTTCGGACCGATGATCAAGTCCGACGTGGGCGAGACCTATGGCAAGGGCCTTGCCAAGCTGCGCGTGGTGGCGGAAGGTCAATGAAGCTTCACGAGTACGCAGATCTGGATGCGACCGGGCTGGCTGCGCTGATCCGGCGGCGCGAGGTAACACCAGCAGAAGTGGCCAATCTGGCGAACGAGGCGATCGCGCTTGCAAACCCGAAGATCAATGCCGTCATCGAGACCTATGATGATCGTATTGACGGCCTGGACGAAGCCAGCCTCGGCGACGGGCCTTTTCGCGGCGTGCCGATCCTGATCAAGGACGTGCGCGGCAATGAAAAGGGCCGCAAGGTTGAATTCGGATCACGCCTTGCAGAAGGGTATGTGTGTGACAGCGACACCCACCTGGCCGAGATGTTTCGGGCAGCGGGCCTGAACATTCTCGGACGCTCGAACGCGCCCGAATACTCCATTGCCACCTCGACGGAAAACCTGCTGTACGGCAACACGTCAACCCCGTGGCGGCAAGGCTATTCAGCCGGCGGGTCAAGTGGCGGCGCGGCGGCTGCGGTGGCGGCCGGTATTGTACCTGTGGCCCACGGTTCCGACATTGGCGGTTCGCTTCGCATCCCGGCAAGCTGGTGCGGGTGCATCGGTCTGAAGCCGTCGCGCGGGCGAGTATCGGCCGGCCCGCAGGTGGACGAGGGCGGCTTCGGCCTCAGCATGAATTTTGTCCAGACCCGCAGCATGCGCGACACCGCAGCGCTGCTGGACTGTCTCACTGTACCGCAGGCAGGCGATCCGTTTCATATTCCTGTGCCTGATGGTGGCTTCATGCCATGGCTGAAACGCCGGCCCGAAAAGCTTCGCATTGCATGGACCACCGCACCGACCATGGATGCACCGGTTGATCCGGAAGTGGCTGCGGCCGTTGAGGCGGCAGCGCAGCAACTTGCCGACATGGGGCACCGGGTTGAGCAGGCCGACCTGGTGTTTGACCAGGAAGCGGCATCGGAGATGATGTGCGCGATCTGGTTTTTCGGATTTCACAAGACGCTGGACAAGATCGGCAATCAGACCGGCAGGGTGCCCGGGCCGGATAATCTGGAGCCGGTGACATGGGAGATCTACAAGCGGTCCCGCGACATGGACCCGTACGAGTTTCTCGAAGGACTGGCCTGGATCAACCAGGCCCGCCGTGAGATTGGTCGGTTTTTCAGCCGGTATGATGCGTTGCTTTCGCCAGCCACGGCGCAGGTCTCGCAACCGCACGGGCGGTACGGTTTGAACCTGCCGGGCCTGTCGCCGGAAGAATACATGGTGCTGGCCGACGAGCCGGTGCAGTTTGCGTTTCCCTATAACGTGGCCGGCACACCGGCGATTTCGCTGCCTCTTGCCATGCACTCCAACGGTTTGCCGATCGGGGTGCAACTAGGGTCAGGGCCGGCACAGGAGCATCTGTTGATTGCGCTGGGGGCCGCATTCGAAGAGGCGATGCCTTGGGCGGACCGGGTGCCGCCGCTGCATGTGACAAAGGTTTGAATTCGGCAATGGATGCTGGCCTTGCGAATGTCATGTTTGCGCGACAGAGTTGCCGCAATTCAAGCTTTATCCAACAAGGGAAAATCCGTTCATGAAGCTTAAGATACTTTCGGTTGCCGGACTGTTTGTGACGCTGGCGGCGGGGCCTGCGGTGGCTGCGTCCTGCGGAAATACCGGCGTCGGTTTTGATCGCTGGCTGGCCGGTTTCAAGAAGGCAGCCGCGGCCAAGGGCTGGCGCCGTGGTGGCGGTTTCAAACAGGCCGCGCTGACGGATTGGAACAAGTCGAGAAAGAACCAGGTGGCGATTGCCGTTTTTGCCGAAAGGGTGAAGTAGCATGGCGTTTGAATTCGGCACCTTGCTGTCGACGGCGGCTACTGGCAAAGCAGCGCGGTTTTCAGGGTATCCGCCCTACCATTTCGTCGGCGGCAATATCGACGAGTCCACCGTTCCGACCGGGGCACTGGGCGATGCAGTTCGCAAAGTGATCCGGGAGCAGGGCCAAGCCATGGCGAAGTACGGCATGGACAGTGGCCCGCAGGGACATCTGCCGTTGCGGGAGTTTATCTGCGACTGCCTGAAAAGGCGCACCGGAATGACCGTGACGCCGGATCAGGTCCTTCTCACCACTGGCTCCCTGCAGGCCATGGACCTGGTCAACAAGGCGTTGCTGGACAAGGGCGATGTGGTTTTGCTTGAGGCGGCAAATTATGCCGGCGCGCTGAGTCGGTTGGATGCTCTCGGTGTCGAGTATCAAGGGATAGACCTCGATCGGAACGGCATGCGCATGGATACGCTGGAGCGCGCATTGTCGGACCTCGCCGCGGCGGGCCGCAAGCCGAAATTCATCTACACCATTCCCACCATACAAAACCCCACCGGGTCCGTGATGCCGGTCGAACGGCGCCGCGAGATGCTGGCGCTGGCCAGGGCCTACGATGTGCCGATCTTTGAGGACGACTGCTATGCCGACCTGGTTTTTTCCGGTGACCGCCCGCCGGCGATCCATAGCCTCGATGAAGATCAGCGAGTGATCTATTGCGGTACCTTCTCCAAGACCATCGCGCCTGCCTTGCGGGTCGGTTATCTGGTTGCTCCCTGGCAGTTCCTGAGCTCTGTCTTGCCGCTGAAAACCGATGCGGGCAGTGGCGCCCTGGAACAAATGGTGCTGGCGGAATACCTGCCGGACAATTTTGACGATCATATCTGTCACCTGCTGCCGATGTTGAAAGCGAAGGCCGACGCTCTGTGCGAAGCGCTGGATGAACATTTTGGCGACTGCGTGGAGTATGAGCGACCCAATGGCGGTATCTACCTTTGGGTGAGCCTGCCTGAAAATGTCGATACCGATCGGTTGTATCAGGCGGCCCTTGCCAACGGTGTCGAGGTCAATCCAGGGTCCCAGTGGACAGTTGATGGCTCAGCCAACAGACACCGCCTGCGCCTGTGTTTCGGACATCCGCCGATCAATACGATCCGGGACGGCATCGCCAAACTGGCAAACATATGTTTTGAGGAGTTTGGCGTTCCTGTCAGAAGCGGCAATGTTCAGCGACACGGGTAGACCGCCGGTCGATAGCGAATCGTACGAGGTTGTGACTTACATCTGCATTCAACTTTGGATAGAAACGATCATGCTTGGAGCGATGGAAACAAGATCATCAGAACAGGCGTGATGCACGCGATTGTCGAGCTCTGCTGCAAGAATGATTTGGTAAAACTGTAACATTATGGGTAATTTTTTTTTCAATGTAATGGCCCCATTGTGATGCTGCCGAAGCTTTGTCCGGGTTAACTCGTTCAAGCGTTGCCCGGAGTTTCAGAACGCTAGCTCATGGGTCTGAAAGAGGTTATGTAATAGATTGCTTGTGTCCTGGATTTGACAGGGCAAGCGGGAGTGGATGGCGATCTTCAGTGTTGGTCCGGCACCAAATCCGCCGTGACCGCCGGTTATTCGGAGTTTTTCACCAGTGGCAAATATCGACAGGCACCGGTTCAGCCGGGAGGTAATTGATGGTGTTCGTTCCCTATACCCGCTCGACAATTATCATGGTGTTCTCGCTGTCCTGCAGAATTTAGTGATTGTTGCCGCGGCTATCACGCTGGCGGAGTATTTTGGCTGGGCGATGTATGTGCTGGCAATCATAGTCATCGGTTCACGTCAAAGAGCGCTGGCTACGCTGACCCATGAAGCTGCGCATGGTACGCTTGCGCGCAACAAAGTCCTCAATAACTTGCTGGGAACGATATTCAGCGGATACGCCGTTGCCATGC
>JBPCVV010000098.1:0-2618 GCA_051010195.1 Anderseniella sp. | reverse complement strand
TTGCCGACGAAATCCAAAAAAGCTCTCTGTTATCGACGGTACTTCGGAGTTGGGACGACCTTCAATTGCAAGATTGCTGGCTTGTCGCGGGCAGCGTGGCGCAAACTGTGTGGAACAGCCGTTTTGATCTGCCGCATGACTTCGGCATATCGGATTTGGACCTCGTTTATTTCGATCCTGATGATTTGTCAGTTGAAGCAGAGCAAGCACATGCCAAAAGAATAAGGGATCGTTTTAAGGATCTACCTGTTTGGTTTGACGTGAAAAACGAGGCACGAGTTCATCTTTGGTATGAAGACAAGTTTGGTTATTCAATCGATCAATACCAGTCAGTCGAAGCGGCTATCTCCACGTTCCCTACGACAGCCACAGCCGTTGGTATTAGGCTGACTACCGATGAACTAGAGGTTCATTCACCATTCGGGTTGGATGATTTGATGGAAGGGATCATTAGGCCAAATAAGGCCCAAATCACCAAGGACATATACGATGCGAAGGTCAAACGATGGATTAAGGCTTGGCCCAAACTTGTAACCGTCGAATGGGATGACGGTTAGTTCATCAACGGCAACTTTGTCCGCGTTGCCGCCGTTCGCCTCGCCAGCAAGCACCTGACCCACACTGCAACGCAGCGAAGGTTTGCTCTGAGCCCAGAGGTATCATTCATCGTCGGCTCTCTCTCGCGGCCGCCGAGCATGCTTGGGTAGGTGCTGTTCGTTTTCAGGCCCAACCGAGCTGTTTTAGGGAGTGGCCATCGTTCCAAATTTTGGTCATGTGCTTGATCCTGTCGCCATCAAAATCCATCACGTAAACATAATCTGCAGCAACAGTTTTTCCCGTAGGTGCCCCGTTTCCGGCATCGACCGTGTGCGTGCCATGAAAAACCGCTGCAGCGGTCACGTTCCCGCGCTCCTCATCGACAGCGAAAGACTTGAGTTCGTAATGTCCGTCTGGAATGGGAACGAGAAGACCTTTCATCCATTCAGTATATCCTTCGAGGGTCGATACATCGGTCAACGCATCGGCCTGCGCCGAAAATGTGGCCCCGCCGGTGCAGTATTGTTTGCAGTCATCCCATCCCTTACCGGTTTCACAGGCATCGAAGAAAGCGTGAGCGTTTTGTACAATAGACATCGCAGTGTTTCCTTTTGCTGAATTGGGAGTGATATTTGGCTTGCTGAAAAAGACGGCTACTAGCCAATTAGACATTATACCAAACGGTTCGTTCCTCAAACACTGGCGTCACACTGATGGCCGCGGTCCGCCAAACTCAAATGTTCGTGCGATGTAGACGAGTGTCCGTTTGTCCGCTTTGCTGCCGTTGGCTTGCAAGCGCAGAGAACGGCAACTTCCCGCCCTACCGCGCCCTTGCGTGCACTGCAGCCACTTTCCTGGACAAACTCGATTTCCTTGCGGTTGACACTCCGCGCCCTTCGAAAATTCCGTAGATGTGGCGGCAGCGGCTTGTCTTCATGGCAACCAGATTTTTGACAACCGGGCGTTGAACCATATGCCGGTAGGTTTCGTTAAAGGTCGCGGGGCTTGAGAAACAAATCACCGGTTACCCGGTCCGATGTGCCTGTGCCGGGAGTTTTGCGCATATGAACAGACTATCCATCGCCGTCATTGGATCCGGGATTTCGGCGCTGTCGGCAGCCTGGCATCTGTCTCGGCAGCATCGTGTGACCCTGTTCGAGCGCGACAACCGGGTGGGCGGGCATTCAAACACCGTGGACGTGAACACCCGCGACGGGTCGGTGCGGGTGGACACCGGTTTCATCGTGTTCAATCCGGCAAGCTATCCCAACCTGGTGGCGCTGTTCGATCATCTCGGCGTCGACACGCCGGACACCAACATGACCTTTTCGGCATCGCTCGACGAGGGGCGGTACGAATACTCCGGCAGCGGCGCGCGCGGCCTGTTCGGCCAGATGTCCAACCTGGTCTCACCAGGCCACTGGCGGATGATTGCCGACATTAGCCGCTTCTTCAAACAGGCCGGCGAAGATGCATCGGGCATCGGTGTTTCGCTGTCGCTTGGCGACTGGCTCAGACAGAACAGCTACAGCGAAGCCTTCGTCCGCAATCACCTGACCCCGATAGCAGCGGCAATCTGGTCCACCCCGTCGGCGCAGGTACTCGACTTTCCCGCCGCCAGCTTCATGCGGTTCTTTGCCAATCACGGCCTGCTCAAGGTTCGCAACCGGCCCAGCTGGCGCACGGTTGCAGGCGGGTCGAGGCAATATGTGCAGAAGCTGATTGCCGAAGGGCAGTTCGCGACCCGCACGGACTGTGGCATTACCGGGGTTTCCAGACAGCCGGGCGGCGTTACAATCACTGATCGTCATGGGCGACAACACCGGTTTGACCATGTGGTGATCGGAACACATGCAGACGAGGCACTTGCCATGCTGGATGATGCTGATGCGATGGAGAGCGACCTGCTCGGCCCGTTCGGCTATTCGGAAAACCTGGCCGTGCTGCACACCGATCCTGCCCACATGCCCACAAGGCGCAGGCTGTGGTCGAGCTGGAACTATATCGAGCGCGCCGACCGGGAAGGAGACAAGCAGCTCACCGTTTCCTACTGGATGAATGCGCTGCAACCACTGAAGACA
>JBPCVV010000097.1:0-3383 GCA_051010195.1 Anderseniella sp. | reverse complement strand
CCGTTTGCCTCGATCCGCTATATCGTTGAGCCGGCCGGGCTGCGTCTCATCTATCGAACACGTTCGCGAGGCAGCGACTGGCAAGATGTGAATGACCTGATTCCGTTTGCGGAGACTGAAACGCAATTTGGCGGGCGGCGTCGATGGTTCGCGTGTCCGGGTTGCCAGCAGCGCTGCCGGATCATCTACGGTGGATCGTATGTTCGATGCCGCAACTGCCATCGTCTCAAGTACGAGAGCCAATACGAAGATGCAGTCTCCCGTGCGACCAGCCAAAGGCATAAGTTGCGCCAACGGTTGGGCCAGTTCTGCGGCGACAATCAAGTTGAGAACTCAGCGTCAATCTAGGTGAGAATGCGCCTCTGGTGGGCCAACGGAAGGAGGGCGTAGCCCGACTGAAGCTGGTCCACCAGAGGCGTCGCGCTTTTCGGGCGTGATCTGGCGGTCGTTCGCGGTCGTGGCAAGGTTATGATTCTTCTAGCCAAAGAAGGATCAGCGATTGCCCGGCCTCCACATCAACGATTGTCAGATGAGGCTGTATATGCGTTCTCGCCACACAGACACCCCGGTCGCCGCTGCTGCGAAGTCCGGGTTTAGCACTGCCACCGCCTACAGGATCGAATCCGATCCAAGGCTCCCGTCACACAAGAAGGAACCGCGCGGTCGGCGCCGTCCCGATCCGCTAGCAGCGGTCTGGGACAGTGAGATCGTGCCGATGCTGGAGGCCGCGCCCGAGTTGCGGGCGATTGCGGTTTTCGATGAGATCTGCCGCCGACATCCAGATATCAGCCCGGGCATCCGGCGCACCTTGGAGCGGCGCATACGAACGTGGCGGGCGTTGAACGGTACCGACAAGCAGGTGATCTTCCGGCAAACGCACGAGCCGGGCCGCCTTGGCCTCAGTGACTTCACCCACATGGGCGCGTCCAGCGTGACCATCGCCGGCGAACCCTTAAAGCATATGCTCTATCACTTCCGGCTGGTCTTTTCCGGTTTCGAGCACGCCCATGTCGTTCTCGGCGGCGAAAGTTTTGTCGCCCTGACCGAGGGTTTGCAGAATGCTTTGTGGGCTCTCGGCGGCGTTCCCGACCAGCACCGCAGCGACAGCCTGTCTGCCGCCTTCCGCAACCTGGACCGCGACGCCAAGCAGGATCTGACGCGCCGCTATCACGCGCTCATGCAGCATTACCGCATGATGCCGACGCGTAATAATACCGGCGTTGCGCATGAGAATGGGTCTATCGAGAGTTCCCACGGCCATTTGAAGAAGGCGGTGGAAGATGCCCTGCTTTTGCGCGGCAACAAGGACTTTAACGACCTGGACAGCTATCGCCGCTTCATCGATGAGATCATCGGGCGGCACAATGCACGCCGTCGCAAACAGATCGATCTGGAACGGTCAAAGCTGCGGTCGCTGCCGAAGCGGCGCACGACGGATTATGAAGAAGCTTTGGTCTCGGTGACATCCAGCGGCGGCTTCATCCTGAACAAGGTCTTCTACACCGTGCCTTCTCGCCTGATCGGTCATCGCTTGCGGGTGCAGCTCTACGATGACCGGCTCGACTGCTTCCTTGGCTCTTCGCACCTCATGACGCTTAGGCGCGGTCGGCCAAAGGACAATGGCAAAACGGGCCATGTCATCGACTACCGGCACATCATTCATGCGTTGCGCAAGAAGCCGATGGCGTTGCTGAATCTGGTCTATCGGGATCAGATCTTTCCACGCCAGGCCTATGCCCGTGCCTTCGATGCTTTGTGCAGCGAGGTTGGCGACAAACACGCGTGCAAAGTGACGGTCGAGCTGTTGGCGTTGGCGCATGAGCGAACATGCGAAGCCGAACTTGGCCAAGCCATTGAAAGCGAACTCGACGCTGGCCGCCTGCCAGACCCCAAAGCATTGACGCGGCGCTTTGCGCCGGATGCGGCGGCGGTGCCTGTGGTCAATGTCAAGTTGGTGCCGCTGACCGCTTACGACGAGCTTGCCGCTGTCGTCACCATACAGCACGAGGTGGCGGCATGAAGAAAATCGATGCAACCCCGGCAGGAGGACCTGCCGTTGATGCCGCCCGGGTCGAACTGATGCTTGGCGAACTGCGCCTACCCGGCATCAAGATGGTGTGGGCCGAGGTGGCGGCACGCGCCGACAAGGAAGGCTGGCCGGCGGCCCGTTTCCTGGCGGCACTCACCGAATACGAGATCGCCGAACGCAGCAGACGACGAACGGCCCGCCATATGAGCGAAGCGCGGCTGCCGGTCGGCAAGACCATCGCTACGTTCGACTTTGCCGCCGTGCCTATGGTCTCCAAGGCACAGGTGATGGCACTCACCGCCGGCGACGCATGGCTGGCCGGTGGTGCCAATCTGTTGATGTTCGGGCCACCCGGTGGCGGCAAAAGCCATCTGGCGGCGGCCATCAGTCTGGCGCTCGTTGAAAACGGCTGGCGGGTGCTGTTTGTGCGCACGACCGACCTTGTTCAGCGACTACAGGTGTCGCGGCAGGAACTGGCGCTCGAAAGCGCCATTGCCAAACTCGACAAGTACCATCTGCTGGTCCTCGACGACCTCGCTTACGTCAGCAAGGATCAGGCGGAAACCAGCGTGCTGTTCGAGTTGATCGCCGCGCGCTACGAACGCCGCTCGATGCTGATCACGGCCAACCAACCATTCGGTGAATGGGGCAAGGTGTTCCCCGATCAGGCCATGACGCTGGCTGCCATCGACCGCCTCGTGCACCACGCAACGATCCTCGAAATGAACGTTGAGAGCTACCGCCGCAAAACCGCCATTGAAAGAAAAAGAGGTCGAGGCAGACCGGCAAAGACAGCGACAATCAAATCCAGTTCTGATTGACGCTCCGCGACAATCAAACCGGCCCGGCACGATGGGACTTGCCAATCCGGCGGTCAGCGGCAATCATATCATCTGGCCGTCGCTTCTCATCCTGATTGACGCGCCGTTCCCATCCAGATTGTCGCGCCATAGAAGCGGGTCATTCTCGACGATCCGGCACCAGCGGCAGATGGTCCGCTATACTCCCATATTGCTGCCATCATACCGCGCTGCAGCACACCGCGTTCTTAGATCTGCCATCATCATATCTCACCAAGGCCCCCACAATGACGAGACCATTGGGCGCTTGGCGCGTGGTGTGGTCCTCTAGTAGGAGTGGCCATTGTGCGAAATCGTAGAAAGTTTCTGAAGCGCAGCGCTCAATCAACCGCTGCCCTCGCTGCTGCAGGTTTGCTGTTGCCTTCGGTTCTCACTAGGTCTGCGCTCGGAGCATCTGCTCTCAGGAATCCAGTCCCATACGGCGCGGCAATAAATCCTTATCACCTTAAAGACAAAGGTACCGTTGCAGATCTTCTTTATGCACCGGCCTACGC
>JBPCVV010000096.1:0-19824 GCA_051010195.1 Anderseniella sp. | reverse complement strand
ATATATTTCAACGACACGATCGACATGCGACGCAAGGGAGAGGAGCGCACGGCTCTTCGGTTCACCATTTTGCGGGACGGCAAGATCGGCCGGATAAACCGGCTGGAGAAGAAACTGGTCACGTTCTAGAGCGGGATGTGATCAACGGGTTTGGAGGATGACATATGTTCGAACTGGGTACAGGCGGTCTCACGGCTGCCTACGTCATGCTCGGCGTCATTCTGTTGAGCCTCCATCTGTATTCCCGCTGGAGTTACTGGATCAAGATCATGGTGACCGTGCTTGCCACCGTCTTCATGATCGTCACCTACAAGTCGCTGCCGGGATTGCAGGGCTGGCCGTTGACAACCGACAAACTGCCATCCCGGCTATATCTGCTGGCAATCGAAATTTCGGAGCCTGATCACATTTACCTGTGGGCGCGGGATCTGGATGTCGGGACCGAACTGCAGAGGCCGCGGGCCTACGAGTTTCCGTATTCCTCCAAATTGCACCAGCAGGCCGTTGGGTCAGGGCGAAAACTTCGGCGCAACATTGCTCAGATTGTCGAGATTGACCCGGCCAGCAAAACAGTAAAAGTGCCGGGGACGTCCGAGGTTCCCGTAAACCAGAATGTCATCCTGTTTCTGGATGCGCCACAGGGCTTGCTGCCACCCAAGGAGCAGTCGGGCGTTCATGCCTTGGCATATCTTGCCATTTCCCCGGCGAGCGCCTGCGCCGCAGCCTCTATCAGCTTCGCGCCGTCTTCAGGCTTCGCCAGGCTGGAGTCGGATCCTTTGCGTCCGTCAGGGTATCGCCTGCGAAAATCATGCGCATCGCTGAAGCCGCCCTCAGGTGCAATTTGCGGGTCCATTTGAACTTGCTTGACGGCATCGGGAAAGGCGTGCTGGGTGATCGCGATTTCCGACGGTGTCGCATGGGACCCGTGACCACTGGGATACATGTCAGCCAGCAATTTCCGAATTCCGGGCAGGTCAAACCAGCTTTTCAGCACCAGCTCCAGGTTTTCCGGATCATGCTGCAAGGAACGCTGTGCATGGATTTCACCGAAAGCCGTGGTCACGGTTGCAATGTTGCCGCCATGGCCGTTCAGAAATACGATGTGCTGAAAACCCGACCTGGCGAGCGACTCCACCACGTCCTGAACCACCGCCATGAGGGTTGACGGTTTCAGTGAAATCGTACCGGCAAACGCCAGGTGCGACTGAGCCATCCCCAGCGCCAGGGTGGGACCGACAAGGAAGCCGCCAATGTCTCCGGCGCGCCGGGCGATGATATCGGCACACATGGCATCAGTCCCCAGCAACCCCATGGGGCCGTGCTGTTCCACCGATCCGATCGGCATGACGATCGCCCTGGAACCCGCCAGGTAGCTTTCAACCTCTTTCCAAGTGGCTTCTACAAGTAACATTGTTCATTCCTGTTTACTGGCATGGCGGGGTTGCGGGTCCGGCGGTCATCAAAACAACATCCTGCCTGCGGGCAACACGTGTCCCTTTGGTTGCGCCAAGTTGACGTTGTACATGCCCAACTGGTATCGTCCCGCGTTCAGGAACTCGGCATCAGACACTTATACTGGCTTTGCAGCACATGCACGCCACAGCCGTCAACGGGGACATCATCGTGGGCAAAAAACCTCTCTTTCATTTCAGTCTGGCTGCGGGCGCCATAAGTGCCGCATTGGCAATGACTACCGGCTCGGCTCTCCCGGCGGAACTGACATGGGCGGAATTGAAACCAAGTGTTTTCGGTCAGCGGTTGATCACAAAAAACGACCAGGTTGTGCAACTGCAAGCACCCTATCGGGCAAAGGACGACCGCCAGGTGCCGGTAGCTGTACAGGCATCGCTGCCCAATGGTGCGAAAGTGAAATCGGTTACCATCATCATTGACGAAAACCCGATGCCTGTTTCGCTGACCGTGACACCCGAACAGAAGCGCTCGGATTTGTGGGTGTCGGCCAGTATGCGCTTTAACGGGCCATCTCCGGTCCGGGCGATTGTGGAAGCGGAGAACGGCCAGTTGTTCATGAGCGAGGCAATGGTCAAGACGTCCGGTCTTGGCGCCTGTGCCGCGCCGCCGACAACGACCCTGGATGTTGCCGCGAAAACGCTGGGCCAGATGCGCCTGACACAGGTCGTGACACCCTTGAATGTCTCGGCCATCGCCAAGCCGGTCAAGCGCACGAGGCTGAATATTTCCCATCCCAATCTGACCGGCTTGCAACTCGACCAGATCACCTTGCGCTATATTCTACCCCGGTATGTAGACAAGGTGAAAATAGACCAGGGCGGCGAACAACTTGTGACGATGGAAGCCGGAATATCGCTGGCGGAAAATCCAAGTATCGCGTTTGACTATGTCTCAAACGGTGCCGAAGAAATGCAGATCGAGGCCCGGGATACGGATGACACCGTGTTCAGGCACTCTCTGCAGATCAACCCCGGCAGTTAGCCGATATCTGCGGATACGCAGTCTATCGCGCACCAATTCTCCTGAATGTGAAGTCGTCGGCCGTTTCACCGGCTGATTGAGCCTGCCCGGCAATTTGCAGCATGGTATCGTGCAGCGGTGACAACGAGCAGGCCGGATCCGTGGCCGCTGCGTCCCCGGCAATGGCCAGTGCCTGGCAGCGACATCCGCCAAAATCTGCCTCGCGCCGCTCACAGGACCTGCACGGTTCCTGCATCCAGCCTGTTCCGCGATAGGCATCGAAGGCCGGCGAATTCTCCCAGATGTCTGCCAGCGACTTTTCCTTCACATTGTCAAATGTCAAATGCGGGATCGTATGAGCCGCGTGGCACGGCATGGCTGTACCGTCCGGCGTTATCATGAAGGCGTCCTGAGCCCAGCCGCCCATGCAGGGCTTGGGAAACTCCGCATAGTAGTCAGGCGTCACAAAGTCGATCAGCAGGATACCGCGCAGGCGTTCGCGGGCCTGTTCAACAATATCCACCTGCCGCATGACATCATCGCGTGCCGGCATCAATTGGGTGCGGTTGATCAGCGCCCAGCCGTAGTACTGCACATTGGCAATCTCCAGTCGTTCCGCGTCCAGCTCCAGGGCAAGGTCAATGAAGTCTTCCACCTGGTGCATGTTGTGACGGTGGATCGGCGCGTTCAGGGTCAGCGGCAGCCCCGCACCACGAACAGCGTGCGCGGTCGCCAGCTTGAGATCGTGCGCCCCTTTCATATTGCCGATCTTTTCGGTGATCTCAGATGTTGCCCCCTGCACCGACAGTTGCACGTGATCAAGCCCTGCATCCTTCAGCGCGGTAATCCGCTCAGGCTTTATGTTCACCCCTGCCGTGATCAGGTTTGAGTAAATCCCGCGCGACGACAGCGTCGTGACAATGTCTTCCAGATCACTTCGCAGCGTCGGCTCGCCACCTGACAGGTGCGCCTGCAGAACCCCGAGGTCGGCAGCTTCTTTGAACACCCGGCTCCAGTCGGCCGTCTCAAGTTCGGTGTTGGCCTTGAGCAGTTTGGCCGGGTTGGAACAGTACGGGCATTGCAGCGGGCAGCGGTGTGTCAGTTCCGCCAGCATGCCGATCGGTGGTCCCGGAGCCGTCATGCCACCACCAGCCTCCTGTCAGCCCAGGTTTGCAGGAACCCGCATACATCGTCGCGAACCACATCTTCAGGTGCATCATACTCGGACGCCAGCGAAGAGATGATCTCCGTCACTGTCGAGGTTCCATCGCATCTCTTGAGAATATCGTGACTGATATCGTCCGGCCACATGACCTTCTCCGGCGACAGCAGCGCCCATGCGCCGCGCACCGGTTCGAACTGCAATCGCACGAACGGCGGCAAGTCCGGCCGGCTGTCGGCTGTGATCACGGTACGCTGACGTTCGGTTGCTGCCATGTCGGGTTCACTTGCCCTCCGGAATGAAGGCGCCGGGGGCAATGTTTCCACCTGGCTCAACATAGGCAAACTGCAGCGCATCCAGCATGGCCCACAGAATATCACACTTGGTGATCAGTGCGTTTACGCAAGCCTGCTGTTTTTCGGCCGTATCTGCATGGCGCTGCACATAGGCCAGAGCCATTTCGGCATCACGCGGCGCCTGATGCAGCCTGGGCTTGAAATAGGCCAGCGTGTCTTCGGTAATGTAGTCATACTTTGCCAGCATGGCCGGCACCCGTTCGCCAATGACTTTTGGTGAAAACAGTTCGGTCAGCGACGAAGCCACTGCTTCAAGAAAGCTACGCTGTGATACCATGGTCAGATACTGGTTCACTGCGAACCGGGTCGCCGGCAGCGCCTTTGCCTCAGACATGACCATGGCTTCGTCCAGACCGAGCCCGGTGGCCAGCGCGATCCATCGCTTGATACCGCCAACCTTTTCATCCGTTCCGTCGTGATCAATGATCCGTTCGCGCCACTCAATGCGAAACTCAGAGCTTTCTGCGCGAGACAATATGATCGCATCTTTCTTGGGAATGGCCGCCTGATAACAGTATCTGTTGAGAGCCCAGGCCTGCATCTGGCCCTTCGTCAGCGTGCCAGCGGTCATCAATTTGTGGAACGTATGATTGATGTGATATCGCGCATCACCAACGTCGCGAAGCATGTCTTCAAGACGCTTTGCGGAAAGGGCCTCTCCGGTGATGGTCCACTCTTCACTCACAGTTCGACCTCCTGCCCGTCATGACCGACTTCCCAACCGGCCTGTGTGACAATCTCCCGTTCCGCCGAAGCCGGATCAAGCACTGGATTGGTGTTATTGATGTGCACGAATATACGCCGGCCAATATCGATATCCTTGAGCGACGCCAGTGACCCATCGTTGCCTGACATGGCAATGTGCCCCATCCGGGCACCTGTCTTGGCGCCGACACCGGCATCCGGCATTTCAGTATCGGTGAAAACAGTACCGTCAAATAGTAGGCACCCCGCCCCGGATATACGATGGCACAGGTCATCGGTGACCCGGGCACAGCCAGGTATGTAATGGACGGCTTTACCGGCATCGGCACCCGGTTCGGCAATGCGGACACCGATCGTGTCGCCGTCATCAGAGCCGAAATTCACCGGATCGGAATTGTCTTCTAGGAACAGCGCAATCTTGCCCGGCACTGCATAGGTTTCAATTTCGATGCCGACAGGGCCGTCCGGTCCTTCAATTCGCGTTGTGCCGCCCAACGGCAATTCAATTCGTTTGACCAGCGTTTCATCGAGAACCCGGAAAATCGGGTTGTTGGAAAGCGTGTCCAATATTCTGGAAGAAGCATACAGATTGAAGGCCTGCTTCTCGCGCAATGTCAGCAGTCCGGCAATATGATCAACGTCGGCATTGGTCAGCACGACCGCCTTGATGGGAGAGTTGCGCAGCGGTCCGCTTAGGTCTGGCTGCAGTTCCGGCGTGTTTGATATCTGCTCACGGATGTCCGGAGACGCATTGAACAATACCCAGCCGGAGCCGTCCGCTGATGCAGCAATGCTGGATTGTGATCTCGGTGTCAGGGCGGATTGCGACGACCTGACTTCACGACTTAACCTGTAATTGCAGTTCCACTGCGGGAAGCCGCCACCGGCAGCAGATCCAATGATCTTTACCTTCACGAACACCTGCCAAAGCAAACGCGCGATCCGGCAAGCGGACACGCGCGCTTGATAATGTCAGACAAAACGCCCGGATCGAAATCTGCCCGAGCAGTTGTGCTGGGTTACTTGCTGACCGATGCGGGCAGGTAACGGGAGATTTCAAACCCGGCTTCTACTTCACACATGGCTGGCTTTGACCAAACTTTCTTCATTTTGAAGACCTCCAGATTAATTGCTGGCCCCTGAAACGGGCCAACTCGATTAAATGTAGCCAAGATCAAACGAAACTCAAAATCTTATTTTTCTCTAATTATCTGATCTGTTTGAATTGACAGAAAAAATAAATTATTCCCACTCAAGTTCCGCAAAGGCTGCAGCAACGTTTCTGGCATTGAAATCATCAAACAGCAACCATGCCTGCTTTTCGTCGAGACCGATCTCGCGGGCGGCCCGGGACAGCGGCACACCGCGCTCGATATAGTCGCGTATCTGGGTGACGAGACTGCTCAAATATCGTTTCTGTTCCACAAGCGCGTCCGGCCATGGCATGGCTGCCGGTCCATGGCCGGGCACAACGCGGGCGATGTCCTGTGCAGCCAGTCTGTCCATCACGGTCATCCATCCTTTTATGCTGCCGTCGACAACAGGGACATGCCCGGAAAACAACAGGTCTCCCATGAACATGGTCGCAGTTTCCTCGTCCAGCACTGTCAGGTCATTGTCCGTGTGGGCAGTCGCATGTGCTTCAACACGCAGTTTTCGACCGCCCAGGTCCAAGACCTCGACACCCTTTATGCCCCGCGCAGGTGGGATGATTTCAACACCTTCAAATGCTTGTCCAAGCAACGCCTTGTTGGCCTCAAGGTACTGGCTCTTGCGGGCAGCCAGCGCGCTTGCAAGCTTGTAATGCCCAATAAATTCAGGGGCATCGCCTACAAACGCAGCATTTCCGAACACATGATCCGGGTGCATGTGGGTGTTGATGACATACTTGATCGGCAGGTTGGTGCGCGCGCGAATGGCGGCTCTCAAGGCCAGGCCGACTACCCTGCTGCCCCCGGTGTCTACCACCGCAACCGCTTCGGTGCCGATTATGAAACCGGTGTTGGAAATATCGCCGGCATTGTCCGGCGTGAACAATTCATGCGCACCGGTATGCACGAAAACGCCATTTGCAATCTCTACAACCTGCGCCGGTGCCGGCAACGGGTCCGTCTTTGCCGGATTGGTTGCGAGCGCAACTACGGCAAGCACACTCAACACGCAGGCCCTCGCCAGCCGCATCACCCGCGTGGCGCAAGAAGTAGTATCGAAAAACCCGTCAGCAGACATTTTCCGGAAGCCCTCTATTGTTGCGATATCGCTATGCGCCCGTCAGCACCAGTTATGGAATTTTTGACCTTGCGTAATATTCGCAACTTCCAATTAGGTAATATGTGAATGTTACAATGTAGTATTCACATACTACGTTCGTATTCGATTCTCGATTTGATACACTGATGATCTCAGATAAAGTACACAATAAACAATCATTTATATCAAAATCCGGGTATTCTCCATATTGCGCTTGCGAACAAATATTGCGACGCAAAATGTGTCCGAATATTGTTCAGCAGCGTCAAATATCCCACATCATGGAACCGAAATCTGCAAGAATAATGCAAAAATAAGTTGCGCCTGCGCTGGCTAGAAAACATACTTTGCGCTCAGGAACTGCAATGTCCGTTTCCAGAGGTGGTGACGCTGCTGTCGTTTCTGAGTCCAAGAGCACCTGCCATCAATGATTTGGCGAGGTTTTGGCGAGATGGGCGATCCGCTTTGGCTCCTGGTACCGATACGTTGAAGCTTGCCAGCGTCACAACGACACTGTGGTCCAACATAAAAAGCGGAGGAAATCTAGTAATGCGGAAATCAATTTTGGTAACAACTGTCGCTCTGACGGCCCTTTTGGCCGGCGGAACCGCACAGGCAAACGATGGCCTGATAAAGGACATCGAAAATTCATCCAACTGGGCAATCCAGACCGGTGATTACTTCAACCACAGGTACTCAAAGCTCGACCAGATCAACAAGGACAATGTCAAGGACCTGAAGGTCGCGTGGACTTTCTCAACAGGTGTTCTGCGTGGTCATGAAGGCTCCCCGCTGGTGATCGGTAATATGATGTATGTGCACACACCGTTCCCCAATAATGTGTATGCGCTTGATCTTGCCAATGACGGCGCCATCAAGTGGGTCTATGAGCCGAAACAGGATCCCAACGTGATCCCGGTGATGTGCTGTGACACGGTGTATCGTGGCGTGGCAGCGGCCAATGGCATGATCTTCCTGCATCAGGCTGACACGACGGTCGTGGCTCTCGACGCCGAGACCGGCGAGGTCAAATGGTCGGTCAAGAACGGCGATCCGGCCAAGGGTGAAACCAACACGGCAACGGTTATGCCGGTCAAGGACAAGGTCATTGTCGGTATTTCCGGTGGTGAATTCGGCGTTCGCGGCCATGTTACGGCCTACAACATGGCAGATGGCTCGGTCGCATGGCGCGGCTATTCCATGGGTCCTGACAGTGACACCCTGATCAACCCGGAAAAGACCACCCATCTCGGCCAGCCGGTCGGCAAGGATTCCGGCACCAATACCTGGGAAGGTGACCAGTGGAAAATCGGCGGCGGAACGACCTGGGGTTGGTTCTCGTACGATGCTGAAACCAACCTGATGTACTACGGTACCGGCAACCCGTCGACCTGGAACCCGAAACAGCGTCCCGGCGACAATCGCTGGTCAATGACCGTGTTCGCCCGTGACGTGGATACCGGCGAGGCCAAGTGGGTCTACCAGATGACCCCGCATGACGAGTGGGACTATGACGGTATCAACGAGATGATCCTCGCGGACATCAAGGTGAAGGGTGAAGACCGCAAGGCCCTTGTGCACTTTGACCGGAATGGCTTCGGCTATACGATGGACCGGGTGACCGGCGAATTGCTGGTCGCTGAAAAATTCGATCCGAAAGTCAACTGGGCAACCCATATTGACATGAAGACCGGGCGCCCTCAGGTGGTGGCCAAGTACTCCACCGAGCAGAACGGCGAAGATGTGAACTCCACCGGCATCTGCCCTGCAGCACTTGGAACGAAGGACCAGCAACCTGCTTCGTTCTCACCAAAGACGCAGACCTTCTTCGTGCCGACCAACCATGTGTGCATGGACTATGAACCGTTCCGCGTCAGCTACACGGCAGGCCAGCCTTATGTGGGTGCGACCTTGTCGATGTTCCCTGCACCGGACAGCCACGGCGGCATGGGCAACTTCATTGCCTGGGATGCGGGCGAAGGCAAGATCAAATGGTCTAAGCCTGAGCAGTTCTCGGTGTGGTCCGGCGCCCTTGCGACCGCTGGCGATATCGTATTCTACGGTACGCTGGAAGGTTACCTGAAGGCTGTTGATGCCAATACGGGCGATGAGCTTTACAAGTTCAAGACCCCGTCGGGCATCATTGGCAACGTGATGACCTATGAGCGCGACGGCAAGCAGTATGTTGGTGTCCTGTCGGGCATCGGCGGCTGGGCAGGTATTGGCCTGGCAGCGGGCTTGACCGATCCACAGGCCGGTCTTGGCGCAGTGGGTGGCTATGCCGGGCTGAAAAACTACACCCGCCTGGGTGGCCAGCTGACAGTGTTTGAACTGCCGTAAGGCAACCGTTCAATCCAACGACAACAGTGCCCGGCGTGCGGTTTTTTCCGCCGCCGGGTTCTTTAAACTGGCAGACATCTCAGCGGACTTGCTTCTGAACACCGCGGCGATAACATTCCCGATCCAGTTACATCGGGGCCGGTTGTCTGCTCCAGGATTTACATGATTGTTAAATGAGGATGCATAAATGCGACCGGGATTGTTTGTACTGTCGGCGACTGTAGTTTTGTCAATTTCTGTGTTTTCGCTGTCCGCGCTGGCGGCCGGTGAAAAGCGTGAGGAGGACGGCAAATGGCTGACCCCTGACGACACCATCACTTATAATGTCAAGGAAGACGGTACAGTCGACTGGTACACCTATAACGGCTTTCGCCGCTATCACTCCGAGTGCCATGTATGCCACGGCCCCGATGGCCTGGGCAGCACGTATGCACCCGCGCTCATCGATTCGATGAAGGACCTGGATTACTATGATTTTGCCGAGGTCGTGATGAGCGGTCGCGAACGTAAGCTCGCCGACGGCTCCATCAGCAAAATGCCTGCCTTTGGCGACAACAAGAACGTGTCGTGCTATGGCGAAGACATTTACGCATACCTGATGGCCCGCGTAGATGGCGCCATTGACCGCGGCCGCCCGCGCAAGCGCGATGCCAAACCTGAAGGCGCAAAGGAAACCGAAAGTGCCTGCCATTAGAAAGACCGGTAGACTGGCGTCATTTGCTGTGGCTGCAGCAGCAGGACTTGTCGCCTGTGCCGGTTCGCCGGTGCCGCTGTCTGCCCAGACGACAGACCTGGTCAACAGGTCATCGCTGCGAGTCTGTGCAGACCCGGCCAATTCGCCAATGTCGAACGAGAAGCGCCAGGGTTTTGAAAACAAGATCGCCGATCTGATTGGCAAGGCATTCGACATCCCTGTCACCTACACCTGGTTCCCGCAGGCCACGGGCTTTGTGCGCCAGACGTTGAATGTCAAGCGATGCGACCTGATAATCGGTTTCGCCCAAGGTCACGAACTGGTGCAAAACACCAATCACTACTACCGCTCGATCTATATGCTGTTCCACAAGAAGGGCAACGGCCTGGACAAAGTGGAATCCCTGGACGATCCAGTGTTGGCGAACAAACGCATCGCGGTGGTGGCCGGAACTCCGCCGGCAACGATCATGGCCATGAACGGGTTGATCGGAAACGCGGTTCCTTTTCCGCTGACCGTCGACCGGCGCCATGAATCTCCCGCTGAAAAGATGATCGACCTGGTTGCCTCCGGCGAGGTGCCGATGGGCATCCTGTGGGGTCCCATCGCCGGACCGCTGATCAAGCAGATGGCTCCCGATCTGGCCGTCAGGCCGTTGAACAGGGAGACCAAGGGGCCGCGCATGTCCTACCGCATCACCATGGGCCTGCGTCCGAACGAGCCGGAGTGGAAACACCAGCTCAACGACTTCATCAAGACCCACCAGGCTGACATCAACAAGTTGCTGCTGGACGCCGGCGTGCCGATAGTCGATGAGAAGGACCGGTTGATAAAACAATGATGCCGCCGCCGAACAAGCTGGCGTTTCGCAGCTTCTGCAGTTTTCTGCTGGCCATTTCAATCATCACATTGCCCCGGGCCATGGCGCGTGCCGGCGAGGTCGCCGAACCCGATGACTACAGGATGACCCATTTCCGCGCGCCGGTGCCGGACACTCTCAAGGGTGCCGAAGTAGTCACCTCGGAACAGGCATTTGCGATCTGGAAAACCGGCAATACGGTGTTCGTGGATGTGATGCCGCAAGCGCCAAAGCCGGAAAAATTGCCCAAGAATGTGATCTGGCGCGACAAGCCGCGCGTCACCATCAAGGGAGCCGCTTGGTTGCCGAATGTCGGCTTCGGCAAGCTTCATGAGATCATGCATGAGTTCTTTTCCGGTGAACTGGAAGCGCTGACAAGCGGCGACAAGTCGAAACCTGTTCTGTTCTACTGCCTGCTGGACTGCTGGATGTCATGGAACGCAGCCAAGCGGGCGCTGCAGTATGGCTACACGAATGTGGTCTGGTATCCGGACGGAACCGATGGATGGACCCTGCAGGACTACCCGACCGAAACCGTGCTCCCCAAATTCCCGGTTAAGTAGTAGTTGCCCGCCAACTTCTACTGTTCAGCCGTCGATATTGTTGGCAATTTCACGGGCAATAAGAAACAGTCTCTTTTCCAGCAAGGTCGGCACTTCGCACACAAACCTGGTTGATTTCTCACGGTCATCGAATATGCGCGTTTGCCAGTTGAGGCGCACTTCTATTTCGCGCCGTTGAGCCAGTTGCTCATCGGTCAGGTCCTGGTTTTTCAGTGAGGCCTCGAGCTCCGCACGGGTTTTGCGGACATTGTCAGCCAATTCTCTTTGGCGTTTGGTGAAGCGCTCAATGCCGGCAATAATATCACGCCGTTCCGCCGCGACCAGATCGAACGATGCCGCAAAAAGGCGGGTCATCTCGACCTGCCGCTCGTCCCGGTCGACCTGCTTCGCAAAGGCCGCGACAAACTCGGCGACCTGTTCCTCGCTGTAACGCCTGATGATCAGTTTCTTGGCCATCGTGCCGGCCTTTGGACTCTGGCGCCAGTCTGCGGCAGGCCCCGTCACTTCCGGTCCCGCCCACATCATGGCAGGGCTCAGATCCGGCACCTTGACCTGGACGCACGGCCAGTCCTTCTTGGGCTCATAGGCCTGCGCCGGGTGTGACAACACCGCTGCAGCAAACACACTGAAGATCAGACCAAAGCCACGAAACTTCATCACGACACTCCACCGGGCCCGCCGCGACGCGCGATCAGGCCCTTTGAGGGATTATAGGCGAAGACGGCCAACGACAAAAACACCAGTGTGCAGGTGGCCACGATCGCCAGGGAAAACCAGTCCACCTCGAGATAGAGTGCAGACCGGATCAGTTCGACCGCATAGGTGAACGGATTGAACTGGCAGATTTGGTGCAGGAGCGGGCTTGCCTCCTTCATGCGCCACAGCGGATACAGCGCAGAAGACAGGAAGAACATCGGGAAAATGACAAAGTTCATCACCCCGGCGAAATTCTCCAGTTGCTTGATCACCGACGACAGCATCAAGCCGAGACTGCCGAGCATCAGGCCGGACAGCACCAAGGCAGGAAAAAGGGCAAAATAGCCGGCAATAGGCGGCTCGACCTCCCAGAACCAGGCGATCAGCAGAAACACGTACACCTGCACGGTGGACACCGCCACGCCCCCGATGAGTTTGGACGTGAGCAGGAACCAGCGCGGAATCGGACTGACGAGAAGTGACCGCATGGTACCGACCTCACGGTCGTAAACCATGGACAGGGACGACTGCATGCCGTTGAACAACTGGATCATGCCGATGAGGCCGGGGGTGATGTAAACTTCATACAACACATAGGTCGAGTACGGCGGAATGATCGAGACACCCAGGACGGAGCGAAAACCCGCCGCAAAAATGAACAGCCAGACCAGCGGACGAACCAGTGCGGCGATGAAGCGGCCGCGCTGCTGGACGAAGCGCAAAGCTTCGCGCCAGACAATGCCTGCCATGCACCGGTAGTATTGCACCGGTCCCAGCGTACGCGTCACGTGTGGCGTTGCTCTATCGTTCATGCAGCACTTTCCGTCAGCCTGTGCCCGGTGAGGTCGGTAAAGGCGTCCTTTATCGACTTGGCATCGGCCTGCTCTATAATCGCATTCACTGCACCGGAAGCCAGCACCTCACCCCGGTGAAGAACCACAGCCCGGTCGGTATCCTTCACCTCGTCCATCAGGTGGGTCGCCCATAACACTCCCAGGCCGTCTTCGCGCATCAGGCGGCGGACGTGATCCTGGATATCCTGCCGCGATCCCACATCCAGACCGATGGTGGGTTCGTCAAGCAGCAGCAGTGCCGGCTGGTGAACCAGCGCCCGGGCAATCTCCACCCGTCGTGCCTGACCGCCTGAAAGGCTTCTGACCTTGTCGTTTGCCCGGTCTGCAAGCCCGATACGCTCAAGCTCGGTCATGCTGCGTTCACGTCCCTGCGCCGCGGACATGCCGTGCAGTGCCGCATGATAGGTCAGGTTCTGCAGGACACTCAGATCACTGTCCACGGTGCGGTTCTGGAACACAACGCCAAGGTGCTGCAATGCCTTGACCGGCTGGCGGCGCACATCGTGTCCAAGCACTTGTATGGAACCGCTGACATTGTCGTAAAGCCGGGTGATCAGTGAAAATAACGTGGTCTTGCCGGCGCCGTTGAGGCCGAGCAAGGCACAAAACTCACCGGATACCACTTCAAGATTGACGTCGACCAGCGCTTTCCTCGCGCCGAACGAATGCGATACGCCCTTGATGGATAGTGCGCTGGTCATCACAGATGAAAATCCAATCGGGCTGGCGGGCAACAACGGCGGCAGGCGGTGACTACTTGACCGTGATGGTACCTTTCATGCCACGTTCTTCAAGTCCCTCCACCCACCATTTATAGGTTCCGGGCCGCACCGTTGAAAACTGCACCTGTATGGTTCCCTCATCATCGAATTCGAGCCACGCCGGCGCGCCGGCCATATGCACCTCAAGGTCGGATATGACGATCTGGTTGACCCATACATCGCGCCACAGATCGGTCTTGAATTTGTACTCCAGCTCACCGGCTGCACTGATCTTCCAGCGGTACCCCTGCCCCGAGATCAGTTTGAAATCCGTCTCGTTGACGGCAAACTGGTCACCCTCCTTGCCAAGCTTCAGTTCAGGAACGGTCTGGCTGGATCGTGTGCGTTTCACATCATCATCGTCGTCAGCGTAAGCGGCGGGAATGGCGAGCAGCACGGACATTGCAGACAGGGCAATCAGTTTGACTGGTTTCATAAGATATTCGCTCCGGTTTTCAGTTAGGTGATACAACAACGCCCCACGGAAGCTGGCCCACGGTGACTGATTTGACAGCCTTGCCGCTGGCCACCTCGATAAAAGTGACATCGTTTGAGTTTCCGTTGGTCGAGATGACGTATTTTTCGTCCGGCGTGAAGGCGAGCTGCCACACTCTCTGGCCAACCAGTATGTACTTTTCAACTTCATAGGTTTCGGCATTGATCATCGCCACCCGGTTGGACGGTCCAAGCGACACAAACGCCTTCTTGCCGTCCTTGGTAATGCGTACGCCCACCGGCTGGATGGCTTCTGCCACCACGCCCTGTATTTCAAACGATATCTTGTGCTTGATCTCGCGCGTTGAATTGTCGATCACACTGACCGTCCCGCCGATTTCCGAAGATACCCATACTTCTGAACCGTCAGACTTGAACTCGGCAAACCGCGGCCGTGAATCGACCAGGACATTGTGGGTGATTTCAAAGCTTTCGGTATCGATGAAGTGCGCCATGTTGGTGGTCTCAGAGGTATTGACCACAAACTTGCCATCGGGCGAGACGCCCATGCCTTCCGGCTCGACACCTACGGGAATTTCATTGACCACGGAATTGTCCTCAAGGTTGATGACAGTAACCAGATTGTCATCCTCATTGGCCACGTAAAGCCGCTTGCCATCCGGGGCCAGCACGAACAGTTCCGGATCAGGCCCGGAAGGCAGCGTGCCGATTATCTCATGGGTCTTGGCATCTATCACCTCAATCGTATCGTCATCACTGACACACACATAGATAAGCTTGCCGTCATGCGACATGGTGATGCCACGTGGCCGGTTGCCGGTCTTGATGGTCTTGACCACCTCCTTCGTCTCGGTATCGATCACACTGATCGAGTTGCCTTTCTCATTGGACACATAGGCCGTGTAGGCCGCGGCCGGCAAACTGGACATCACGGCCAGGCAACTTGTGGCCAGCAGTGCGAGAACTGTTTTTTTCATGTTGGTACCTCGATCCAATGTCACTTGTTGAGCTTGCAGCCGGTTTCTGGCCTGTCATAACCCAGCGTATCCAATTCGGAGAACTGGTGCAGGAACCCGCTCTGCGGTGAAACCGACACCACGTTCTTGCCGTCTGCCAGCAGCACCGGCTGCCGCAATTGCAGGTTCCAGTCGCGCAGGGTAATTTTTTGGCCCTTGAACGCCGCAATGGAAAACTCCGGGTCCTTGATGTAGGCGTCAATTTTTGCCGCATCACCAGACTTTGTGCGCGTGGCGGCCTCACCTACCATCCGCACGGCGGTCCATGCCTGCATGTCGATGCCCAGCATCCGCCGGCCCGCGTGCTTGGCAAACCGGTTCTGTATCTGTGCTGCCCCCCACCCTTCAAAGGCCGGATGCCAGCTCACTGGCTGCAACCCGGCCGAACCGGTGACCGGGCGCGGTAGCCAGGTGCGGTACGGCAGGTAGGTGCCGAACACTTCGCTTTCGTCTGCAACCACGACCACATCGTGGTCCTCGGCATCCTGTGAGAACACCGGCATCTGTTTCTGGACCTGGGCGTGGCCCGAATCCGTCTGCCGCGCACCGCCGGTATCGACATATTCCTTCTCGCTCACGATCCTGGCGCCATACCGGGTTGCGGCGCGACGCAGGGAGGTTGCCCAAGCCTGGTCAGCGGTGTTTGATCCGAATACCAGAAACCAGTCGCGCCATTTCTTCCAGATCAGGTATTGCGCGAGACCGTCGGCCAGAATTGCCCGGCTCGGCGCAGTGTGAATGACATTACTCCGGCAATCCTCATTGCGAAGCCTGTCGTCCCTGGCTCCGGCATTGAAAATCACTACGTCCCGGGACTTTAAATGGTCAGCCGCCTTGAGGACGTTTTCTGCTGCAACGTCCAGTACAAAAAACCGGGCGCCCTGCTCATACAGTTTGTCCAGCGCCGGAACTATATCTTCATCTGGAGCGAGCCTCACATCATCCAGTGAAAACTCCTGCCCGGTGAACCGGCCGGTGGTGTTGTTGTCATTGATCCCTACTTCGGCGCCGGCCACGCCAAGGTTTTGCGGTGGCTGGTCAAGCACCGAGATGGTCAGTCTTCCTTTCTCAACCGTGTGTACGTACCCGATGCCGACCTTGTCTGCCGCCGCTGCGGCACCGGTCAGATTGGCGCAGGCTAAAAGGCCGGTCAGCCACTTCCATCTTCTGCAACGCTTTGTAATCAAGAACAAACTCAATACTTATTATTTTCTTATTTAACTTAATTATTTCAATTCAAGATTAATTATGACTGGTGCCGGACAAATCTGTCAATCCGTTGAAGAGGTATAAAATATATGTAATAAAATTTGCACGCTAATCAATTGAAAGGCTGCAGTTGTGATCTTCCGGTCGGGGACCAACCAAAAGTGGTGTTCACTGGCAACAACCCGCCTTGTGAAAACACTGTCTGCTGTCCTCGTTTTGCTGGCAGTCCTGGCCGGATCACCCGCCGGCCATGCCGAGTCTGTCGTCAGGGCCGGTGTCTTGAAGTTCGGCACGGTGAACTGGTTGCTGGACGTGGTGCAGCACAACAGGTTGGACCGGCACCAAGGATATCGCCTCGAACACCTTGAACTGGCGCGCCGTGATGCCACATCCGTTGCGCTTCTGGCAGGTGAAGTCGATACCATTGTTGCCGACTGGTTGTGGGCGCTCAGGGAGCGGAGCGCGGGCGAGAAGCTGGTGTTTCACCCCTACTCCAGGACACTTGGCGCATTGATTGTGAAGGAGGGCGGACCGATTTCCTCCCTTGCCGACCTGAAGGGACGCAAAGTAGGCGTGGCAGGCGGCCCCTTGGATAAGAGTTGGTTGCTGTTGCGCGCGTGGGGCAAGAAGCAGGGCATCGGGGACATCGCGAACATCGCGCAGCCGGTCTACGGCGCACCTCCCCTGCTGGCAGAGCAAATGCGCAATGGCGATCTCGATGCGGTTCTCATCTACTGGCACTTCGCCGCCAAATTGGAAGCTGCGGGGTTTCAGCAACTTTTCGGTGTTGACGATGTCATGCGCGGCCTGGGCATAAAACACCCGCCGCCGCTGATCGGCTTCCTGTTTCGCAGACCGGCGTCGCCTGACCGGCAACGGACGTTTAACGGATTCATGCGGTCAGTTGATGCCGCTTCGCAGTTGTTGCTGGAAAGCGATGCTGAATGGGACCGGATCAGACCCCGAATGGGTGTGAAATCGGAGGCCGAATTTGAAATCTTGAGGCACCGCTTCAGAACTGGCCGCCTGCAGGGTTGGACGCCTGTCGATACCAGCGACTCCAAGACGCTGTTTGACCTCTTGTTGCAAACCGGCGGAGCCAAGCTGGTCGGACGCGGCGTCTCGTTTGACCCTGACGTGTTCAACACGCCATCATTGCGGTGATGGCAATTCAACCCCTCAGCACACCCGGCCGAATTTCATGGATGATGGCGTCCGTCATCAGCCTGCTTGCGGTCTGGTGGGGCGCAGCACTTGTGATACATAGCCGGTACCTGCCGCTGCCGCAGGACGTGTTTTCCGTACTGGCGAGTGAACTGTCGAACGGTGAATTGCTGTTTCATGTGACCATGACGCTTATGCGGGTCGCCGCCAGTTTCATCGTCGCCATGATCATCGGCTCCGCCATCGGAATTGCCATGGGCAGAAAAGCATGGGCCGACCGGTTGTTTGACGGCTGGCTGATGTTCTTCCTCAATCTTCCCGCCCTGGTAACGATCGTACTGTGCTTCATCTGGTTCGGGCTGACCGAGGCGGCAACAGTGCTGGCGGTCGCCATCAACAAGATACCCAATGTCGCTGTCACGCTGCGCGAGGGCACCCGGGCCCTGGACCCCGCCTACGAACAATTGGCCAGGGCCTACCGGTTCAACCGCTGGAAGACACTGCGCCACGTCCTGCTACCGCAACTGGCACCGTATTTTGCTGCCGCCGCCAGATCCGGCCTGGCCCTGGTCTGGAAAATCGTGCTGGTAGTAGAACTGCTTGGCCGAAGCAATGGCGTCGGCTTTCAGATCCACCTGTATTTTCAACTGTTCGATGTCGCCGCCATTCTCGCATACGCGATTTCGTTCATCCTGGTCGTGCAGCTGATCGAAACCTTCATCCTGCAGCCCTGGCAACAATCCGTGGCGCGGTGGCGCACATGAGTGCCTTGAAACTCGCCATCAACCACAAACCTTTCGCCAGGAAGGATGGCGAAATGAACGCCATCGAGAACATCGAACTTGAGATTGCCGAAAACGAGTTTGTTGCCGTGCTGGGTCCGTCCGGATGTGGCAAGACCACCATGCTCCAGATCGCTGCCGGGCTGGATGATGAATACACCGGATCCGTGACCTGTGCCCCTGGCCTTGAAGACAAGATGGCCTATGTCTTTCAGTCGCCGACGCTTTTGCCCTGGCGCACGGTTCGCCGCAACATCGAGCTCGTATTTTCCGATCCGCAGGCTCATGCAGACGAAATTGTATCGGTTCTTAAATCGGTCGGACTGGCCGGCTCGGAAGACATCTACCCCCTGCAATTGTCCATGGGCATGCAGCGTCGCGCCTCGCTCGCGCGCGCTTTCGTGCTGCGGCCGCGACTGCTGTTGATGGATGAACCGTTTGTGTCCCTCGACGAAATGCTGGCTGCCCGGCTGCGTGACCTGTTCAAAACCATGCTGGCATCCAATCCTGCCAGCGTGCTGTTTGTCACTCATGACTGGCGCGAGGCCCTGACACTGGCCGATAGGCTGATTTTTCTGAGCCCTGGCCCTGCCCGGATAACTGGAGAACTGACGGTTTCACTGAGCCAACAACAACGCTCCAACCCGGCGGATCTGCAGGCCTTCAGGGATGCCAACGCAAAATTGTTTCGCCCCGGTGCGGTTTGATGGAGCAATCTCGAAGCGATCACATTGCCGCGACCCGGTTTGGCGGTCCTGCCGGAATAGTGTATACAAAAACTGTTTCCTGCCGCAGGGAAAACAGCAGGGCACGGCTCACCGCAAAGGAAAATATCTCATGCGTAAGATTGCCATTGTAACCTCACTGTGTGCGGCGCTGATGTTGCCGCTGCCTGCCTTCGCCGGCAACACACCGCCGGAGACCACGTGGCAATCGATCCAGGCGGACATTTTTGAAAAAACCACGTTTCTGAACGGTGAGGACGTGATGAGCATGGACGCGCCCTACCGCGCGGAAGATGCCGCTATTGTTCCGATTGCCATCAAGGTGCAGCCGGACAGCGGTATTCGGAAAATTACGGTTGTCATTGACGAAAACCCGGCGCCCATGGCTGCCGAATTCACGTTTGGCCCGGCTGCCGCATCGGCGTCCTTCTCGTCGCGGTTCCGCGTCAACAGCTATTCCTGGGTGCGGGCCATCGGCGAAACCGAAGATGGCCGGCAGTTCATGATCAAGAAATTCGTCAAGGCGTCCGGCGGCTGCTCCGCACCGGCATCCAAGGACGCAGAAGCCGCGCGTGCCCTAATGGGAAAAATGAAACTGCGGATATTCAAGGCCGGTGAATCCAGAGTGCTCGAACAGTCAAACGGCATTCGTGAAGCCCAGATCATGATACGGCATCCCAACAATTCTGGCCTGCAGATGGACCAGGTGACCATGTTGCACATCCCGGCACATTTCGTGGATGCAATCGAGGTTACTCGCGGCAAGGACCTGGTGATCAAGGTCGAAGGCGGTATCTCG
>JBPCVV010000095.1:0-2549 GCA_051010195.1 Anderseniella sp. | reverse complement strand
GGGAGGATATTTTGCTTCTGACAAGGCGAAAGGGCGCAGGAAACCGTCCGGTTTTCAAGCCCTTTCAACGATGGCAGGGGCAAAATAGACCCCGCCCTTCGGGTTTGAAGGAAAACACCCGCCTGACGGCGAAAAATGCTCGACAAGGCACAAAGCCTTGCCTTGCGCTTTTTCACCGTCATTCGAATGATTTCATTCAAACAGAATTGTATAAGATTAATGGGTCCTGACCCTAGGATAACGAACAGGCATGGCGCTGTTAGATTTCGTGAAGTAGACTGTCCCAAACACCAACAGGTTGGAGGCCGAATTGTGACTTTCATCAAGCGAAACATTGTACGTGCTGTAGCAGTTGCCGGCATGGCTGGTGCGTTCTTCCTTGCGGATATGAACGACGCTGTAGCCGCTTCTAACTGCGGGTTTGGCTGGGCGAAGCCTGGAAGGTACAAGATTTCCGCCAGCTTCCGCGGCAAGAACGAGTCGACCAATGCCTTCCTGGGCAAGGACTGCCGTATCCGGTTGCAGGTGCCTGGCGTGTTTACGGGCGGCAAGGTGAGCAAGAGCGGTAAATGTCTCACATTTTCATTCAAGGTTGAAGGCGAGCGCAAAGTGTTCAAGGCAAAGTGGTGCGGTGACTATGGTCTCGTGCCCTGGAAGGACAAAACGATCCGCGCTCAAATCAAACCACTGTTCAGCGTTTCATCCGACAAGAAGACGAATTTCTGATTGTTGAGAGCCTGAGGGAAAACACTACCCCAGGGTCGTTATCTGCCCGGCTGGCGTGACGCTCACACGCCTGGCTTTGTGCAGTGAAACGAAGCCGTCGCCTGACAGCTCCAGCACAGGACAGATCAAGCCGTACAGCTTTTCCGCCACCGCGGCGCCGATCATCACATTGGCGTCGGCCGTGGCCATGATGATGGCCCGGGGGGCGGTGCTAAGCCGAATGGCTTCGGCCACGCCGCCGGGAGTGCCGCCGGAGCCGCGGGTGGCAGGCAGGGCCAGGATCGTGTCCGTGATGCATGCGCCTGATTGCGGGTGGTTGTTATCGACGATGATGCCGGTGGCAGGGTCAAACCCGCCCCAGAAACTCAACGGCTCATCCAGCCACAACACCGGTCCCTCAGCTGTGCCGGGGTAGAGTACTCTTGCCTGCAACCCTGCCATCACGCCAGTTCCTGCCACAGGGCCTGATCGCGCCAGACTTCACCTTTGACGGCTGTTTCAGCGCATTCCTCAAGCGAGCCGAAGCAGACCTCAACACCGAGCATTCCGGGCGCATACCAGGCCCACTTGGCGGCATTGGTCATGACGCGGCCCTGGCAGCCGCGCACCGCAGGCGAAAAATAGGTGCAGGTATCGACAATGATCTCGGCACCGGCTTGTTCAAGCGCGTCAATCCAACCCTTGTGCGCCGCCAGGTCGCGAACATGGCGGCTGGTCGAGATATACAGTTTCGTAGCCGGGTCGATCCTGCGCCCCGCAAGCATCGGCACCAGGTCTGCAAACTCGGTGAACGAAAAATGCGGTGTGCCGAGAGCCACCATCTCGACCGGACCGTCGCTGGAGCTGGTCAGGCTGCGCCGGGCGGTACTAAGGGTATCGAGAGTGACAGCCACGGTGCGAACCGGATCCAGTCCGGCAAAGGCGGTCTCCCGATCCGGCGCTTCCGGGGTGCGTCCTATGCCGTGCCAGTGTTCGACCCCGCCGGCAGCCGCAGCGGCGGCGGATATTGCCTTCAGTGCGTCCTCGCCCACGTCGGGGTCTATCTTGTCGATGGCCGGGACCTGCTTGCCCGCATGCCGGCCCACAACTGTTCCCAGCAGGTGGAAATAGATGTCCTGCCGTTTGAGATTGTCTGGAACGGCAGAGGTGTCAAACAGCACCTGTGCACGGCGTCCGTCATCAGTGTGCAAGCCGCAAAACGGTGCGTAGCCGGTCAACCCGCAGGCAACATCCAGGTAGTCACCGTACTTGTTGGTGCGCGCGCCAACAGCGGCATTGTAGAAACTCACCGCGTTGCTTTCACCGACCACTATGTGATCGCCCAGGCGAGGTCCGCCGGGGAGCTGATAAGGTGCACAGGTCCACACGGTGCGGCAGCCCAGCTCGGCGTAAAACTGCATCAGTTCCTTCGCGCCGCGGGCCATCTCGGTTTCAGGATCACGAATGGTTTGATCAGCCAAGCTGACCAGGCCGTTATTAGTCCAGGCCGGGATGCTGAACTTCGCGCCGGCTTCCAGCATGAAGCGGGCGAAGTCCACGTGAGCGCGACCGGCGTAGAAGCAGGCGTCGATGTGGGCGAATGTGACCGGCACCAGCTCACTCGCGCCCATGACATCGGCGGCGCGTTTCACCAGTTGCATGGCGAATTGCAGTGCCGGTCCCTGATCGCCGCGCAGCATGGCGGCACAATGGTCGTTCAGCTGCAGTCCTTCACTCATGGGGTGAGTGTCAGCATCCTGCTGATCAGCGCAAGCGTCTCGGTGTGATCGCCTGAGACATGCTCAGCGCCGTTGTCGGTCAGGCGCCGGCGGCGGTCGGGATGC
>JBPCVV010000094.1:0-11301 GCA_051010195.1 Anderseniella sp. | reverse complement strand
ATTGGCGTCGAAAATTTTGGTGAGTTTGAAGGGGCATTTGGCGATGCCGGAGACCAGGAGCACTATGCAGGTCCCGCAGTCTATTTCGAGTCCGAACTGCCGAACGGGCATGTCATCGAACCAAGGGCGGCGGTCTTGTTTGGTCTGAATGACAACTCGTCAGATGCGGTCTTTTCGTTCAACCTCGAATACAAAATCGGTAAACACTAAAGCCGGCATTTAACGACTCGTGGCTGGGGCTGACAGCACCACGGCAGCGGCCGCTTTCGCCGACCTCACGAGTCGTGATCCTGGGTCGCAATTCCCGGTACCCAGGCATAACCGTCGTCATCAAGGATAACCGCCTCGCGCAGCCCGTGCGGCTTGTCTTCGGCGCCGGCCAGCACCGTCCAGCCCCCGGCACGCGCGGTCGCTTCCGCCTGGTCCGGATTGACGCCATAAGCTCTCAGTTCCGCACCGGCGCCACGGCCTTGCGCCTGTGTAGCCACGCCATAAAGCACATTGGTTTTGTAGGTGTGGTCGGCGTGGATCATCCAGGTCGACCCGCTCAGCGAAAACACCGAAAAGTCATCACTGTGGTGCAGGACTTTCGCCCCCAGAACGGCAACAGCAAAATCGCGGTGCCTGGACGTATCGCTGACGAGCAGGTTGAAGCCGATGCCGGGTCCGAGCGATCGTCCGAAAGCTGCGGCATCCGAAAACAGGTCTGCAGGCGGATTGTTGTCGGTCATTTCCGCAACAAATCACAAATCGCAGGCAAATGCGAGTTAGCCGGTCGCGCTTACCCGGCCACCGACCTCGGTGCCGTCATAGCACACTTCGCAGGGACCGATCTGGTCCGGCGAGACAATGCCGCTTTTGCGCAGTGACAGCAGGAACAGCACCGCGGCATTGGCAACAATGTCCGACAGGTCTGCTGAGGCGATTTCGCTTTCAAAAGCGCGAGACAGGCGCCCTGCGGCACGGCGGCAATAGTCTGCCGCATCCACGTCTGAAATCGTCTTGCAAGCTTCCCATTCGCGCTGCAGCTGGTCCCGTGGCACTTCCGCCAGCAGGCAATCTTCGATCAGCAGCGGCACATTTCCGCGTCCGACAATGCTGGAATATGGGCTTTTTTCACACTGTGCGGACGGGTAAGCGACCGTCACGGCTGGCGCCGGACTGGCTGTATCTGCGGAAAGGGCGGCATTTTGCATGGGTTTCGTGTCCTTGACTGACTGACTGACTGCATCAATCCCGAGTCGCGTTGAACTCCTGTTTGATAAAATTGCAGCAACCAGATTGACATTCAGTTAACCATGATCGTTTTCGTCATTGCGGCAGAAGATGACCTGACCTGGACAAATCACGCAAAAGCTCCAGTGGCAGACGGCATTCAAAACTGACTGCCGCATAAGGGGCCCCACAGCGCCAGAATCAAGACCAGCCAAAATCGCATATCCGACACACTCCGGCGACCCGGTGAAGCCGTCAGTCCAGGGCAGTTTCAGCGTGCAGGAAACGTCTACACCCGTCGTTCAACCATCATCTTCTTGATTTCGGCAATTGCCTTGGCCGGGTTCAAACCCTTCGGACACGCCTTGGAGCAGTTCATGATGGTGTGACACCGGTACAGGCGGAACGGGTCTTCCAGGTTGTCCAGCCGCTCGCCGGTTGCCTCGTCACGGGAATCGATCAGCCACCGGTATGCCTGCAGCAGGATGGCCGGCCCGAGATAGCGGTCGCCGTTCCACCAGTAGGACGGGCACGAGGTTGAACAGCATGCACACAGGATACATTCGTACAGCCCGTCGAGCTTCTCACGGTCATCGTGCGACTGTTTCCATTCGGTTCTGGGTTGCGGCGTCTCGGTCTTCAGCCACGGCTCGATGGAGCGGTGCTGCGCGTAGAACCGCGACAGGTCCGGCACCAGGTCCTTGACCACCGGCATGTGCGGTAGCGGATAGATGTGAACGTCGCCATCCACTTCATCGATACCGCGGGTACACGCAAGCGTGTTGGTGCCGTCAATGTTCATGGCGCACGAGCCACAGATGCCTTCACGGCACGAGCGCCGGAAGGTCAGCGTCGGATCAATCTCGTTCTTGATCTTGATCAGCGCATCCAAAACCATCGGCCCGCAGTCATCCAGGTCGATGGTGTAAGTGTCGACCTGCGGGTTGGATCCGTCGTCAGGACTCCAGCGGTACACCTTGAATTCGCGGGTCCGGTTTGCACCCTGCGGTTTCGGCCACACCTTGCCGTCGCCAACCTGGGAGTTCTTTGGAAGTGTCAGTTCAACCATGTTTTCCTGTCCCCTACCCTGGCCCTAGTAGACCCGCGCTTTCGGCGCGATCTTCTTGGGGTCAATGCCGCCTTCGGCAGGTTTCGTCAGGGGCTCGGTATGCACCGGACGGTAATCCAGCTTCACTTTGCCCTTGTTATCAACCCACGACAGCGTGTGCTTGCGCCAGTTCTTGTCGTCACGCCCGTCATAGGGGCCTGACTTGAAATCTTCGCGCGCATGGGCGCCGCGGCTTTCCTTGCGCGCTTCGGCTGAATAAACCGTGGTGATGGCGCTGGCCATCAGGTTTTCCAGCTCCAGCGTTTCAACCAGATCGGAGTTCCAGATCATCGATCTGTCGGTCACTTGCAGGTCAGACATTTTCTTCCAGGCCGCATCCAGCCGCTTGCAGCCTTGCGCCAGGGTCTCCTGGGTACGGAACACCGCCGCATCTTCCTGCATGGCGCGCTGCATTTCCAGGCGCAAGGTTGCGGTCGGCACGCTGCCCGAGGCATGGCGCACACCATCAAACCGGCTCATGATGTCGTCGACGGCCGCGTCATTGATTGCCGGCACCGAACTTTCCCGGTCGACCACCTTGCCGGCCCGGATTGCCGCCGCACGGCCAAACACCACCAGGTCGATCAGAGAATTCGATCCCAGCCGATTGGCGCCGTGTACCGACGCACAGCCTGCCTCGCCGACCGCCATCAGGCCCGGCTGGATGGCATCGGGATCCTTCTTGGTCGGCTTGAGCACCTCGCCCCAGTAGTTTGTCGGGATGCCCCCCATATTGTAGTGCACAGTCGGCAGAACCGGGATCGCTTCACGCGTCAGGTCAACGCCGGCAAATATCTTGGCACTCTCTGATATGCCGGGCAGGCGCTCGTGCAGCACGGCCGGGTCGAGATGATCCAGGTGCAGGTGGATGTGATCCTTGTCCTTGCCAACACCGCGACCTTCGCGAATTTCCATGGTCATGCAGCGCGACACCACATCGCGCGACGCAAGGTCCTTGGCGTTGGGCGCATAACGCTCCATGAAGCGCTCGCCCTCGGAATTGGTCAGGTAACCGCCTTCGCCACGCGCACCTTCGGTGATCAGGCATCCGGCGCCGTAAATTCCGGTCGGATGGAACTGCACGAATTCCATATCCTGCAGCGGCAGGCCTGCCCGCACCGCCATGCCGTTGCCGTCACCCGTGCAGGTGTGGGCAGAGGTCGCGGAGAAGTATGACCGGCCGTAACCGCCTGTTGCCAGCACCACCATCTTGGCGGCGAACCGGTGCACGCTGCCATCTTCAAGGTTCCATGCCACAACGCCGGCGCACACGCCGTCGTCGGACATGATCAGGTCGATGGCGAAATACTCGATGAAGAATTCCGCATGGTTCTTCAGGCTTTGCCCATACAGCGTGTGCAAGATGGCATGTCCGGTCCTGTCCGCCGCGGCACAGGTGCGCTGTACCGGCGGTCCGTCGCCAAAGTTCTGCATGTGGCCGCCGAACGGGCGCTGGTAGATCTTGCCTTCCTCGGTCCGACTGAACGGCACGCCATAATGTTCAAGTTCGTAAACCGCCGCCGGGGCTTCACGCGCCAGGTATTCCATGGCGTCGGTGTCGCCAAGCCAGTCGGACCCCTTCACCGTGTCATACATGTGCCACTGCCAGTGATCGGGACCCATATTGTGCAGGCTTGCGGCAATCCCACCCTGGGCCGCCACTGTGTGGGAGCGGGTCGGAAACACCTTGGATATGCAGGCTGTCCTGAGGCCTTGCTCGGCCATGCCCAACGTGGCGCGGAGACCGGCGCCACCGGCGCCGACGACGACCACGTCAAACTGGTGGTCGATAAATTCGTATGCGTTCGTCGCAGCCATATGCCGGTCAGCCTCCGAAGGAAATCTTGAGTACGGCGAACAGGCCGGTCAGGGCCACCGCCAGCGAGAAGAAGGTGTTGCCGAGCAGGCAGATCAGCTTGCTGCCCTCGCCATGCACATAGTCTTCGATCACAACCTGCATGCCGAGCCGCATGTGCCAGGTGATCGAGATGATGGTGAACACCAGCATCAGCGCCACCAGCGGGTTGGACAGGGCTTCAGCCATTTCCGCGCGATCGGCTCCGACCTTGGAAACACAGAACCAGGCCAGGAAGATCACCAGCGGTATGTTGGCCACCGCCGTCAGCCGCTGGTGCCAGAAATGCTCCGTGCCGGACTTGGCTGATCCCAGGCCGCGCACCTTGCTCAAAGGCGTTCTCATGCTCATAACCGGTTACCTCGCCGCATAGGCTGCGACCCAGATCAGCAGCGTTAGTGTGACGGATCCGGCAATGGTTGCCCGAGCCATCCACTCGACCCCGTCCAGCTCAAAACCGCGTCCGGTATCCCACAGCAGGTGCTTAAGCCCGCCGAGCGCATGGTGCACCAGCGCCCAGGTAAAGCCGAACAGTACCAGGCGCCCGAACCACGAACCGATGAACCCCTGCACAAAGTCAAAATAGCTTTGCGAATGCGCCGCCGAAAACAGCCACCACACAAACAGAGCCATGCCGAAATAGAGCCCCACACCGGTGATGCGATGCACAATCGACATCATCATGGTGAGCATCGGCTTGTAAATGCTCAGATGCGGAGAGAGCGGCCGCTCTTTCATTGGTGAATTCGCCATTCGGAATGTCCCCGGTGGTGTCGTCTGGGCAGGATTACTCCTGTCATACTATGTGCAATGCAGCATACGCAATGCGCACCGCAGTATAATTCCACAACGTGTCGGCATATCCCATTATGGCCTGATTGGCATAAGGGCCCAGTAATCGAGATCGAGAATTACGCCGTCATCGCCGGTTTCCGGGAACGATGCGCACGGTGCATCTTTCGTGGCGCAAGTGCGTAATCGCAGCGCACCCACATCATCACGACCATCCAGCCGCGCCGTATCGCGGACCTCCGACCAGCTGAACACTGTTTCACCGGCAAACAGCGGCGCCACATGCGCCCCGCCATTGATTGCGGCAATGTGGAACGCGTTGGCAAGGCCGTTGAACGACAGGGCGCGGGCCAGCGAAATAACATGCCCGCCATAGATCAGCCGGCGGCCAAACCGGCCGTGGCCTTCGGTGAACTGGTTGAAATGCACTTTCGCGGTGTTCTGGTAGAGCCGGGTTGCCAGCATATGTTCGGCTTCTTCCACCGTCATGCCATCCACATGGTCAATACGCTCGCCGGCCTCATAGTCGTCCCAGAAATAGGCGGAACCGGACAGTCCAGGGTCCCACTTGGACGGATCGATCACCGGGCACGCTTCCCCCAGCTGGGCCGGAGATACATGGTCCGGCAGATCCGGCACCACCGGATCCGGTGCGCTTGATGCCTGATCCCGTTTGCGCACCATGACCCAGCGCACATATTCAAGTACCGGCTCGCCGTGCTGGTTCATGCCCGTCGAGCGAACATAGACCACGCCGGTCTTACCGTTTGAATTCTGTTTCACACCGATGACTTCAGATTGCGAGTGCAGCGTGTCACCGGCAAACACCGGCTTCAGGAACCGGCAATCCGCATATCCCAGGTTGGCGACTGCATTGAGGGAAATATCCGGCACCGTCTTGCCGAACACGATGTGGAACACCAGCATGTCGTCCAGCGGTGCTTCGGCATAACCGATCGACCTGGCGAACGCGTCCGATGACTGCACCGCACAGCGCGTCCCGTAAAGCCCGGTGTACAGAGCGCGCTCGCCCTCACCCACCGTGCGCGGCACCGCATGCCGGATGATCTGGCCAACGGAAAAATCCTCAAAGAAATTGCCTGCCGTGGTCTTGCCGGACGTGGTGCTCATGATGTTGCCTCCAGGGCAGAGATCGCCTCGCTCATGGCGACCGTCTTCTTCGCGATTTCACAATGCAGGAGTTCGACCATGCGGCCGTTGAGGTTTATGGCTCCCAGGCCGGCATTTTCCGGCAGGGCGAACGCCGCGATGATGTCGTTGGCCGCGGCAACCTGCTCCGGCGACGGCGCAAACGCAGCATTGGCCGGCGCAATCTGGCCCGGGTGGATCAGTGTCTTGCCGTCCATCCCGATCAGGCGCCCTTGTGCACACTCGTTCGCGCAACCTGCATCATTCCTGAAATCGTTGTAGACGCCGTCAATGATCGCCAGCCCGTAGGCGCGTGCCGAGGCCACGCAGGTCATCAGCCAGGGCAGCATGGCAGCGCGATCGCCCCCCAGGCTCGCACCGGTTTCCTTGGCAAGGTCATTGGTGCCCATCACCATGCAGTCAAAGCGGGAATGCTCGGTAGCAGCAGATGCGATTTCGCGAGCGTTCAGCATAGCCAGCGGCGTTTCCATCATGGCCCAGATGGACATGGTCTCAGGCGCGTTCGCCATTGCCTTGTTCACGGTCGCAATATCAAATGGCGTGGATACTTTCGGCACCAGGACAGCATCCGGACCCGCCTGCATGGCAGCTGACAGATCATCCATGCCCCATTCGGACGCCAGCGAATTGATGCGGATGACCAGCTCGCGCTTGCCATAGCCGCCGGTCTTCACAGCGTCACACACAAATCCGCGCGCGTCCGCCTTTGCCGACGGCGCGACCGCGTCTTCCAGGTCCAGGATCAGCGTATCCGCGGCAAGCGATTTCGCCTTTTCCAGCGCGCGGGTATTGGACCCCGGCATATACAGCACGCTGCGGCGCGGCCTGACAGTCATGTGAGCAATTCCCCTGCCTTAACTCCAAGTGCGCCGTTCATAATATATTGCAGCGCACAATAACAAGGGTAGATTGATCGAACCGTCTAGCCACCCGGCACCCGTTCGGACATACTGCTTGCCCGAAAACTTTCCCGGCATCGCCAAAGTCCGCAGAAACCCATGGCCATCGTTTCCATTTCCTCGCGCATTTCACGCGGTTATATCGGCAACACGGCGTCCGCCTTTGCCGCACGCCGGCTGGGTATCGATGTGTGGGAAGTGCCCACCGTTACCTGGGCGCATCATCCCGGCCACGGCAAGCCGCCGGGCATGGTCACCTCGGCGCAGAGCATAACCGACCTACTGGCAAGCTTTGAACGGCCCGAATGGCGTCGTGACATCGACCTGGTGATGACCGGATATTTCCGTGACCCAGATCAGGTTGCGGCAACGGCAGATTTCATCAAGCGGCTGCAGGATGCGCGCCAACAGTTTCAGGTGCTGGTCGATCCCGTGTGCGCTGATTCATACGGCACCTATGTGGCAGACGAGGTTGTCATCGCAATCAAGGCCCTCCTGCTGCCGCTGGCCGACATCGTCATGCCGAACCGCTATGAACTCGATCTGCTGACCGGCGACAAGAGCCGTGACAACACGTCCCTGGTCCATGCGGCACGCTCGCTGGGCGCAGACACCGCCGTGGTCACGTCCGCCCTTCCCGATACGCTCGGCATCGGCAATCTGCTGGTTGAGGCGCGCTCTGCCACATTGCATGAAACCCAGGTGTTTCCAGACCCGCCGCACGGCACCGGCGACCTGTTTGCCGGCGTGTTCGCCGCGCGCATTCTCAAATCGTCGCCCAGGGATGCGTTGCTGCATGCCGGCAACACCACCTTTCGCGTGGTTGAGGCAACCGCACTGTCGGCCAATGACGAACTGGACCTCGCCGCCTGGAACGACCTGATCGATCAACCGCCCCACACCGGCAATATCATCGCGGTCCGGTCCACAAATGCCTGACCAGCTTTTCCTCGGACTAGACGGCTGCAAGGCGGGCTGGGTCATGGTGTCATGGTCAGGCGAGGCCGGTGCAACGCCTGACGCCAGCATCATCCCGGACATTCACACCGCGCTGGACACCGACGCCCGCTTTATCGGCGTGGACATGCCGATCGGGTTTCCTGCTGACACCGCCCGGTCCTGCGAGGCCGCCGCGCGCCGTTATATCGGTCCGCGCCGGTCGTCGGTGTTCCCGGTGCCGTGCCGCGAGGCGGTTATGACCGCCGATTATCGCGAGGCCTGTGAAATCAATGCCCGTGTGCTGGGCAGCAAGGTCTCCAAACAGGCCTTCATGCTGTTTCCCAGGATGCGTGAAGTCGATGCCGCCATCACACCGGCGCTCCAGTCCCGGCTGTTCGAGGTTCATCCCGAAGTGGCGTTTTGCACCATGAACAATGGCCAGCCGCTGCAGCATGCCAAGAAAACCGCAGACGGCGCTGCACTTCGACGTGGGCTACTGGAAGCCGGCGGATTTCCCCTGCGCCGCCTGCAGCACCCGCAATGGAAGAAGTCACAAGCCGCAGACGATGATGTTCTGGATGCCTGTGCGTGCTGCTGGTCGGCACGGCGAATTGCCTCAAGCCAACACCTGGCTTTTCCTGCCATGCCTGAATTTGACGCCCGCGGTCTTCGCATGCAGATCAACGCATGACGTTCATGAGCAAGCCGCGCCGGTGTCGGCGAGCTTGCCAGCGCCGGCTGGCCGGTCACGGTGGCAATTCTGATGCGCAACGCACTTGTTGCCGCGCGCGCACAAAAGCGCCACTATGACACCGGCTTGTCCACGCAGCCCTAACCATCGCACGCCGGCCTCACACCAGACATGATCACCAAGACAGATATCGAACACGCCTACGCACGCATTGCGGAGCGCATCTGCCGCACCCCGGTCATGCAGGTCGCACTGCCGGGCATCGAACAGCCGGTCATGCTGAAACTGGAGTGCTTTCAGTATTCCGGATCGTTCAAGGCGCGCGGCGCGTTCAATTCACTGATCGGCAACGACGCGGCAAAAACCGCCGGCGTGGCTGCCGCCTCCGGCGGCAATCACGGGGCCGCGGTTGCCTATGTCGCGCAAGCCCTGGGGCTGGAAGCGCACATCTTCGTGCCGTCGATTTCCGCCCCGGCCAAGGTCGCGCGTATCAAATCCTATGGCGCCAAAGTCGTTCAGGACGGCGCAAACTATGCCGAGGCGCTGGCCTTGTGTGATGCGCATATTGCACGCACCGGCGCGGTGTCGGTTCATGCCTACAATGCCGAGCCGACACTTGCCGGCCAGGGTACGCTGGGCCTTGAACTGGAGAACCAGTGTCCCGGCCTCGACACGGTTCTCGTTGCCGTCGGCGGCGGCGGACTGATCGGTGGTGTTGCCGCCTGGTATGGTGACGGCACCAACCTCATCGCCGTAGAGCCGGAAACCTGCACCGCGCTGCATGCCGCCCGGGCGGCTGGGCAACCCGTGAAGGTTGACGTGTCGGGCGTTGCGGCAGACTCGCTCGGGGCATCGGAAATCGGAACCATGGCCTTTGAAATCGCGCAGGCGCATGTCGATGACTGCCTGCTGGTGACAGATGAAGCGATTGCAGATGCCCAGATGTGGCTGTGGCACAATCACCGCATCATGACCGAGCCCGGCGGTGCAACCGTGCTGGCTGCCCTGCTGGCCGGAATTTACAGACCCAAAGACAATGAAAAAGTCTGTGCCGTGATATGCGGTGCGAATGTTGATCCGGCAAAGTTTGCTGCTTAGAGCGGCCGGTTTCGCCAAAAAAGGAGATCTCTAAATGGCTGCCTATATCGTTGTGCGCATGGATGTAACCGACGCCGACCAGTATGAAATCTACAAGGCTGCGGCCCCTGCCGCGATTGCCAAGTACGGCGGCACCTACCTTGCCCGCGGCGGCGCGGTTGAAACCGTAGAAGGTGACGATGAGACCCGCCGGGTGGTGATCCTGCAGTTCCCGGACATGGTCGCAGCACGCAACTTCTACAACTCGCCGGAATACACCGCCGCTCGCGAAAAGCGCGCCGGCGCTGCCAACGGCCAGTTCGTTATTGTCGAGGGGCTCTGATTGCCTGCAGGGTGATCTGCCAGTTTCAGGTAGACACTTCCATCTTGGCGCAACCCAGTATCGGACCACCACCATCGACCTGCAGAACAGCGACGCACATGCTGTTCTGCTTGTTGACGATCTGTGCCTTGGGCAGGTTGAACGCGGCCGCTTCGCCTTTCCACATGCCGATCGGTGTCATCTGGCGGACCACATTGTAGTAATCGATGTTGCGGCCGGAATTCTCGCCACGCCTGATGGCGACCGAGACTTTCGGTTCAACCGACATCACCCATACCGTCGATGCCTGGATAATTCGGTCCGTCGGGCCACCGGCCACGTCGACATGCAGTTCACCACCCTTGGACGAGACCTCGATCGGCACAAAATAGGTATCGGGAACAGACGCCTGCTGTTCCACCTCTTTCATTACCGCCTGCTTGTGTGATCCGACCGCATGGGCGCGACCATTGATCACCATTTGTGGTGTATAAACCCGGCCATCGCCGCGGCGGGAGGCATACTCTCTCTGGCGTCGGGAAAATGCCGCCGAGCCGAGCGTGTCGCGCCATCCCAGATAATCCCAGTAGTCGACGTTCATCGACACACCGATAATGCCCGGTCGCAGGATCAGCTCGCCCATGAAGGCATCGGCTGGCGGGCACGACGAGCAGCCTTGCGAGGTAAACAATTCCACGAAAACCGGGGTCGCGGTCGATGCCTGAACCGGTGCCCGTACACCTGTCGCAGCGGCGGCAGTCATGGCCGCGCCACCGGCAAGCAGTCCGCGGCGGGAGATATGTGTCAATTTGTCCATGGCGTGACTTATGACCCAACTATCATTCAACTGCTACTCACGAGTGAGTGAGTTGTCATTCAAATGTCTCAAACTGACGGCGCATCCAGCTGTCGGGTCACGACCCGGACTGCTGCCCCCGTCAGGCTGCAAGTTGCCGCAACACGTACGGCAGGATGCCTCCATTGCTGAAATAATCCAGCTCATCTGCCGTGTCGATGCGGCTCTTGACCGTAACTGTTGTGGTCTTGCCGCCCGACGTAATCTCGACGTCGTAAGTCTGCTGCGGCTTCATTTTGCCGTCAAGGCCGTTGATGGTGACGGTCTCGTCACCCTTCAGGCCCAGCGCTTCCCAACTGTCGTCGCCCTGAAACTGCAGCGGCAGCACGCCCATGCCGATCAGGTTGGAGCGGTGAATACGCTCGAATGACTGGGCG
>JBPCVV010000093.1:0-10629 GCA_051010195.1 Anderseniella sp. | reverse complement strand
GGTTTGAAGGGTTTTTTGCAATGAAAATATGCATTTACGGAGCAGGCGCGATTGGCGGTTTTATGGGCCATGCCCTGGCTCAGGTGCCAGGCGTCGAACTGTCGCTGATTGCCCGCGGACCACATCTGAAAGCCATGCAGGACAACGGCCTGGCCCTGATCAGGGACGGCGAAACGGTCTCGGTGCCGGTAACGGCGACTTCGGATCCGGCAGACCTGGGGCCTCAGGATTATGTGGTGATTGCGCTTAAGAGCCATCAGGCCTGGCAATCTGCTGAAAATATCAAACCGCTGCTGGGGCCGAACACGGCGGTTGTTACCTGTCAGAACGGGGTGCCTTGGTGGTACTTCCACAAACTTTCTGGTGAGTTTGAAGGCAGCAGGCTGGACGCGGTCGATCGGGGTGACCGCCAATGGACCATGTTCGGGCCGGGCCGCGCCATCGGATGTGTGGTCTATCCGGCGACCGAGATCGTCGAGCCGGGAGTTATCAAGCATGTTTACGGAGACAAGTTCTCGATCGGCGAACCGGACGGTACGGTGTCGCCACGGTGTGAGGCTCTGTCGAAGGCGATGGAGCAGGGTGGTCTTCGCGCTCCGGTGCTGGAAGATATCCGCTCGGAAATCTGGCTCAAGCTGTGGGGTAACCTGTGCTTCAACCCGATTTCCGCTCTGACTGGAGCAACGCTGGACGTGGTTGCGACGGAACCAGGCACCCGTGCTCTGGCCAAGTCCATGATGCTGGAAGCGCAAACACTGGCGGAAAAGCTGGGCGCCAGCTTCCGGGTCGATGTCGAACGCCGCATCAACGGCGCTGCGGGCGTTGGCGCACATCGCACATCCATGTTGCAGGACCTCGACGCCGGCAAGGCGATGGAGATCGATGCACTCGTCACCGCGGTTCAGGAAATGGGTCGTGTTGCCGGTGTCGCAACACCCGCGATCGACGGTGTGTTGGCCCTGGTGCAGCAGTTGGCTGAAGTCCGTGGGCTGTATCCGACCTATCCTGTTGAAGACGACGACGGTCTGGCCAGGAGCGCCTAGAGCGAACCATTGCGTTCATCCACTTCCGGTTGCACTTATGGCTTGATGTTTCAGCCCTTATGCGGCGAAACTGCAGACAGCAGATTGTGAGTGCGAAAGAGGAATTGAGCCATGCGGCTGGATGATGAACAAGCAAGTTCCAATGTGGAAGACCGAAGGGGCCAGCGCGGGCGGCGCGGTGGTTTTCGTATTCCCATGGGCCGTCGTGGTGGCGGCGGAATCGGGCTTGGCACCATTGTCATCCTGGGCATCATGTGGCTGGTATTCGGTATCAACCCGCTGGAAATGCTGAGCGGTGGAGGCCTGCAACAGCAGACCCAGCAAATCCCGCAGACGCAGCAGCAGCAGTCGCCGGCGGCCAATGATGAAATGGGCAAGTTTGCCAGCAAGGTGTTGTCAACCACCGAGCGCACCTGGACGCGTATATTCAAGGAAAACGGCCGACAGTACCAGGAACCCCGCATGGTCTTGTTTTCCGGCTATGTGCAGTCGGCCTGCGGTGCCGCCCAGTCGGCCATGGGGCCGTTCTACTGTCCGCGCGACAAAAAAATCTATATCGACCTCAGTTTCTTCCGTGACATGAGCACCCGTCTGGGCGCATCCGGTGACTTTGCCCATGCCTATGTTATTGCCCATGAGGTCGGTCATCATGTGCAGACCCTGTTGGGCATTGCGGAAAAGGTCACCGCCGCCCGTCTGCGCTCATCCAAGGCCGAAGCCAACCAGTTGTCAGTCCGCATGGAACTGCAGGCCGATTGCCTTGCCGGCGTGTGGGCGCGCGACAACAAGGACATTCTGGAGAAGGGTGACATAGAGGAAGGTATGAACGCGGCAAGCGCGATTGGAGATGACCGCCTGCAAAAGCGCAGCCAGGGGTACGTGGTCCCGGAAAGCTTCACCCATGGCACGTCCGCCCAGCGTGTCGAGTGGTTCAGGCGTGGCATCCAGACCGGTGATATCGGCCAGTGCGACACGTTCGGTTAGCCGGGCATGGCATTCGCCGGCCTGACCTGACGTCCGAAAACATGGGGCGACCCACCTGATGGCATCCTCAAAACCTTCCCGAGCCGTGCTGGAATCGACTGCACGAAGTGTCATAGTGAGGCGCCGGATTCGCGAGCATGTCGTCAGCACGCCACTGCTGAAATCATGCATGGAGTTGCCGGACAACACCGGGTTGCACTTCAAGACCGAGAATTTTCAGACAACCGGCTCGTTCAAGCTTCGGGGAGCCATGGCCAAGCTCACGTCGCTGCCGCTTGACCGGCCGCTGATCACCGCTTCGTCGGGCAATCACGGCATTGCCTGTTCGCATGCCGCGCGCATTACCGGTCACAGGTTGACGGTGGTGTTGCCGGAAACCGTGGCACCGGCAAAACTTGCCAAGGTCCAGAGCTTCGGTACCGAGGTCATTCTAAATGGTGCTGAGCCCGGGCTTGCGGAAGTCCATGCTCAGTCACTGGCCGCAGGCGGCGACTATGAGTACGTCTCGCCCTACAATGATGAAGAGGTCATTGCCGGTCAGGGCACCATCGGGCTGGAACTTCTCGAACAATTGCCGCGCATCGACAATGTGTTCATCGCCATGGGGGGAGGTGGCTTGATTTCGGGTATTGGATCGGTGCTCAAGGCGCATCTGCCCGGATGCCGGATCATCGGCGTCAGTGCCACAAACTCGGCCGCATTGGCGGCTTCGATGGCTGCCGGCCGCATCGTTGAAACGGATCATCTCGACACGCTTGCCGACGGAATTGCCGGCGGGGTTGATGAAGACTCCATAACGCTCGCGTTGGCGACAGAGGTGATTGACCGGGTGGTGCATTGCAGCGAAGAAGCAATAGTATCGGCTCTCAGCGTGCTGGCCTGGAGCGAGAAGCAGCTGGTCGAAGGAGCCGCCGGACTTGCTCTGGCCGGCTACCTGGCAAACCGCCAGGAGTACACCGGCCAGACCAGCGTCGTGGTTCTGTGCGGTGCAAATTTCGACCAGTCAGCGCTGCTGCGGGCCATTTCCGGCTGATCGGTCTTGGAGCGCTGAAGTCTCAGGCAGGCAATCGTGGACGGGTGTCGTGCCAATCAGCCCGACACCCCGGTCAACTCAGGTCCAAACCAGGTGGTCAGCCCATCATCTTGTTTTTGATCATGCCTACAATGGTCTGGACGATGAGGCCGCCAACACCGCCGCCAACCAGCTGGCCTGCAAGGGCGCCGATGTCCATGCCGCCGCCCGCGTCGCCACCGGCTGCGCCCAGCAAACCGCCGAGCAGCGAACCGCCGCCGACACCACCGACAGCACCGGCGATCAGGTTACCGGCCTGGCCCATATCGCCGCCCTTGATAAATTTGCCGCCGGCTGCTCCGCCTGCAGCGCCGCCGATGGCCTGTACGATTAGTGAGGTAAAATCCATCGCTGTTCCCTCCGATTGGATACCCTTGAAGCGGATCAACGTGTCCGCCGCCTTACGAGCCTAGCCAGCACCGGTTGTTCGGCAAGGTCTTTTTCAACTTCCCGTGGAAAGGTTCATTCAGCCAGCCACGAAAAGTTGTTTCGATGCCGGCGCAAGGAGGTGGATTTTGCTGGGTGTGAAACACTATGCCTGATCAGAAAAACTCCCGAAACCTCGGGAAAAATTTATTTGAATCAGAAGGTTGTTCGCCCGGTTAACCAAGCTGACAAGGCCGCAATTGTGACACGAAATCCGCACGATGTTGTAGCTTTTGCACAATACGTTAATTCAATAGTTACCACATGGGCACATACTGATCTCAGCGAAAATTTTTCAGAGTTGAGCACGGCAAGGCCCGAATCTGCGCTCTGTCGCGTTTAGTGAAGTTAGTTGTCCAAGGGGTTTTCCATGAAAAAGCTGATCGTAACTTTTGCTGCAACCATGCTTGCGTTTTCTTTTGCAGGTGTCGCGCAGGCAGAACAACCCGCCGGCGCTCCGGCAGATGAGCTCTCAATGGAATCCAATGCTCTGCAAGGATTGTTTCCAGGACATTATGAAGCCCGCGTGGCGGGTGGCTACCGGTTGCTGATTTCTGCAAAGGGTGACGGCACCATGCTGGGCCGCGCATTCGGCAAGGAAGACAGGGGTGTCTGGGTCATCAAGAATGAGCAGCTGTGCATCGCATGGCGCTCTTGGACCCGCGGCAAGTACAAGTGCGGCGCCATCACCCAGAACGGCAAATGGTTCGTTGCAACCAACAGCAAGAACGGCGAGACCATGAAGTTCAGGGCCGTCAACAAACGCGATGTGTATACCGCGCGCGTAGGGCGCCGGGCCTCCAGGGACTAAGGCTGCCTGCACATACCAGATTCTCAACGCGGTACTCCCCGGGGGCGCCGCGTTTTTATTTTGTCGGTCACCCGGCAATCAATCGGTGCAAAGCCGGAGGTTCGGCCGCCTGAAACACCGGCTGAGGCACAACTTATCCTCGACCACGATAGGGCGGCACGCCCTGGTCCGGCAGCCACAGGCCCGTGGGCGGATCGCCGCTTTGCCAGAACACATCGATTGGAATACCCCCGCGCGGATACCAGTAGCCGCCAATGCGCAGCCATTTGGGCTTCAACAGGTCCACGATATCCCGTCCCACCCGCATAGTGCAGTCTTCATGGAAAGCGCCGTGGTTCCTGAACGAACCGAGATAGAGTTTTAGCGACTTGGACTCCACGATCCACTCATTTGGCACATAGTCGATGACCAGGTGGGCGAAATCCGGCTGGCCGGTCACCGGGCAGATGGAGGTGAATTCCGGTACCGCGAAGCGTACCAGGTAGTTGGTATCGTGATGCGGCGCCGGCACACGTTCCATGGTGGCCTCGTCAGGTGAGCCGGGCAGGGTGGCGTCGGCGCCCAGTTGCGTAAGCGTGGTCGTATTCGCCGTCAATTTCAGGCCGCCTTGCTGGCGGTCAGGGCACCATTGATGGCACCATCGAGTTTGTCGACAAGCTCAGCCACATGGGTCTCGTTGATGATGTAAGGCGGCGCAATCAGGACATGGTCTCCAGCTTGCCCGTCAACTGTACCGCCCATCGGATAGACCATCAGGCCTGCCGCCAGTGCCCGCTTCTTGATATCGGCATGAAGTTTGAGCGCCGGGTCAAACGGCTCCTTGGTGTCTTTGTCCTGAACCAGTTCGACGCCCTGGAACAGACCCCTGCCGCGGATGTCGCCGACATGCGGATGCTGGCCGAAACGGGTTTCCAGCGCTGACATCAGCGTGGCGCCCATCGCATTGACATTGCCCAGCAGGTCATTGCGCTCGACCTCCTGCAACACAGCCACGCCCGCCGCGCAGGCTGCCGGGTGGCCAAGATAGGTATGGCCATGCTGGAAGAAGCCGGATCCCTGCTCGATTGCCGAATAGATTTCTGCAGAACACAGCATGGCGCCGATAGGCTGGATGCCTGCGCCCAGACCCTTGGCGATACACACCATGTCGGGCCTGACATTGTCATGTTCCGATGCAAACAGGGTGCCGCACCGGCCCATGCCGCACATCACTTCGTCGAGGATCAGCAGCACGCCGTACTTGTCGCAGATTTCCCGTATGCGCTTGAAGTAGCCGTCCTCCGCCGCAACAGCGCCCAGCGTGGCACCCACGACGGGTTCCGCGATAAACGCTGCAACACTGTCCGCGCCAAGTTCCAGGATCTTGTCCTCGAGCTGGTTGGCCATGCGCAAGCCGTAGGTTTCAGGTGTCTCGCCGACTTGAGCCCAGCGCCAGAAATAACAGGCATCTATGTGATGCATCGCCGCCGTCAGAAAGGGTTCGAACTGCTTGCGACGCCAGCGGTTGCCGCCGGCTGCCAGGGCGCCCAGGGTGTTGCCGTGATAACTCTGCCAGCGGGCGATCACATGGCGGCGGTTGGGCTCGCCCTTCTCCAGAAAATATTGCCGTGCCAGCTTCATGGAAGCTTCGGTCGCTTCCGACCCGCCGGACACGAAATATACCCTGTCGATACCTTTCGGCGCGCGCTCGATCAGCATGTCGGCCAATTGTTCTGCAGGTTCGGACGTAAAGAAACTGGTATGCGCCCAGGCCAGCTGGTCAAGTTGTGACTTCACAGCCTCGCGAACTACTTCGTTATCGTGGCCAAGGCACGACACCGCGGCCCCGCCGCATCCATCCAGGTATCGTTTGCCGTCGCTGTCAATAATGTAGGGACCATCACCGGCAACAGCGGTAGCCAGCCTGGACTTGGTATGCCTTGGGAAGACGTGTGACATGACGAATAGCTTTCTTAAGCTGGTAGATCAGTATGGCTTTTGATTGCTTCAATCAAAAATCATAAAGCTGATCGCTTTCAAAGTGCCAGAACAACATGGGCTCAATTGAACCCATGTTGTTCTGGGCGGAGTTGCAGAATATCACGGGCCTGCTGCCAGCTAGCGACAGGTCTCTGATATTTGTCGCACAATTCTGCGGCCCGTTTGACCAGTGCGGCATTGGACGGTGCCAGTGTGTTGCGGTCAAGACGGACATTGTCTTCAAGTCCGGTCCGGACATGGCCGCCGGCGGCAATACACCAGTCATTGAGCACAATCTGGTTCTGCGCGATGCCGGCACCGCACCATTGTGCGTCAGGTGCCAGCCGGTTCAGGGTTTTCACGTAGAAATCGAAAACTTCCTTGTCGACCGGCATGGCGTTTTTCACGCCCATCACGAACTGCACGTACAAGGGCCCCTTCAGACGGCCATCTTCAGCCATCTTCACGGCCTGGAAGACATGACTGAGATCAAACGCTTCGATTTCCGGTTTGACGTCATATTTCAGCATTTCGCCGGCGAGCCAGTCCACCAGGTCAGGCGCGTTCTCGTAGACCCGGGTGGGGAAATTGTTCGAGCCGACGGTCAGTGACGCCATGTCCGGTTTCAGCGACAGCATGCCCCCACGCTCATGGCCGGCGCCAGAACGCCCGCCGGTCGAATACTGGATGATCATGCCGGGGCAGTGTTTGCGTAGGCCCTCGCCGAGGCGGGCAAATTTTTCTGGATCGGATGTAGGCGTCTCATCGTCATTGCGCACATGACAGTGGGCAATGGAAGCGCCGGCCTCGAAGGCTTCATGTGTGCTCTCGATCTGCTCGATGATGGTTATCGGCACTGCCGGGTTTGCCGCCTTGGTCGGCACGGACCCGGTAATGGCAACACAAATGATACAAGGATTAGGGGCAGGGCTCATTGATTTCCTCAGATGTCGAAAAATACGGTTTCAGCCTCGCCCTGGAGCGACACGTCAAACCGGTAGCTGTTGTTGGAACTTTTATCGGGTTTGGCCAGCAAGGTCTCGCGGCCATCGCTGATCGCATTGAGTACAGGGTCTGAGGCGTTGGCATCAGCCTCATCGGCGAAGTAGATCCGCGTGTGCAGATGGATATTGATGCCGCGGGCAAAGATCATCAGGGTGATGTGAGGCGCCTGCGATGTCCCGTCGATCCACGCAACTGGTGCCGGCTTTACCGTGTCGAAACGGAATTCACCTGTTTCGAAATCCGTATGACTGCGTGCAAAACCCTTGTGGCCATCTGAAAACTCACCGTCGCCGCCAGCCTGCCAGATCTCCAGCAGCGCATCCTTGACGATTTCACCACCGCCATCGCGCACAACGCCTGTAATGACGATCGGCGCGCCGCCATCCAGACCGGTGTCACCGGTAATGCCGTGATCCTTGACATCAATGCCCGCCGCATCAGGCAGCAAGCCGATGTGCACGTATGGTCCGGCGGTTTGAGATGGGGTTTCATGCAGGCGTTTTTTCATCAGCCATGCTCCGCATCGAACACTGTTTCGTTGCGGCCCCGCAGCACAATGTCAAAGCGGTAGGCAAGTGCGTCAAACGGAACCGCATTATCCAGGTCGAGCTTGGCCACCATCCGGTCTACGGCCGCCGGATCGCTGACGGCGTTAACGATGGCGCAATGCTTGATCAGCGGATCGCCTTCGAAATAGAACTGCGTGATCAGGCGCTGGGCAAAACAGGCGCCGAACAGCGAAATGTGGATATGAGCCGGCCGCCACGCCGGACCATTATTGGGAAATGGATAGGGTCCCGGTCGGATGGTGCGGAAAGAATAGTTTCCCTGCTCGTCTGACAGGCATCGGCCATAGCCGGAAAAATTGTCGTCCAGTGGCGCCAGGTATCCGTCGCGCACATGCCGGTAGCGCCCGCCGGCATTTGCCTGCCATATCTCGATCAGTACACCTGCCTGGGGCCGGGCATGTTCATCCAGCACGCGGCCTGACACCACAATGCGTTCGCCAACCGGGGCACCATCGACAACCGCATTGTGCAACAGGTCTGCATCGTGTTTGTCGAGCATTTCATGGCCAAACACGGGACCCGATGTCTCGCTCAGGGAGGCCGGCAATTGTAGCAGGGGACGCTTCGGTGACCGCAGTACCGATGAGTTGTAGGCAGGTGTGAGTCCTTTCGGGTGCCATGTCCGGTCACGCGGTGCAAAAACGGGTTCGGTGCTGGAAGCCATATGATCAGCCTGCTGTAATATGTGAATTGCAATCTCTACCGCTGCGCGTGTGCCGTCAACCGGTAACGCCAAAGACTAATGCGCACACCATGGTATTCGGCCGCGCACGGTGGCACTATCCCGGCAGGTTGGGGTAGGGCAATACGAACCGTGTCTGCAGCAAGTGAAAATGTTGGTCAGTGGCCGCGCATCTGGGCGGTGTTTCTCACCGGTGTTGCCGCCGCATTTCTTGTCGGCAAGGCACCTGCCGCACTGCCGTTGTTACGGGCGGAACTGAACCTGTCCCTGTTTCAGGCCGGTCTTGTGGTTTCCATGTTTTCGCTGGTGGCAGCGGTTGCCGGATTGTTGTTCGGCGTGCTGTCCGACAGATGGGGGCAATTGCGCTTGGCGATGGTGGGCCTGGTGCTGGCGGCCGCCGCAGGCAGCGCCGGGGCCTGGGCCGATACCGGTGTGACCCTGATTGCCAGCCGTGTCGTCGAAGGGGTCGGTTTCTTCATGATTTCAGTATCTCTGCCGGGCCTGGTTCTGCGGCTGGCAGATGATCGGACCCGCCAGACTGCCATGGGGTTATGGGGGGCTTATCTGCCGCTGGGCGCCGGGCTGATCCTGCTGGCCGGCGGTGTCATCATTGAAACCATAGGCTGGCGCGGGCTGTGGCTGCTGATCTCGGTAAGCTATGTGGCATTTTTCGCCGCTTTGGTCTGGGCAGCACCGCGTGAACACGATGAGGGTCCCCGTGTCGGGTCCGGAAGGGTCAAGACGGTTCTGAAAACACCAGGTGCCGTCATGCTCGGGGCGGTGTTCGGATGCTACTCCGGCCAGTACATGGCGGTTACGTCGTTTTTTCCGCTGATCCTGTACGAACGTGACGGATGGCAGCTGGCGTCAGCAACCGCGGTCGGGGCGATGATCATGGTGGTCAACACCACCGGCAATATTGCGGCCGGTTACCTGCTCGACCGTGGTGTGCGCCGGCAATCCCTCATTCTTCTGGCCAGTGCGGCCATGGCATTGGGAGCGGTCATGGTTATGAGCACTGCCCTGCCGGTGCCGTTGCGGATTGCAGGCGCTGTTGTGTTTTCCAGCTTTGGCGGCATGATACCGGGGTCACTGTTCGCCGGCGTCGCCCGCCACGCGCCCAGCCGCGCACATGTCTCCAGTGTCAACGGTCTCATGCTGCAGTGTGTGGCAATCGGCCAACTCATTGGGCCGGCCGTGACCACATGGCTGGTGGCAACCGGCAATGGAAGCTGGACCATGTCGCTGCTTTACCTTTTGCCCATGGCGGCGCTGACAGCAATCGCCGGTATCGTGCTGGGTCGCATCGAACGTCGGCCTGCTTGACTTGAGACCGCTTTGTCCGCATTTACGCCTGCAGATTCATTCAGATATCGCAGACACCGCATGAAACCATTTCTTATCCTGCAGCTTCGCCCCGAGACCGAGACTTCGGACGACGAATACCAAGCCATCCTGGAACAGGGCGGGCTTGAGCGATCTGACACGGTCAGGATCAGGCTTGACCAGGAACCCATACCAGGTGACCTGAAATTGAGCGATCATGCGGGGGTCATCGTGGGTGGCGGCCCCGGCTGCGTCAGCGATGCGCAGAGCAAGAAGTCCGAGACTGAAAAACGCATTGAGGATGCGGTGCTATCCCTGATGCCTGCCATTACCGAAACAGATTTTCCGTATCTGGGCTGTTGCTACGGCATCGGTATTCTGGCCCATCATCTGGGCGGCAAGGTGAACAAGGAACGATACAGCGAAGAGGTCGGCGCGGTTGAATGCCGGTTGACCGAGGCGGGGACATCTGACCCACTGCTGACAGGTGCGCCGGACAGCTTTATGGCATTTGTCGGCCACAAGGAAGCGGTGCAGGAATTGCCGGCCGGTTGCTCACACCTTTTGGCGTCCGGTCCTTGCCCGTACCAGATGATCCGGTACAAAACCAACGTCTACGCCACCCAGTTCCATCCTGAAGCCGACAGCCGGGTTTTCGAGACACGGGTCCAGGTTTACAAGAACAAGGGATATTTCCCGCCTTCGGACGCCGACAGGATCATCGAATTCTGCCATCAGCAGGATGTCCGGGT
>JBPCVV010000092.1:0-4391 GCA_051010195.1 Anderseniella sp. | reverse complement strand
ATGGCGACAGAAGGTTTCAAACCGTTTGCCGCGATCTATTCCACCTTCCTGCAGCGCGCCTATGACCAGGTCGTGCATGATGTAGCGTTGCAGAAACTTCCGGTGCGCTTTGCCATTGACCGTGCCGGCCTTGTCGGCCAGGACGGTGCCACCCATGCCGGCAGTTTCGACGTGGCCTATCTTGCCTGTCTGCCAAACATGATGGTCATGGCAGCCGGCGACGAAGCCGATCTGATGCACATGGTGTCTACTGCCGTTGAATACGATGATGGTCCGTGCGCCTTCCGCTATCCGCGCGGCGAAGGCATGGGCGTTGAGATGCCTGAATCAGGCACGCCGCTGGAAATCGGCAAGGGCCGTATCATGACAGAGGGCAACAAAGTAGCGTTGCTCAACCTGGGCGGACGGCTCGGCACCTGCCTGAGGGCAGCTGAGGATCTTAAACAGAGGGGCGTGTCGACAACGGTTGCAGACGCCCGATTTGCCAAACCGCTGGACACAGACCTGATCACCAAACTGGTGAAAAACCACGAACTGGTCATCACCATCGAGGAAGGATCAATCGGCGGTTTCTCGAGCCATGTCCTGCATTACCTCGCCGCAAACGGACTGCTGCAGGGCGGCGCAGTGGTCAAGCCGATGACCCTGCCGGATGCCTTCATCGGACATGGCGCGCCTGACTGGCAGTACAGGCAGGCCAGACTGGAAGCCGACGATATTGTCGTGGAAGTGCTGCGCGGCCTTCAGCTTGAAGAGAAGGTGCTGGAATTCGCTGCCAGAAACTGATCTGTCGCCTGTTTCACACAACAGGCGCGTGATCAATCTGGAACTTCACCGGGCCGGCATCTGGAAGATCATGGCAAACACAACGCAGATAGCTTCTACTGGCGCATCACCAGCAGCCGAAGCCCGCATGATAGCCCAGACAGTGCGCGATGCATCGACATCGTTCTACTGGGCAATGCGGATTCTGCCAAAATCCCAACGCAGGGCGATGTTTGCCGTTTATGCATTCTGCCGCAATGTTGATGACATTGTTGACAGCGAACAGCTTGACGAGGCTGAAAAGCGCAAACAACTGACCGCATGGCGCCAGGAGATCGATGCGCTTTATGCAGGCCACCCCAGGCGGGCGGAAACACGTGCCCTGGAAATTCCCATGCAGGAACTGTCGTTACGCCGCGACGACTTCATGGACGTGATTGCGGGCATGGAGATGGACGCAGGCGAGCCGATTGTTGCCCCGCCGATGGATACGTTTGACCTGTACGTGGACCGGGTGGCTTGTGCTGTTGGCAGGTTATGCGTGTGCGTATTCGGAGATCCAACAGACTATGGAACAGCGGTCGCTCATCATACCGGCCGGGCACTGCAGATCACCAACATCCTGCGCGACGTGGACGAAGATGCCGGCATCGGCCGGGTTTACCTGCCGCGCGAACTGCTTGAAAAGCACGATGTGGACTATGCCGACCCTGTCAAGATCACCTCGCAGCCGGGCTTTGTCGCCATGTGGCGGGAACTGGCAGAGATTGCACATGGTGAATTTAAGGATGCCGAAGCGGCGATGAACCTGTGCCGCAAGGACGTCATGCGCCCTGCCCGCATAATGAAAGCGGTTTATCAGCGCAATCTTGAGCGCATGACGGCTCTTCCGGATGCCGCACTGGCCGATCCCAAAGTGTCCAAACGTCTCGTAGGATCCAAGGAAAAATTGCTGATTGCCGTCCGGCACGGCTTTTTCTAGGACATCCTGCAACCATGGCAACCGCACATATCATTGGCGCAGGCGTTGCAGGCCTTGCCGCAGCCGTCGAGTTATCCACAGCGCAGTTTCGCGTCATTGTGCACGAGCAATCCGGCCAGGCTGGCGGACGATGCCGGTCATTTCACGACACCACGCTCGATTGCACCATCGACAATGGCAACCACCTGTTATTGTCAGGCAACAGGTCAGCACTGTCGTATCTCGATACCATCGGCGCATCTGATGAACTGGTCGGGCCCGAGGTAGCTGAATTTCCGTTTGTTGATCTGGAGTCCGGCGAACGCTGGTCCGTCGAACTGGACCGGGGTCCGATGCCGTGGTGGATACTCAACAAGGACCGCCGGGTACCCGGCACCAAGCTCAGCGAATATCTGAGCGGGCTGAAATTGCTTTCGGCCGGCAACCGCACGGTGCAACAATTGTTCGCCGGCCAGGGCCAGTTGTACGAGCGGTTTTGGGAGCCGTTCACCATCGCCGTTATCAACACCAGCGCGGACCAGGCCGCAGCACGCCTGCTCACCCCGGTCATACGCGAAACGCTTGCCAAGGGGGCTGAGTATTCAAGACCGTTGATTGCGCGGCGCGGACTGTCGGAAACGTTCGTGACACCAGCCGTCAAATGGCTTGAAAACCGCGGTAGCGAGGTACGTTTCAATGATCGCGTGTCCGGCATCTCTATGGATGACAAGCGGGTTGTTGCAATTGAAGCCGGCAAGGGCAGCGAACCGGTGAACCCGGGGGACGTCGTAGTGATGGCGGTACCAGCATGGGTGGCGAAGTCCTTGATAGCCGATGTTTCGGTTCCGGACGCGTTTGTGCCCATCGTCAATGTTCATTTCCGGGTCGCCAATCCGCGCATGCCATTGATGAACAAGCCGCTGCTCGGAATGTTGAACTCCCTGTCGCAATGGCTGTTTGTGCGCGATGATGTCGCCTCGGTTACCATATCCGCCGGCGACGAAGCCGCCAGCCGAGAGACGAACGACATCCTGCAAACTGTGTGGCGTGAAATCGCACCCGAGATCGGCCAGGACCCGGATGACATGCCGGTCCGCGCGCGTGTCATCAAGGAACGTCGTGCCACCTTCCTCGGCACACCGGAGCAACTTGAAAAACGCCCATCTCCGTCAACAAAATGGCCAAATCTCGTGCTTAGTGGGGACTGGGTGGATAACGGGCTTCCTTCCACCATTGAAGGTTCGATCAGATCGGGGCAAAGCGCCGCACAGCAGCTGGTTCACCGTATAGCGGGTTGACTCGGACGGCTATTTTCTTTCTTTAGGTAAGCAACAGGTAGACGAGATGGCGCAGCTCGTCTGTCTGGTGTAATTTGCTTGAGGTAACATGCAGTCAAACGTATACGTTCTGCGTCCCGAACTGGGGACTTCACCTACGCTTGTCTCCGATAGTGCAAACACCGCACGTGACGCGGGCGAGCACTTGCTTGCCATGCAGCAGGACGATGGACATATCGTCTTCGAACTGGAAGCCGACGCAACCATCCCGGCAGAATACATCTTCCTCAATCACTTTCTGGACATGCGCGAGCCGGAGCTTGAAACCGAGCTTGGCGAGTATCTGCGCTCGCTGCAGTCCGAAACCCACGGCGGTTGGCCGCTGTTTCACGAAGGTGGATTCAACATCTCCGCGTCAGTGAAGGCGTACTTCGCCCTAAAGATGCTGGGCGATGACATCGATGCACCGCACATGATCCGGGCCCGCAATGCAATTCTGGCCCATGGCGGCGCAGAAAAATCCAATGTGTTCTGCCGTTATTCCCTGGCGCTGTTCGGACAGGTGCCGTGGCGTGGCGTGCCTGCCATGCCGGTGGAACTGATGCTGATGCCCAAATGGTTCCCGGCAAACATCTGGAGATTCGCCTATTGGTCGCGCACGGTGATTGCGCCGCTGACCATACTGGCAGCACTCAAGCCGCTGGCACGCAATCCAACCAACACGTCATGCCGGGAGATTTTCTGCGAGCCGCCTGAAGACATCAAGGTATGGAATTTCAACCATACCGGCAGCCGCTGGGGAGAGTTCTTCCTGTGGATCGACAAGCTGCTTCATCCGGCGGAAAAGCACATATTCCCGCGCATGAAATTCCGCAAGTGGGCCATCCAGCGGTCTCTCGATTTCATCAAGCCCCGGCTCAACGGAGATGACGGTCTTGGCGCGATTTTCCCGGCGATAGTCAATTCGGTGATGGCCTATGATGCACTGGGGTACAGCCCTGACCATGAGGACTTTGTCACAGCACTCAGTGCCTGTCGCAAACTGGTGATCGAAAACCGCAACGTTCGCGACGGCAATCCGCGTTACGTCCAGCCGTGCGTGTCGCCGATCTGGGATACGTCACTGGCGGCTCATGGCCTGCTGGAAGCCGGCGTGGCGCCCGATGACGAGCGCATCATCGCCATGTGCGACTGGTTGCGCGATCTGCAGATCCTCGACGTCAAGGGCGACTGGGCCATCAATGCGCCTGACCTGGAGCCGGGCGGCTGGGCTTTTCAGTACCGCAATGATCATTATCCCGACGTGGACGACACCGCGGTTGTCGGCATGTTGTTGCACCGTGTCGATCCTGAGCGCTACGCGCATAGCATTCGCCGCGCCGTTGTGT
>JBPCVV010000091.1:0-2955 GCA_051010195.1 Anderseniella sp. | reverse complement strand
AGGGATCAAGGCGGGGCTGAACGTTCAGACCGCACGGGACCGACCGGAAATTGATTAAGCTGCTTGTTAAAGGGCTTTGAAAAATGACACGCAATACGGCATTTCCGTCGCCTTTTTTCGTCGGATTTGATGAAATCGAGCGACTGCTGGAGCGAACCGCAAAGACCGCTCCCGACGGCTATCCGCCCTACAATGTCGAAAAACAACCGCCGGATGATGGTGATACTGGCGAAAAACTGCGCATTACGCTGGCGGTGGCGGGGTTTTCCGCCGATGAACTGGACCTGACGCTTGAAGACAGAGAACTGGTGATCGAAGGCCGGCAGAAAGACGATCCGGCACGCGAATTCCTGCACCGCGGTATTGCGGCGCGCCAGTTCCGCCGCATCTTCGTGCTGGCTGACGGCATGAACGTGGTCTCCGCCAGTCTCGACAACGGCCTGCTGGCCATTGATCTGGAGCGCCCGGAACCGCAGCGGATGGTGCGCAAGATCGAAATCAGCCAATCGTGATTTCTGCCCGACGACATGAACTATTGAAGGAAACCAGACCATGACGGATCACAAGACAAACCGGTTGCCTCAAGTGCCTGAGAGCGAAATTGCCCTTGCAAACATGGGGTTGGGCGAGGTGGCCTATGTGCGCGAGGTGCCGGCACAGGAAGTTGAGCGCATGATCGGCCAGAAAATTGCCGCCGACCCGGCAACGCCGCTTTATTGCCTGTATCTGGCGGACGGCACCCCGGTTTCAGTGTCAGACAGCCGTGAAGCTGCCGTTGCAAACGCCGTGGAACACGATCTCGCGGCCATTAACCCCAACTAGAACTGCAGAAATTCAGGCGGCATGCGGTGCCGATGCTGCCGGCTCTGTCAAAATGGCGTAAAGGCCTTCCGCCTTGTCGGTACCACGCAGTTTTTCAACCACCTTGGGATCGCGCAGCAGGCGTGAAATCCGCGCCAGCGCCTTCAAGTGGTCTGCACCGGCGCTTTCTGGTGCCAACAGCAGAAACACCAGGTCGACAGGGTTGTCATCGACAGAATCAAACTTGACCGGCGTGGCCAGTCGCGCAAACAGGCCGTGCACCTTGTCGAGCGCCTGGAACTTGCCGTGCGGGATGGCAATACCCTGTCCAAGACCGGTGGATCCCAGTTTTTCGCGCCGCAGCAGGGTTTCGAAAATGACCTGTGTATCGAGACCGGACAGCCGTGCGCTTTCTTGTGCAAGTTCCTGAAGCAACTGGCGCTTGCTGGACGCCTTGAGGTTGGGCAGCACGGCGTTACTGGAAATTATGGTCGACAATTGCATGATTGACTAACACTCCATGCAGTTGGTGTATCTGAATCCGGCCCTTGCGGGGTCCGGAAGGCTAAAGGCATTCAGCACGTCGGTCTGTGTCAGTTCCCGCCCGGGTCCAACCAGCCGACATTCCCGTCTTTGCGCTTGTAGACTACATTTAAGCTGCCATTGCGGCCATTGCGGAAAAGTACAAATTGTTCATTCGTGAAATCTAGCTTCATGACGGCCTCCCCTACCGACAGCTCATCAATACTAGCAGTTGATTCGGCAATAATGACAGGGTTGAGATCAATTGGTTCTTCCGCCTGTCCTTCCGCATCCGCTTGCAGAACGTAGGCCGCCGCGGGAACTGCGTTCACAGGTTCCTTGCGTGCCATGTGATGATCTTTCAAGCGTCTCTTGTAGCGGCGCAGGCGCGTTTCCAGGTGCCCGACCGCCGTGTCCGCGGCGCTGTGAGCGTCACCGCCATTGCCGTTCGCGTTGAGCGAAAGGCCGGTCGTCAGATGCAGGGTAATCTCGCAGTCAAAGCCGGAGCGCTGTTTTTCCACCACTACGAGGCAGCGGACGATACCGTCGAAATACTTGGCCACATCGTTGTGGATGCGTCCTTCGACATGCTCACGCAGTGCATCACCGATGTCGAGGTTCTTGCCGGTTATCTGGATCTGCATAGTTCAGGAATACCCCTTATTCGACGACCAAGTCTGTCGAAAGCCGATTACATTTTCAATATTGACTGTTTCGACCGGACCTGTTTAGGGCTTGCTGGCAAACTGTTTTTCCGGTGAAGGCGCGCGGAACCTATTGCCACCCGACCGGCTTGTCAATCAACCTATGTAAAGAATGTGGGAAAGTTTTGCCGGGCTGCTGGCTGGCTGGCCGAGGGTCTGTTTTCCTGGATACCCGGCGTGAAAATGTCCCGTCCCTGCCGCGACCCGATCTAGCCGGCTTCAAGCAAGCGCTTCTGCCGCCGCCGCATGATAGACGACGGAATCTGCATCGCTTCGCGGTACTTCGCCACCGTGCGCCGGGCGATATCGATACCTTCGGCGCACAACAACTCGCCGATCTGGTCATCCGACAGGATTTTCGCCGCGGTTTCCTCGTCGATCATGGCGCGAATCCTGTGCCGGACCGACTCTGCAGAATGATCATCGCCGCCCGCTGATGAAGAAATCGCAGTGGTGAAAAAGTATTTCAGCTCGAACACGCCGCGCGGGGTTTCGAAATACTTGTTCGAAGTGACACGGCTGATGGTGGATTCATGCATGGAAATGGCATCGGCGACCGTTTTCAGGTTGAGCGGCCGCAGGTGTTCGACGCCCAACATCAAGAAGGCATCCTGCTGGCGCACGATCTCGCGTGCAACTGCCAGAATGGTGCGTGCGCGCTGGTCCAGGCTCTTGACCAGCCAGGTTGCATTGGACATGCCGTCCGACAGGTACAGCTTGTCTGTGTCGCGCGTTGCGCCGCGGCTGACCTGCGCGAAATACTGGTTGTTGACCAGCACCCGCGGCAGCGTCTCTGTGTTAAGTTCAACAGCCCAGCTGCCATCCGGGGCAGGGCGGACAATCACATCGGGCACCACCGGTTGCACGATCACCGACCCGAAGACATTGCCGGGTTTCGGGTTTAACGAGCGGATTTCGTCGGCCATGT
>JBPCVV010000090.1:0-6956 GCA_051010195.1 Anderseniella sp. | reverse complement strand
AGGTCACGACATCAATCGCCTGCCGGATGGCTCCGGCCAGCTCCGATCCGTTCTCCACGCGTCTGCTCCAGCCCCTGCTGGCGGCTGCCACCATGGTGAAATCCGGCACCGGCGCCAGAGACGACATGGGCACGGTGTTGGCGCGTGACGCGTGGCCGTCGGGATACATCATCAAGGTCGTCTTGCGCACCGCGTTCCAGACGCCGTTGTTAAACACTACGGTGAGCAGTGGCAGGTCATGGGCCTCGGCGATCTGGTGACAGGCGACCGGATTGGCAAACATGTAGGAGCCATCGCCGACGCAGGCCACCGAGACCCGGCTGCGATCAGCCAGCGAGGCGCCAAGGGCCGCCGGCATGCCCCATCCAAGACCACCTGCCAGGGCATGTGAATGATAGCGGTTGCCGGCGGAAAAGCGCATGAACGACGGATCACATCCCAGTTCGGAGAAGATGCGCGCATCATCCGGCAGTTGATCCGACAGGGCTTTGCTGACAAACGCAGCGGTCATGGCACCGCCTGCGCCAGACGCCGCCGTCCGGGCCGCCTCTTCACGGCGCGCGTCGGAGCGTTTCGACAATTCGGCATGGCGCTCATCAATGTTGCGAGCACTCTTGCCCTTGTGTTTCGACAACGCCGTGCTCAGTGCGGACACTGCAGCAACCGGTTCTGCCGTCAGGTTGATGGTGGACCTGAACCCTCTAACCGGCACCCGGGAAAACAATGGGTCTGCACCGATCTGAATGATTTTTGCCTCAGGACGGGGTTTTGCCCAGGCTTCAAGCCACGGCACCAGGGCATCCAGCACAATGACCAGGTCGGCATCCTGCAGCAATTGCCCGGGATCAAACCCCTGGTGCATGGCATGATCCGTGGGCAGTACATTGCCGGATGGCCAGAATTCGCAGACAGGTACGGCGTTGCCTTCCGCAAAAGACGCCAAAGCCTCTGCGAGGCGGCCTTCCGGGTCACCGCGCTGGGCAAGGATCAGGGGATTTTTTGCCAACTTTATCTCTTCCACGATCAGGGCAATGGTGTCCGCATCCGGTGCCGGAGGCGATGATATCGCGTGACGCGGCGGACCGAATTCAGCCTCCTTAGGCCATGCCTCGCCCAACGCCTCGCGCGGCAAGCCGAGATAGACGGGCCCGCGTGGCTGGCTCATGGCAATGGCATAACCCCTGTCGACCAGATCAGGCGCCTGCTCCGGCAGTTTCAGTTCATACTCCCATTTGACAAACTCGCGCACGATTGCCGACTGGTCGCGCATGTCCTGTCCCCAGTGAATGGGCAGACTGCGGGCACCCAACCTGCCGCCCTCGGTCGCCGGCGTGCGGCCAGCCATGAGAAAGACCGGGATGTTATCGCTGGCTGCATTGATAATGCCCATCAGGGCGTTTGCCAGGCCGACATTGACATGCACCATGACGGCCTGGGGCCTGCCGGTTGCCAGGTAAAACCCATGTGCCATGGCGACCGCCGCATTTTCATGCGGTGCGATGATCGGTGCCGGAATGGGCAGATCAGACTGCTGGTTTTTCGAATAGATTTCGATCACCGGGGCAAAGTCGGTCCCGGCATTGGCAAACAGGTAGTCGATACCATGCTGCTTCAGGCGGACCAGTATGGCCTCGGCCGCTGTTTCGGGCAGAAAATCTTCAGGCAGTTCAGCCATCGCAAGTCTCCGTTTCAGTGCTTACCTGGCGAGGCTCAGCGGCGAATGAGATCAGGCAGCCACGTGGTCAGGTCAGGGAACACGATCAACAGGGCGAGCACAACAAGTGCCAGCAGGATGAAGGGTATCGCGGCACGATAAACCTGGCCCAGCGAGATCTCCGGGGGCGCGACACCTTTCATGACGAAAATCAGTAGGCCGAAAGGCGGGGTGGTAAAACTTATCTCCATGACGACCAGCATCAGGACGCCGAACCACAGCAGGTCGATGCCGGCGCTTTGCGCCAACGGGATGAAGAACGGCAGCGTGATCATGATCATGCTGACCTGGTCCATGAACGCCCCCAGGACCAGAAGCACAACCAGCATAGACATCAGCAGCACGATGGTACCGGCATCCAGCCCGGTGATAACCCTCAACAGGCCGTCCGCTGCGCCGGAGAAAGCCAGTATCTGGGCGAACGTCACGGAGGCCGCGATGATGAACAGGATCATCACCGAAATCTTGGCGGTTTCAGAGATGGCCTTCTTAATCGCCAACAGCGTGAACTTGCCGTACGCCGCTGCCGCAATCGCCGAGGCGACACTGCCGAGGGCGGCAGATTCAGTCGGTGTTGCCCAGCCGCCCAATATGCTGCCCACGACCACGACGAATATTCCCATCAGCGGCAGGACATGGGTCAGCAGAGGTTTCCACCGCTGCCACAAGGTGGCGGGTTCCACATCATAAGCCGGTGCCAGGGCCGGGTTGGCGCGACAGCGTACGATGATATAGATCAGGAAACTCGCCGCCATCATCAAGCCCGGAATTATGCCGGCAATCAGCAGTTTGGCAATCGAGATACCTGCAAGACTTCCGAGCAACACCGCCAGGGCGGAAGGCGGGATCAGCATGGCGATGCTACCTGTGGCCATGATCGGTCCCATGGCAAAGGTCGGATGATAACCGCGCTTCAGCATGTCCGGCAGCAGCGCGCTGCCAAGCACGGCGGTGTTAGCAATGGTTGAACCTGACAGCGACGAAAACATCGTCCCGCCGAGCACAGACACGATAGACAACCTGCCCGGCACGCGGGTGATCAGCTTGTCGATGGCATTGATAGCGGCAAAGGCCACACCGGTCTGAAACAGGATTTCCCCCATCAGCAGAAACAGCGGGATGGGCGCCAGGGAAAAATTGCTGACCGAGGCGATGGTGTTACGCACCACCTGGTCAAGCCCCACCTCGCCGCCCAGAAACACGAATGCGCCGAGAAGGTTCACACCGAGAAAGGCAAATGCTACCGGCAGGCCGGTGAGCATCAGGACCAGCAAGGTGCCAAGCAGCAGGTATAGCGCGGAAGACCAGTCCAACCTCGCCTCCTTACGCCGCCGGCTTTGCCAGCCGCAGAGCAAATTCTGCAACCAGCAATCCGCCTGAAACCACGACAACTAGGAAGAACGGCCATTCCGGCACGACGAGCTCCTTGAAGATCAAGTCGCCCCTTTCGAGCGCGTCTGAAGTAACCCGCAGCGCATACCAGGTCAGAACGCCGGAAATCACCAGCCCGAGAACATCCGCCAGTCCGGCAAGCACGCGGCCCGCCGTGCGTGGCAGCGCGGTCAGCAACAGGTCAACCCGCACGTGGGCGTTATCACGCAGGACCCAGGGGGCTGCCAGAAATGTTGCGCCGAACAGGACATATTCGGACACCTCCAGCAACCACGGGAAGTTTCCGACACCCAGGTTCCGGATAGTGACGTCAATGGTGATCAGGACCGCCAGACAGGCAAGCGCAACCCCGGCCGAAAATCCCAGCATGACGATGAGCGCAGCATGCGCCTTCGAGATTGCTCGCATCGTCTAGAGCCTTTCTGGTCCAAATGGAAACGTTTGACCGGTCTTTTGCGTTTGCTGGCAAGGCACGGCTTTCGCCTTGGTCTGTTTGACCACAAGAAAGGCGTCAAGCAGTCCAGCCAGCGCAGAAAGCCGGCCTTCGGTGGACCGCAACTGCAGTCCACCTGTTGGCGCCACGTTACTTGCTAAGGAGATCCTTGAGTTTCGGTCCGGTTTCGGGGTTGGCCTTGATGAATTCGGCCCAACCGGTCTCGTAGGCCTGCTTCACATATGCCTCGCCCTCAGCGCCGCTGAAGGTGATCGTCTCAATTCCCTTTTCGGCCTGCTTCTTCATTTCAGCGGCGTTGATTTCCTGGTCTTCGTTACACAGCCCTTCCATGAAACTTGCCGCGTCCTGCAGGATTTTCTGCTGGCCTTCATCAAGCTTGTTCCAGGCATCGTCATTCAGCAGCACTTCCACTGAGGCGCGGTAAAATGCCGGATCAACTCGATATTTGGTCACCTCGTGCCAGCCCAGGTCGAGCACACCCTGGGTCGGCCAGCCGTAGCCGTCGACGGTGCCCCTTTCAAGCGCGGTATAGACATCGCCCGGCTTGGTTCTGATCAGGCTGGCTCCCATGGCCGAGAAGAACGCCCGGTAGATCGGCGTGGTGCGGATTTTCAGATCTTTCAGGTCCGGCTTGCCGATCTTCTTGTTGAGATAGAGATGAAACGGCACACAGTCTTTCTGACGTGCCAGGTGATAGGCGTTCATGCGCTTCTTGTGCAGATCGTTGGTGAACGCCCAGGCACCGTTTTCGCGCTCCTCGGAAATGGTGAACGCGCTGAGCTTGAACACATCTGCTTCCGGCATCAGCTTGGTGTAAAAAGCGCCTGGCAGGTTGCCGATGTCGACAACGCCGGTGCGCACCGCGTCGCCGAGCTGGAACGGGTTCATGACCTTGCCGCCGCCGCCCTTGTAGTCGATCTGCAACTTGCCCTTGCCGAGTTCATTGGCCTTTTCGATGAAGCGCTCGAAATTCTTCGAGAAGGTGGTTCCTTCCGCAAACGCACTGACGGCGGACAGGCGGACTTCTTCTGCGACAGCGGGCACAGACATAAGTGCTGCAAGGGCAACACCGGTGAACAAACGTTTCATGACTTCCTCCGAGGTTTTGTATTGGTTTTGCCGATCAGTTACTGATCCGGGGCTCCTATGGCCACTGGCCGCACCGGCGAACCGGAGTGTCCTTTGGCACGCAAGGGCAGGATCATGGTGCACGAGGTCCAGACCTTGTCCTTTGCAAGCGCACTAAGGTTGGCATTCTGGATCTGATGGATACCGGCCACGGCCAGATTGTAGTGATGGACAAAGAACGGCAGTCCCTGGTCCATGCCCTGAGGCGGCGGCGTTTTTTGCGCCAGTTGGCCATCGGCGACGGGGTCAGTGAACGGATTGTCCAGGGCGAGCAGCACGATCTTGCGCTCTGCCAGATACTTTGCCGCGTCAATCGCCAACCCGGGACCCTTGCTGTAATAGCTCTTGTTCTTGTCCGGGTCGGACCAATTGTCTCCCCATCCGGTGTAGATGTAAACCACGTCACCGGGCAATATGCCGCGCCAGTCGAGCCCCTGCCCCTTGAGCATGGCCGCAATGTCAGTCTTGGTTACCAGCGTTCCGGGCCCGAGAGCCTTACCGCCACCCATATGGGATTTCGCGTCCAGCAGCACTGCGGACGTGACGATTGGTGGAACGTTTTCAACACCCAGTTTCAGCAGCGGCGAATCCGGCGTCGGCTTCACATCTGACTGGCTGTAATTGCCATAATACTGCGCCGATCCGATCGGTGCCTTGCCCTCGCCGTTCCACGCCTTGTCGTAGTAGGCGAAATGACCGAGCGCATCCATTTGCGTGCCCTGCGCGCCAGGTTCGCCGCCATTGACCTGTTCACCGTTGAACACATGCCTGGTTCCGGGTAGCGAAACGGACGGCGTGAACGTATACGACAGCGGGCGTCCGAACGGTGACGCCGGCATGGTGTTGGAGCGCACGTGATTGAGCTCGTAGACCTTCGCATCCGGTCTGGCCATGTGGGAGGAACACCGCAGCCAGGTCCCTGCCCCCAGTGTATTGGCCATGCCCTTCTGGTCTCCGGCGGGCCACGGTCCTGTCGGGACCAGGGCCTTGGACTGTTCCACGAGGGCTTTTTGCTGATCGGATGCGGCGTGCGATGAATAAGGGACGACACTGAAAACGCTGAGCGCCAGCACCGCTGCACCCGCCCAGCGTCCGGCACGCATCACATCGGCTTTGCTGCCCATGACATCCTCCCTGAATTTTCTGTTTTTGAAAGTAAATAACAAACTCGGCGAGGCGTCCATGTGTTTGTGGCTTGCAGAAACCGGATCGCGCGGAAGACATGCAGGCCGGAGAGCTTGCTTCCTGGTTTGCCAGGCACTAACCGTTAGCCATGCTGACCCGCACGGACATATTGCCTGAACACGATCTGCCCGACGCAGCAGGACTGATCGCGCGAGGGCGCGACCTAGCAACGGACTGGCAGGTTCAGCCCGGCGCATTTCTGAAACATCACGGTGTTGCATGTGAAGCCGAGTACAAAAGTGTGCAGGCCTTCAATGGCACACTGACGCAGCATGCCCAGATCGGCTGGCGCGATCCGGCAAAATCGCGTGATGCATGGGCTGACATCCACGAGCGGTGCGCCGCGCGCAACGTCACCGTTGACCGCTACGGCATCTGCCTGGACTGGTCGATGGGCATTCCGCGCGATGATCGCACGGGCGCCATGCGTGGCACTGGCCTGATCCTGAACGGACCTGAAGATTTTGCCAGGCTGACCGACGCAGCGCCGGTTGCGCCGCATTTCGGGGATTTCGTGCTCGGGTTTCCGGCATCGGTTGAAAACACCTGCGCGGCGCTGGCTGCCGGATCCACCAGCATCGGCAATCTCGGACAATACTTCACCTTCCGCCTGCAAAACCATTCCGACGACATCATCTGTACAACAGCAACACTCGCCGCGCTGGCCCTGATCGCGGCGCAGCCGGTGCCGGTGCTGGTGCACTCGAACCTGGATGACGGGTTTGCCGCGCTGTTTGCTGACCTGTCGAGTGCGCTCGGTGCGGTGCTGCTCGAACGGCACATCGGCACGCTTGCCGGTGTCGAGATCAGCCATTGCTGGGGACATCACTTTTCCGACCCGGTCCGGCGGCTTGCCTTCCACCTCGCCCTGGCCGATGTTTCGAACACACCCGGCACCATGATTTATGGCAACACCACCAGTTACCGCGGATCGCGCGAGGAGAACTTTGCCAGCCTGTCGGCCTATCTTTCCATCGATATCGCCGGGCAACTGCTGCAACCGACCGGACACGCGATCAATCCGGTGCCAGTCACGGAAAACCAGCGCATCCCGGATGTGGCCGAGGTGATCGAAGCCCAAAT
>JBPCVV010000089.1:0-4300 GCA_051010195.1 Anderseniella sp. | reverse complement strand
ATGATCAGGCCTATCTGGCCGGTGTGATTGCCGAACACCTGGCAGTGCTGGGCAGAGAGGTCTGTTTCGTAACACCGGCCAGCAAGGTGTCGCCGTGGACCGAGGCGACACTTGAGCAGACAAGAATTCAAACCTCCCTGTTGCAGAAGGGTGTCGAAATCCTGCCCCACAAACTGTTGAAGACAATAGCGGCAGGATCTTGCGAAGTGGCCTGCTCATTCACAGGACAAATCGAAACCCGTGCCTGCGAAGCCGTTGTCCTGGTCACCGAAAGAGCACGGCACACCTCCTTGTTCGACCAGTTGCAGCAGGTCGGCAGCGACCAATTTCAACCCGCCACGCTTGAGCTGATCGGCGATGCGGCATCACCTGGCCTGATTGCCGACGCGGTCTATTCAGGTCACATGGCGGCGCGTAATTTCGAACAGGATCCGGCCGAAGTGGATGCAGCCGTGTTCAGGCGGGAAATCACTGCCTTGTAGGGGAGTTCCGAAATGAAAACGTCATTGGACCAGGCCATCCTCGCCGACATCAGGGACCTTGCGAAAACCCGTCAGGCCGGATTCGCGCTGCCGCGCGAGTTCTATACGTCACCGGCGGTTTTCGAGCACGACATCAAAGCGTTCTGGAACCGAAACTGGATTTGGGTCGGCCATGTGAGTCAACTGCCAGAACCCGGAAGCTTCTTCAGATTCGATTACGGTACCGAATCGATCATCGTGGTCCGGGACCGCAAGGGCGACATCCATGCCCACATCAATGTCTGCCGCCACCGCGGATCGAGAGTATGCCTGGAAGCCGCCGGGAAAACGTCTGTGCTGTCGTGCCCCTATCATGCCTGGACTTACGATCTCGATGGCAGCCTGCGAACCGACCGCGAAATGGATGACCAGTTCAACCGTGCTGACTACAGCCTGTTTTCGGCCAACCTGAAAATCTTCCAGGGCCTTATTTTAGTCTGTCTTTCCGAAGATCCGCCAGATCTTGAACCGGCCCTGTCGCGGTTGGCGCCACTCACCAAACCATTCGGCATCGGGAACCTCAAAATTGCCCATGCGGCGTCATACCCGGTGCCGGCAAACTGGAAACTGGCCCTGGAGAACTACCTGGAATGCTATCACTGCGCGCCGGCCCACAAGGAATACTCGCGTTCGCACAGCCTGAAAGACCCCGGCTCGATGACCGAGGAGCTGCTCTCGGCACTGGATGAGAATTCGCGCAAGGCCGGCCTGCCAACAGAAGTGCTGAACGAAACCGGCCCTGACGCGGCACATCCGGGAAGCGACATCTACTACCGACGTTATCCGCTGTATCCCGGGTACAAGACCGGATCACGCACCGGCGACCCCCTGGCGCCGTTACTCGGCAGTCTCTCCGGCTATGACGGCGGTGCGACGGACATCATGATCGGCCCGCTCAACAGTTTTCTCGCCTATGCAGATCACATCGTCGGATACCGGTTCGTTCCCGGCACACTGCAGGAAACCGACATACAGATTGTCTGGATGGTGCGTGATGACGCGGTTGAAGGCAGCGATTACACGCTCGCCGACCTGACCTGGCTATGGGATGTCACTTCCCAGGACGATGAACGGATCATCCGTTACAACCAGCAGGGCGTGAATTCGGTTGCCTTCCGGCCCGGCCCGCTTTCCAGCATGGAATGGGGTATCGAGACGTTTTACCATGGCTACCTGCAACAAGTACTCGGTTGACCCGATGCCGCCACCGGCAAACCGCATTATCCGCTGTTGCGCAAGCCGGCGGCAATGCCGTTGATGGTGAGCTGAATGCCGCGCAACACTTTCGGATCCTGAGACTGGGCCCGGCTCAGCTTCATCATTTCGACCTGGATGTGGTTGAGCGGATCAAGATACGGGAACCGGTTCTGGATTGACCGGTTCAAGAGCGGATTGCGTTCCAGCAGTTCATGCTGGCGGCAGATGCGCAACACCGCGCCCACCGTCGACTGCCACTCCTCGCGGATACGTCCGTAAATTGTTTCGCGCAAGGTCTCGTCTTCAACCAGGTTGGCGTAGCGGCGCGCAATCGCCATGCTGGTTTTGGCCAGTACCATGTCCATGTTGGACAACTGGGCCCGGAAGAACGGCCAGGCGTTGTAAAGCTCGGTCAACTTGTCGGTGGTGTTATTCGGATCGGCGGCCAGCCATTTTTCCACCGCCGCCCCGAAGCCATACCAGCCCGGCAGCATGACCCGGCATTGCGCCCAGCTGAACACCCACGGGATGGCGCGCAGGGCGGTAATGTCCCGGGTCTTGGCCCGCGATGCCGGCCGTGACCCGATGTTCAGTGTCGCGATTTCGTTGATCACCGTCGACGACCAGAAAAAATCCTCGAAGCCTTCTGTTTCATAGACAAGGTCGCGATAGGCGGCAAAGGCATAGGCTGACAGGTCCTCCATGATTTCAAGCCATTCCGCGGGCACCGTATGCTTGTCGGGCTGGGCCAGCGAGGCTTCCAGCGTGGCCGCGACAAGCGTCTCCAGATTGCGCCGGCCGAGCCACGGATTTGAGTACTTGCTGGAGATGATCTCGCCTTGCTCGGTGACCCGGATCTGGCCCTGAACCGCCCCGGCGGGCTGGGCAAGAATGCCTTCAAAGGCCGGCCCGCCACCGCGGCCCACCGAACCACCGCGTCCGTGGAACAGCCGCAGCCGCACGCCATGGCGTGCCAGCAACTCGACCAGGCCGGTCTCCGCCTTGTACAGCTCCCAGCCGGACGTCACGAAGCCGCCGTCCTTGTTGCTGTCGGAGTAGCCCAGCATCACTTCCTGAACACCGCCAAGGTGATCGACCAGCTTGCGATAGGCAGGAATGGACAACAGTTGATCCATGATCCCGGTGCACGACCGCAGGTCCTCAATTGTTTCGAACAGCGGTACGATGTGAACGCTGGCGGTGCCTTCCGGCATGATCAGCCCGGCTTCCTTGAGCAGGATGGCCAGTTCCAGCATGTCGGATACACTGGTGGTGTTGGAGATAATCGACGTAGTGATAACACGCGAGCCATACTTCTTGTGCGCCTCACCGGCCGCCTTGAAAATCGCCAGCTCCTTCGCCGTCTCCTCGCTGTACTCCCAGTAAGGCCTGAGCAGCGGCCTGTGACGGGTGAGTTCCTCTGTCAGGATTTTAACCCGCTCCGCCTCGCTCATCGCCAGATAATCAATGTCGGGATCCACTGCCGCCAGCAAATCCGCCACGGTGCGCTGGTGCACGTCAGAGTTCTGCCGTAGGTCGAGGCTGGCGAGATGGAAGCCGAAACATTCTACGGCCCGGCGCAAGTTGCTGAGGCGACCATTGGCGATCAGTTTCGAGCCGTTCTCGCACAGCGAACTGTACATGACGTCAAGGTCTGCAACCAGTTCGCCGGGAGACTTGTAGGGCGGATAGGCACCATCAGCACGTCGCCGGAGATTGCCTGACAGATCCTGCCGCGTGGCCAGCACGCGGCACTTGATGAGCAGCGAAGCCAGCCGGTACGGCTCCTTTTCGCGATGGGCAGACTTGTCGGGCGAGCTCGCCGCCAATGCCAGTACCGCCTCGGAGACATTGGATACCGTCGTTGCGATGGACAGCTCGCTCTGCAGGCCTTCGAGTTCTTTCAGATAGTAATCCAGCGCGGCTTCCGACTGCAGGTTCAGGGTCTGCTGCAGCACATCCGCAGTCACGAACGGGTTGCCGTCCCGGTCGCCTCCGATCCAGCTTCCCATCTGGACAAACCTCAAAGATGGAGCCCCGGTGCCGTCCATATGCCGGGCAAGTGTTTCCTCAACCTGCTGGTGCAGCCGGGGTACTTCCGCCAGGAACGTGCTCTTGTAGTAGGAAATGCCGTTGGTCACTTCATCGCCAACCGTAAGCCTGGAGCGGCGCAGAAGGTTGCTTTGCCACAAGGTTTCGATGGCAATGCGCAACTGGGTTTCGCTGGCCTCGAGTTCCTGCGCCGTAAGCTGACCCCGTTCACGCTCACGCAGTAAATCGACGATATCGCTTTCCCAGTACATGGTGGTGCGCCGCCGCACCTCGGTCGGATGCGCGGTCAGCACCGGGGAAACCAGGGCGGTTTCAAAAAACGTCGCCAGCTGCGCCGCGTTCATGCCGGACGCAAGGGCCGTGTTGATGGCCCGCTGCAGCGAACCGGCCCTTGGCGGAGATCCGGCCAACTCGTGATGATGCGTGCGCCGGATATGATGCTGGTCCTCGGCAATGTTGGCCAGGTGCGAGAAGTAACTGAACGCGCGTATGACCTCCACTGCGTGCTCTGGCGTCAGCTGCTCCAGCAG
>JBPCVV010000088.1:0-5084 GCA_051010195.1 Anderseniella sp. | reverse complement strand
GAGAGAGTACAAACCGGACATGTGTTCGCTATACTCAATGCCGGTGAGAAAATGAAGGTTGAACTGGAGGTTCCGGAGAATGTGATCAATCAAATAACAGTGGGTATGAAAGCAAAGATCGAATTTTCAACACTTGACGGGTCAGACTTCACCGGAGAGGTGATCGAAGTTTCCCCGATTACTTCTGATAATGCTACCACTTACCCGGTAGAGCTGGAAATAAAGAATCCCGTGTCTCAAATAAGACCTGGAATGGCAACAAGGGTAACCTTCAATTTTTCCAATTTGGATTCGGAGAATTCACAAAAGCTTGTTGTTCCGATTAAGGCGGTTGGTGAGGACGGGAATGGAAATTTTGTGTTCCTGATCGAGACGGATGACAACAATATTGGCATTGCCAAAAAGAAAACTGTCGAAATAGGTCAGATCACTGCAGAAGGATTTGAAATAAAAAGCGGATTGGAAAAAGGACAGTTGATAGCAACTGCAGGTCTCCAGTCACTTCTTGACGGACAAAAAGTAAAATTAAACTAACCTATTAAATTCTTAAATCATGAATGTTTCAAAATTTGCAATCAGTAGAGATCGTGTTATTATCAGCTTGCTTCTGGTTGTCATAACCCTAGGTCTAGTTTTCTATCAGTCGCTTTCAAGAGACAGTATGCCTCCTTATACAGTGCGTGTTGCAACAATAGTCTCTTCATTTCCAGGTGCAAGTCCGCTTCGTGTTGAAGAACTAGTGACCGATAAAGTGGAAAAAGTAGTTCAGGAACTTCCCGAACTCAAAGAGGTGGTCAGCACCTCTAGAACTGGTCTTTCAGTTGTCGAGGTCGAACTTGCTATGTCAGTTAAACCCGACGAAATTCAGTCGGTGTGGGATCGATTGCGAAGAAAAATTAACGACATCCCGGATTTGCCGGACAATGTATATCCACAGTTAAAAGACGATGGTATAGGTGAAGTTTTTGGCATTGCCATAGGTCTAGTCAGTGACGGCTATTCTTACCAGGAATTGAAGTCTTATGCCGATGACATCAGAAATGACCTGATCAAGCTTCCAGACGCCGCCAAAGTAGAACTTAATGGTGTTCAATCAGAGCGAGTGTTCATAAAATTCGATGAAGCCAGGTTAAAAACCTATGGATTAACCTCAAATATTCTTTTCAACATTATATCTTCAACAAACATCCTGAATTCAGGAGGTATGGTAAATGTTGAGGATGAGCGAATTACTTTGGAGCCTTCGGGTAACTTTGATGACCTCGAAGGAATTCGTCAGTTGTTGATACCCGTTGGTAGGGACGGCCAGGTAGTAGCTCTCTCTGATATTACCGAAATTGAAAAAGGATATATCACACCAGCTTCCCAATTGACCCGAATCAACGGGCAAGAAGCACTCTCTCTCCATATCTCCCTAAAGGATGGGGCGAATATTCTTTCTTTGGGAGAAGATGTTGATGGAGTAATTGATCAGTGGAATGATCGATTGCCGGTTGGGTTGGATCTTTTTAGAATCTCATCCTTAGACAGCTATATTGATCTGAAGATTGATGACTTTGTCCTTAATCTCATTCAGGCTGTTGCCATTGTGATGGCAGTCATGCTTTTCTTTCTAGGAATTCGCACAGGTTTGATCATTTCGAGTCTTATACCTCTGGTAATGCTTTCTACCTTCATGATCATGGGATTATTGGGTGTCGGAATTAATCAAATCACATTGGCTGCCCTTATTATGTCACTGGGCATCATGGTAGATAACGGAATTGTGGTTGCCGAATCGATAGTCGTAAAAATGAAAAATGGACTTGAAGCCAAACAGGCGGCAGTTGACACCGCTTCTGAATTGTTTTTACCATTGTTGATCTCAACTGGAAGTACTTCTGCGGCTTTTATATCGTTCTATTTGGCCGAATCCGTTATGGGTGATATTATTGGGCCAATCTTTGTGGTTATTGCAATTGCACTGTTCTCATCCTGGACGATTTCTTTTACTGTTATTGCTCTCTTCTGCGTTTATTTCCTTAAACAGGATGATGCCAAGAATGACAAACCAAAACCTATTGATCGACTGATCAATTGGCTAAAGCTACGGTACAGCAATTTGATTACCTGGGCCCTGGTTCGCAAAGGATGGGTTCTAAGTGGTATTCTCGGTTTATTGGTTTTGACTTTTTACGGTTTCGGTTTCTTGGGTTTTGTTTTCTTTCCGGATAGTGATCGAAACATGATTACGGTTGATATCAATTTACCTGAAGGTACGCGAATAGAAGTCACACAAGAGCTTGTTGAGAACATCGAAGGGTACCTCTCTGAGAATTCTATTGACGATGAAAAAGACAAAGGGGTTCTTGATTGGACGGCTTATATCGGAGAGGGCCCGTCTTCGTATGACCTGGGTTACACTCAGGATGAGCCCAATTCAAACTATGCCCATATTCTGGTCAACACCTCTTCTTTCGAATACAATGCTGAATTGATCTCCAACTTGGATGCATATTGCTTTGCAACTTTTCCGAATGCTGATATCAAAGTGAAGAGACTTGGCAGTACTGGAGGTGGAGCACCGGTTGAGATTAAAGTTTCAGGTCAGGATCTTGATGAGCTTATGAGAATTTCTGAAAGGATTAAAACAGAACTTGTTACAATAAATGGAACAAAAAACGTTCAGGACGATTGGGGTCCGAAGGGAAAGAAATTCGTCGTAAAAATTGATGAGGTACGTGCACAGAATGCGGGTGTCACAAATCAAGACATTGCAATATCACTTCAAACTTACTTCGATGGGTTCAACGCCGGAGAGTTTAGAGAAGACGACAAGTCGATCCCGATAGTTTTGAGGGGAGCCCAAGATGGTCAACAATCGCTGACCTCTTTATCGACTTTGAATGTATATGCACAAAACTCAGGAAATAGTGTGCCTCTTTCACAAGTGGCTTCGCTTCTCCCTGAATGGCAAAACACGAAAATTAAGAGATTGGATCTGAACAGAACTATCACGGTAACAAGTGAGCTCACAGAAGACGGCAACGCTGCCCAGATTGTAGAGGATATTTTGCCCTGGATCGATGAAGAAAAAGAAAATTGGGGAAATGATTACACCTACGCTTTTGGTGGTGATGATGAAGAGGCAGCAGAAAATATGGGAGCAGTGATCTCTTATCTGCCACTATCTGGTTTTATAATTGTAATGCTTTTGATGATTCAGTTCAATTCATTTAGAAAAATGACCATGATCATTCTCACGATTCCTTTAGGCATCATAGGTATGGTCATCGGCTTACTTGTATTTCAGGTGCCGTTTGGATTTATGGCATTTCTTGGGGTCATTTCGCTCGCTGGTATTGTAATGGTCAACGGAATTGTATTGATTGACCGGATCGGAATTGAGCAAAATCAACTAAAAAGAAGTCAGCAGGATTCGGTAGTCGGTGCAGCATTACAACGCTTCCGACCTATACTATTGGCGACATTTACAACGGTGTTGGGTCTTATCCCTCTCTATTTGGGTGGAGGTGACATCTGGCGCCCTATGGCAGTGACAATTATGGTAGGATTGTTATTCGGAACGATTATTACCCTACTCTTCATCCCTTCTATGTATAGTTTGCTCTATAAAATTGATTACAAAGGATATAAAGCAGATAAGAAACTTTTGGAATAGGATGAGTCCTTTCTAATTGATTCATATTAATAGAAAACTTCCATCACGAGCGGCGAGCGTAGCAATGTCTGACAGACTACTTCGCCCCTCCTGATGGAATTTGTTGGTAACTAGATCAATGTTGCCTATTGTTTTCAAGAATTCAGTTTCTAATATCTATGCGTTTTTGCATTGTTGATTAGGCATAGAGTCTCGAAGGTAATTTCAAACTGACCTGGAGGACGATTAAGATAAAATTTTGCTATTTTTAGTTTATGATTAAAATTAATATTTGGGCTTTGATGATCTTTTCAGGTCTTCTGTTGTTTAGCACTGCCGTATTCTCTCAAAATCAGAAGGATACGCTAACGATTAAGACTCCTTTTCGCAAAGGAAGATGGCTTACCGGATTATCAGGAACGATTAGTTCAGGATCAACGAGTTTGGATGCCGTAGGATCAGGTGTTACCAGAAATCAATACGCCATCGATTTTCGAACAGGTAAGTTCGTAAAAGATCGATTTTTAGTGGGTGGATTGATTTCTTTCTCCAGAAGCAAAACAGAAGAATTTACGAAAAAAACTTTAGAAACGTTGTTCGCAGGGCCAGTCGTATCATGGTATTTGACAGACGGAGTACAGGGTTCATTGTTCTTAAGTGGAGCAGGAGGGTATGTAAACTTCAGAGATGAATCAGGACTTTCACCAGGTGAGAACCCTTCTTTGATTTTGATAGAAGGACAGGGTGTTGGGCTTCTTGTAGGATTAGGATATTCATATGTTTTACATGATAGAGTCGTCTTCGGACTCAGTCTGAATTATGAGAGCTCATGGCTTTCCGCAGATGTGACTGAAGAACCACAACTTGAAAAGGTTCAAGAGAATTTTGTAGTGGCTGATCTTTCTTTTTCTTTTGGCTTTAGTGTTATTCTGGATAAATTCTTTTTTTAGATGAAAGCATTGACAGTTTATTGCATAATTATTCTAGCCAGCCTCAATCAACTTTTTGGGCAGTTTACTGAAGAACCTTATGTGCCCATTGATACATTAGAATCCAAGAAATTAAGAATCATAGGGCTCCCTATAGCGTTTTATACACCTGAGACTAATGTTGGCTTTGGAGGTGGCGGGCAAATATTTCTATTAAGAGAATCCAATCGTTACAATTTAAGAAAGTCTAATATTTTGGTGAGCGGGATTTATACTTTAAACAATCAACTTCTCATCGAAATCAATCCAGAAATCTACCTTATGAAAGGAGACTACCTTCTCGATATGGCATATACCTTTAAGATTTTTCCAAACACTTTCTGGGGAATCGGCGGTGATACTCCTGATGAGAACGAAGAGTCATATAATATGACCTCCAATGAGTTCTCAGTGGGTTTTATTAAGCGATTGCCTCCTTTTTTGAATTTTGGTTTCGAATTTTTCTTCAATGATTA
>JBPCVV010000087.1:0-2862 GCA_051010195.1 Anderseniella sp. | reverse complement strand
TTCTTGAGGTTCTGCACCACCGGCCGGGTCAGGCTTTCGCTGCGCGCCGCCAGGACCGCCTCGGACCTGAGAATCAGCCCGTCGTCCAGTATTTTGAGCCGGTTGGCCTTCAGGGTGGAGCCGGTGGTGGTGATGTCGACGATGATCTCCGCCGACCCGGACGCCGGCGCGCCTTCCGTGGCTCCCAGGCTCTCGACGATGCGATATCCCGTGACGCCGTTTTCGGCAAAGAACCGCCGGGTCAGCGCCAGATACTTGGTCGCCACTCGAAGCCGGCGCCCGTGGGTCTCGTAAAATTCAGCCGCGACCTGGTCCAGATCGCTGACAAAAGCCACGTCCAGCCAGCTCTCCGGCACTGCAATGACGACATCTGCGGGACCGAAGCCGAGCCGCAGCGCCACCTCGGCAATGGGTTCATCGGGGGCAATTGTCTCACGCAGCAGATCCTCGCCCGTGACCCCCAGGTCGACAGTGCCGTCGCGCAGGGCCTGGGCAATTTCGGACGCTGACAGGAAGGCAACATCGACACCGTCAAGACCCTTCACCTCGCCCCGGTAGCCACGTGCCGAGCCGATGCGCACGATATCGAAACCGGCGCGGGCAAACATGGTTTCAGCCTGTTCGCGCAGGCGGCCTTTCGAGGGCAATGCCAGAGTGAAATTGCTCATGCCGTCGCCTCGCTGGCCGCGATCAGCCTGCTGGCATAAATCGCACATCCCACAGCCGGTATCATGGTATCGGCCCCGATGTCCCTCAGCATGGTGTCATAGCGTCCACCACCGGCAATTGTTTCGCTGGCGCCGTCGGCCAGGAGACGGTCGATCTGGAAAACAAAGCCGGTGTAGTATTCAAGACTGCGTCCGAACACGGCGGCAAACTCCATGTCGGCGATCTCAAGACCGGCTGCCACTATTGCCTCCACTCGGGCTTCGAACAGGTCGACGGCAGCTGCAAGCTCGGTATTGTTTTCTGAACCCAACTGTCTCAGTTTTGCAACTGCCAGCGGCAACGGGCAGCGAATGGCAAGATAGTCGTCGATCAGTTTTGCATGCTCTTCGGACAGGGCAGGCTCGCTGCGGTCCATGAGTTTTTCAGACAGTCTGCCGGCCACCTGTTCAATGCTGCGCCCGGCAATCATTTCCAGGCCATCTGCCTCGAGCTTTTGTTCGACGAACGAAACCGCATCCATCGAACTGCCTGCCATCTCGTCAAGCAGGCCGGAAATCGACGTCCTGGCCTTTGCGGTCTTGCCGGTCAGCCGGTTGAGCAGGTCGCGAAACGCCCGCGGCCGCCAGAACTGGCGCGCAAGGCTTGTCCGCCAGCGATCCGGCATCTCGATGGAGGCCAGCAGCGCGGTAAACAGTCCGAGGTCACCGAGCTGGATGCTGTAGCCACTGACCTTGGCCGCATCCAGCGCCGCCAGTGTCAGGGCCAGCGCTTCGGCATCATCACCGGCGACGTTGCCGCCGCCGAAAAGCTCAAGGCCGACCTGGTCAAACTCGCGCACGGACGCGTCACCGGCGGTTTTTGAGTGCCGGAACGCCTTGCCGGCATAGCAATAGCGTGCAGCCGCCGCCACGTCGCCGGCCTGTTCCAGGTGATAGCGGCACGCCGGTACCGTCAGGTCCGGTCTCAGGCACAGCTGCGCGCCGGACGGATCCGCAAACACATAGGTGCGCGACCTGATGTGTTCGCCGGAGCGCTCCAGGAATACATCCGCCGGCTGGATAATGTCCGGTTCGATGAATTCCGCGCCCGCGGCCTCGAACACCCGGGTCATCGAGGTGTTCAGCGCATCGGTTGCGCGCCGTTCGGTTGAGGACTTGCCGGTCATCTGCTCAGCTCAATCCCCGTAGCGTGCAAGGATGTTGCGCACTTCTGCCACAAGGTCAGCTTCGGCCACCGACACCTGCGCCGGTTTCTGCTCAACCCATTCCTCGCGGCTTTCGATTGTCTTTGACGCTTCTGCTCCTGCAATCAGGTCCTTTAATAGCACCTGCCCTTCGGCACGCTCGAGGCTACCCTGAATGACAGCCACTGCTGAACCACGCCGGTCGGCATATTGCAGTTGCTTACCGAACTGTTTTGGATTGCCCTGGTAGAGCTCTGCTCGGATGCCAGCCTGGCGAAGTGCCTGAACCATTTTCTGGTAGTTCCCCAAGCTGATTGGGTCACGATCCATTACGCACACAACGACCGGCGCAGGAACAGGTTTGGTCTTCAACTTTCCACGGTTTTTCAATGCGGTCATCAAGCGTGAGACGCCAATAGAAAATCCGGTTGCCGGCACCTGTTGTCCGGTGAAGCGTTGCACCAGCCCGTCATAGCGCCCGCCGCCGGCGACCGAGCCGAACTGGATCGTCTCGCCTTTTTCGTTGGTTACGTCGAAGGTGAGTTCACACTCGTAGACGGGACCAGTATAGTATTCCAGGCCCCGCACAACCGATGGATCGATCCTAATGCGAGTTTCATCGTAGCCTGCTCTGCCACATAGCCTCGCGATTGCTTCGAGTTCTTCAACACCCTGGCGACCGCGAGTGTCTAGCTCAAAGTAGTCTTCCAAGTTCGCAACAGTTACAGCATTGGATAAGCCGCCTGATCCAGATCCAGGTTCCAGCCACCCTGTGAGATTGATGATACGGTTTATCTGAGCATTGCTAAGCCCGGCGCCGCGGGTGAAATCACCTGATTCATCTTTTCTGCCGGGCCCAAGTAATTGGATAATGCCCTCAAGTCCGAACTTGTCCAGCTTGTCGATGGCACGCAGCACAGACAGCCTGGTGCCAGCATGATCGTCGCCGCCAATGCCGATTGTCTCCATGACCCCGTCGAGCACCTTGCGGTTGTTGACGCGGATGACAT
>JBPCVV010000086.1:0-35870 GCA_051010195.1 Anderseniella sp. | reverse complement strand
CGCCAGCAGGTAAATCCCCGTAAAAAAGGCTGAGACGATCATGGCTACCCACAAGCTTTTCCTTCTTCCCGGTGACGGCATTGGTCCTGAGGTCATGGGCGAGGTTCGCCGGGTTATTCAATGGTTCCAGGACAACGGGGTTGCATCATTTGAACTCGATGAAGGCCTTGTCGGCGGCGCGGCTTATGACGCGCATGGCGAAAGCATTTCAGACGCCGACATGGAAAAGGCCATGGCCGCCGATGCCATCATCTTCGGCGCCGTGGGCGGGCCGAAATGGGACACGGTACCTTATGACCAGCGCCCGGAGGCCGGCTTGCTGCGCCTGCGCAAGGATCTCGCCCTGTATGCCAACCTGCGTCCGGCGATCGTCTATCCGGCGCTGGCGGATGCGTCATCGCTGAAAAAAGACCTGGTTGAAGGCCTCGATATCCTCATCCTGCGCGAACTCACCGGTGGTGTGTATTTCGGCGAACCGAAGGAAATCACCGAGCTGGGCAATGGCCAGAAACGGGCCGTCGACACCCAGGTCTACGAAAGCTACGAGATCGACCGTATCTCACGCGTCGCCTTTGAACTGGCCCGCACCCGCAGCAATGCCGTGTGCTCCATGGAAAAGCGCAATGTCATGAAGTCCGGCGTGTTGTGGAACGAAATCGTCACCCAGACCCACAAGGACGGCTTTGAGGACGTCGAACTGTCACACATGCTGGCCGATGCCGGCGCCATGCAGTTGGTGCGCACGCCGAAGCAGTTCGACGTCATCCTTACCGACAACCTGTTTGGCGATATCCTGTCCGACGTGGCCGCCATGCTGACCGGCTCACTTGGCATGCTGCCGTCAGCGTCGCTCGGTGCGGTCGATGAGAATACCGGCTTGCGCAAGGCGCTGTACGAACCCGTGCACGGCTCGGCGCCCGACATTGCCGGTCAGGGCCTGGCCAACCCGATCGCCATGATTGCGTCATTTGCCATGTGCCTGCGTTATTCATTCGGCATGGGTGAGTGGGCCGGAAAGATCGAAACAGCCATCGCATCAACCCTCGACAAGGGCTTGCGCACCGGTGACATCATGCAGGACGGTATGCAACAGGTAGGTACGGCTGAAATGGGTGATGCCATCCTGGCGGAACTGGAAGCACTCGCTTAAGCAAACGAAACACTCTTCATTGACTGTTTGGTGAAAACTGCTACAAGCCGAATTGTCCCTCAGGGGACAGGTCGCAAGGAAATCATCCGACTATGAACATGCAGGCAAACACAAGCTTCACCGCCTCCGCCATCCCCGGCGGTACGATGACGGCTGGCCTGACCAGCACAGTCAAACCAAAGACCGTCAAAACACTGACTTAACCTTGCGTTCACTCCCGGCCTTTCTCTCCCGTGGGAGGATGCGCCGGAAGCAAGACCCGAAAAGGCCCGATAAAACGACTGGGGCGGGAGTCGGGTCATCCTGGAGACAAGTTCAGATGAGCTACAATATCGCTATCGTTGGTGCCACCGGCAATGTTGGCATGGAAATGATGAACATCCTCGCAGAGCGCGAGTTTCCGGTTGCGGAAGTGCACGCCATCGCGTCGCGCCGGTCGGTTGGCCGCGAGGTGTCGTTCGGCGACAGGACCCTGAAATGCCAGGATCTGGAAACCTTTGATTTCTCGAAAGTTGATTTCGTGCTGATGTCCGCCGGTGGCGAGACCTCAAAGCAGTGGTCGCCGAAGATCGGCAGGACAGGCGCGATTGTCATAGATAACTCGTCGGCCTTCCGCTATGACGCAGCAGTGCCGCTGATCGTGCCGGAAGTCAACGCACACGCGCTTGAAGAGTACATGGCGCGCAATGACCGCAAGAACATCATTGCCAACCCAAACTGTTCAACCGCCCAGCTTGTGGTGGCCCTGAAACCACTGCATGACGCGGCCAGGATCAAGCGTGTCGTGGTTGCCACCTACCAGTCGGTGTCCGGCGGCGGCAAGGCCGCCATGGACGAGCTGTGGACCCAGACCAAGGGCATTTTCGTCACCGATCCACCGACACCTGACAAATTCACCAAGCAGATCGCCTTCAATGTCATCCCGCACATAGATGTGTTCATGGATTCCGGGGACACCAAGGAAGAGTGGAAGATGGTGGCCGAGACCAAGAAAATTCTCGACCCCAAGATCAAGCTGACCGCGACCTGTGTCCGGGTACCGGTGTTTGTCGGCCACTCCGAAGCCGTCAATATCGAATTTGAACGTGAAATCACCGCCGATGAGGCACGCAACATACTGCGCGAGGCACCTGGCCTGCTGGTCGTCGACAAGCGCGAGGACGGCGGCTATGTGACACCGGTCGAATGTGTTGGCGACTATGCCACCTTCGTCTCGCGCATCCGCGAAGACGCAACCATTGAAAACGGCCTGAACCTGTGGTGCGTGTCGGACAACCTGCGCAAGGGCGCTGCCTTGAACACCGTGCAGATTGCCGAAACACTGGTCAATCGCGGCCTGATGCAGCAAAAGGCAGCTTGACGTGTAAATGACAGGCGCCGGGCTCGAAACCCGGGGCCTGTTCTGGGTTATTCATACACCTGCTGCATCAGTTTCGACAGGCGATCGGCAAATCCGACCGCGTCTTCTGGCACTTCCCCTTCCAGGATGACCGCCTGGTCGAGCAGCAACCTGGCTGCGTCGCCCATGTCCTCGCCCTTGCCGGCACGCTCGGCCAGCTTGGCAATCAGCGCATGGTCCGCATTGATTTCCAGAACCGGCGCCGAGATGGACGTCTTGCCCTGCTGTTGCGCCAGGTATTTCTCCAGTGTCCTGTCAAAGCCCTGGTCACCTGCCACGATGCAAACCGGGGACGATGTCAGACGGGTGGACTTTGCAACATCCTGCACGGCTTCTCCCAGCGCGGTTTTGAGGGCCGTCATCAGCGCAGCGGTGGCGGCATCGTCGGACTTGTCGTTTTTGTCTTTCTTGTCCTCAAGCGGAATCTCATCCAGGTCGGCGCCGCCCTGGGTCACAGACTTGAACTGCTTGCCGTCATAGCCAAGCGAGGTGCGTACCCAGAACGCATCTACCGGATCTGTCAGCAGCAAAACCTCTATACCGCGTGCCTTGTAGCCTTCCAGCTGCGGGCTCACTTCCGCCTTGGCGGCATCGTCGCCTGTCAGGTAGTAGATCCCGGACTGGTTTTCCTTCATCCGCGAAACATAGTCAGCCAGCGACGCCGTCTCCTTGCCCTCGCTGACCGTGGACCGGAACCGGCAGATGTCATAGAGCTGGTCACGGCGCTCCATGTCTTCGTAAAGGCCCTCCTTGATCACCGAACCGAATGCCGACCAGATGTTCGCGAACACCTCCGGCTTCTTGTCAGCGCATTTCTTGAGCTCGTTGAGCACCCGCTTGGTGACCGCCTTGCGGATTGCATGAACCGTCGGATTGTCCTGCAGCATCTCACGGGAAATGTTCAGTGGCATGTCTTCGCTGTCGATCACGCCGCGCACGAAGCGCAGGTAGGACGGCAGCATCTCCGCTTCATCGGTGATGAATACCCGGCGCACATACAGTTTCTGCTTGCCCTTGCGTTCCGGGTCAAACAGGTCGAAGGGCTTCTCGCCGGGCACATAAAGCAGCACCGAATATTCGTTGCGCCCCTCGGCGCGGTAATGAATTGTCATCGCCGGATCGCCGATGACACCGGCCACATGACCGAAGAACTCACGATGCTGCTCATCGGTGACGTCAGACTTGCCGCGTGCCCAGATGGCGCTGCCGGAATTGACCTGCTCGTCACCGAGATAGATCGGGTGACTGACGTGGTCGGAATAGGTCCGCACGACATATTGCAGCCGCTGGTCTTCCAGGAACTCCTTGGCATCCTTGCGCAGCTTCAGCCGGATCGACGTTCCGCGTTCCGGTGCATCGTCACCCTTGTATTCGGAGACAGTGTAGGTGCCGGTGCCGTCGGAGCTCCAGACATTCACCCTTTTGGCGCCCGCCCTGCGCGACACCACATCAACGTGTTCAGCGATCATGAACGAGGAATAGAAGCCGACGCCGAACTGGCCGATAAGACTGGTGTCCTTGTCGCCTTTCTTCTTCGCTGTCTCCATCTGCTCCATGAACGCCTGCGTGCCGGAGCGCGCTATGGTGCCCAGATTATCCGCCAGTTCCTTGGCATTCATGCCGATGCCGGTATCGGCGATGGTCAGGACCTTGCTTTTCTTGTCCAAGCTGATGGTGATGCGCAGGTCACCGCCGGCCTGCATCAGCGTGTCGTTCTTCAAGGCCTCATAGCGAAGTTTGTCGCAGGCATCCGAGGCATTGGAAATCAGCTCACGCAGAAACACCTCTCGCTCTGAATAAACCGAGTGCACCATAAGGTGCAGGAGCTTGGTCACTTCGGCCTGGAATTGCTTTGGCTTGGCGCCTGACTGTGTTGTGCTGCTGGACATGTCGAAAAATTGCCTCCCAATATACCAATGCGCTGCAGGCCGGGGCAGTTTTCTGGCCAGAGTGCAGAACAGATGATTCGATGCAGCAGAATATTGGAATATTACGACGTCAGATCAAGCCCGGCGCAAAACTTCCGCCGACAAAAGAAAACAGCGGCACCAACTGGCGCCGCCGGATCTTACTCACTTTGCTGACTAACAGGCCCTACTGGGGCAGTAATCAAACACAACTCACAAACTCACTAACTTAAAAACAGGTCCGGCTCCTAATTCGCCACGGGGGGCTGGGGGGCTGAGATATCCGAAACGATCTGGAGCCGGACCTTGAGGCAACGGTTGAATATTGTTCTGCGTTCCCGACGATTCTTGGGTCTATTTGTGTCTGGAATTGGGCAGTTTCATTATCTTTGCATGACACGGCCGTCAGTTTCGCCACCCTGATCCATCAATCGGTCTTGACTGGATTTGAATTCGCGCCAAAGATATTACAGCCTTAATACAAACAGTTAAGTGGAGGTTGGATGAGCGAAGAGCCAGAGATTGTTGCGCTGGGGGCCGCATTTGGCGGCCCGCAGGCGAATGATGACACGCAAGACAAGCAACCCCTATATGCAAAAAAAACCACCCAGATCGCATTCAACAGGACTGAACTTGCAACAATCCTCAACCTTTACGGAAGCAAGGTAGCAGCGGGAGAATGGCGCGATTACGCCATGGATTTCAGCAAGGACTGCGCCGTGTTTGCCGTGTTCCGCCGCAGCTCAGAACAACCGCTCTACCGCATCGAGAAGAACCCGAAGCTTGCCCGCAAGCAGGGTGCCTACTCGGTCACCGCACCAGGCGGCCTGATTCTGCGCCGTGGCCACGATCTCGGCCAGGTGCTGAAGGTCCTGCTGAAGAAGCCCAAGCTGGTCAGCGCCTGACTTCGCGTTCTGATTTATCTGCAGATCTTTGGGTCTGAACGAAAAAACCCCCGCCGTACAGCAGTACGGCGGGGGTTTGATTTCTTGGTAAGATCAGATCGTCTTACATCAGTCCGAATTCATGATCCCGAGAATGTTCAGGATGTGGATGAACATGGTGATGAAGCTGCCATACAGCATGAAGGCGCCGAAGATCGACTTGCCCCGCGCTGCGACAGTGCCATCGCCTTCCACGTACATTTCCTTGATCATCTGGGTTTCATAGGCCGTGATGCCAGCAAACAGCAGCACAGTGATGATTGAAACAACCAGGCTGAACCCTATGGATCCGATGAACAGCGCATTGACGACCATGGCGATGATGATGCCGATGGTGGCGATCATGAAGAAGGTTCCAAGACCGGACAGGTTGCGCTTGGTGACGTAGCCGAACAGGCTGGTGGCGCCAAATGTGGCCGCGGCAATACCGAAGGCTTGCACAACCATACCGGGGCTAACCCCCATATAGTGGCCTACCATCGGTGCGATGCCCAGGCCCCACAAGGCGCAGTAGCTCCAGAAAGCACCGTGAGCGACAGCCGCATTGTTTGAGAAGATCAGGCGCGGAGCCAGGAAGCCCAGGCCCAGAATGCCGATGAAGAACACCCACTTCAGCGATACCACCACCTGCAGCAATGCAGGTGAAGACGCCACGAACAGTGTTATGATGGCCGTAGCCGCCACGCCAAGCGCCATGTAATTGTAGACGCCGAGCATGTAGGACCGCAGGCCCTCGTCAATCTCTTGCGCCTGCCTGCCTGCAGGGGCCCGGGATTGGTATTTTAGGTCTGCCATTTTCAACTCCCTTGGAGAACGGATTGATACGATATCAAATATGAGCACAAACAGTATGCCTGACAAGTCCGGTCAGGATTAAAGTTTGTTTAACTCAAAGTCCTAACTGGTTACGCATTTATTCATAAACTGTGCCAATTTGACATCAAGATCAGTTACCCCACCTGCATCGTGGGTTGCAAGCGTTACTTCAACGGTCTTGTAGACATTGCTCCATTCAGGATGATGGTCGAGTTTTTCCGCCTGCATGGCAACACGGCTCATCCAGCCGAATGCCTCGTTGAAATTGCTGAATACGAAGGTTTTGCAGATTGCGTTCCGGCCATCCACATTTGCCCACCCTGTGAGGTCCGCCAACGCCTTTTCCCGGGCCGGGCCTTGAAGCTTTTCCGCCATTACTGATCTTCCTTTACAAATTTGCTGACTAGGTTAACGAATTGCGCCATGAAAAGCATCCTTCTCGTCTGTCTCGGAAACATCTGCCGCTCGCCCATGGCGCAAGGCGCGGTGCGCCTGGCTCTCGACGAGGCAGGCATGGCCCACATAGCCACCGACAGTGCCGGCACCAGCGGCTGGCATGTCGGCAGCCCGCCTGACCCACGCGCGGTAAAAACCGCCTTGATGCGCGAAATAGACATTTCCGACCAGCGTGCCCGGCAGATCGACCCTGCAGACTTTGACCGGTTCGACATCATCGCCGCCATGGACCGGAACAACTACGCCCGTTTACGGGAAATGCAACCGGACGGATCGGCAGGCCGGGTGCATTTGCTGCTGGAATTCGCCGGGGAATTGCCGGTGCGCGAAGTTCCCGACCCCTATTATGGTGGCGAAGACGGATTTGACCACGCGCTCGACCTGATAGAACAGGCAGCCCGGGGCCTGGTAACTCACATTGCCGCGCGCGCCAGGGGATAAATTTCTTCGCGCCCATAAGGCCCGCCGCCGCGTGAAGCGCGCGCCGAAAACAGCACGAACTGGCTGACATCGAACACCCGCGAACGATACAGGTTGTGGGCTCCGACATAGGTCTGAACCTGCCTTGGTATGGCGCCGCGCACACGCGCAATCGTGACATGCGGGGTGAACTTGCGCTGCTCCGGCGGCATTCCCAAAGACTGGCACACCCGCTCATGCATCGCCTGCAAACGCCTGAGATCCGGGCTTTCGTCGACTTTCACATAGAGGGAATGAGGTTTTTTCGTTCCAAACACGCCCATGCCGGAAAGCGATATGTTAAACGCGGGCATTGCCACGATACGCTGCAGCTCACCGGTCAATTCATCGGCCGCGCGGTCTGAAATGTCGCCTATAAACCGCAAGGTGAGGTGATAGTTGTCCGGATCAATCCAGCGGGCACCTTCAATGCCGCCCTGCATGATTACCAGATCCCGGCCCACATCTGATGGTAGTTCCACGCCAGTGAACAGTCGAGGCATTGTCAGTCCCTCCTGTGCTATCGCCGAATCAATGTCGCGTCCCAAGGCTAAACCCCGGCACATGACAATCTCAAGTCATGATGCCAGTGAACGTACAAGCTTGTCGACCGTTGGCGTTAATCGCTCGACAATGACCGCAGTGCCTGCCGCATTCGGGTGAATGCCGTCCGCCTGATTGAGTTTCGGATCGGCCACGACCCCGTCCAGAAAGAACGGATACAGCTCCACACCGTGCTTTTCTGCCAGTTCCGGGTAAATCGCATTGAAGGCAGCCTCATAGTCCTTGCCCATGTTCGGCGGCGCCAGCATGCCTGCCAGCAGCACGCCGATACCGCGTTGCTTGAGCCGTGTAACGATTGCATCGAGGTTCTTCGCGGTTTCTGCCGGCGAGATGCCGCGCAGTGCATCATTGGCGCCCAACTCCACAATCACCAGACCGGACCCGTCCGGGACCGACCAGTCAATCCGCGCCAGTCCGCCCTTGCTGGTGTCTCCGGACACACCTGCATTGACCACCTCGACATTCAAACCGTTTTCATTCAACCGCTGCTCCAGGCGCGTGGTAAAGGCCTCTTCCGGCGGCAGGCCATACCCGGCAGTCAGGCTGTCACCAAGCGCAACAATGGAGAACGGTGCTGCCGCCATCGCTGGTATGGCCAATGGTGTAAGCGAGGCAGTCGCCAGCAGTTTGATCACGTGGCGTCGAGAATGTGATTGCATGATGCGTCGGAATCCCTTGCATGGTTACGTCTGTTACACACATAGATCAGGATGATTTTTGATTATTTCAATCAAAAGGCCATAAACCTGATCGATCACTATAATCCAGAGCGGGATGCGGGCGCAAAACCGCATCCCGCTCTGGAAACCAAGCTCATTCGCAACAAGGCGTGGTCTGAACCGGACACACCAACGTTAGGAAGCCCATGGACGCTCGCGTAGACACACCCGAAACTGGCATTTCCGTAACTTCCGACAAGGCTGACATAGTGCGCCTAGACGGCGTGCAGGTCACCCTGTCGTCGCGTGCCGGGCCTGTCGAAATCCTCAAGGGCATCGATCTAGCCATCTCCAACGGTGAAGCCGTTTCCGTCGTCGGCCCGTCCGGGTCCGGCAAGACAACGCTTCTCATGGTGATTGCCGGCCTTGAGGCGGCAACAGGCGGCAGCGTTCAGGTGGCTTCACAGACCCTGAACGGGCTCAGCGAAGACCAGCTGGCGGTGTTTCGCCGCGACAATATCGGCATCGTGTTCCAGTCGTTCCACCTGATCCCCGCCATGACCGCACTTGAAAACGTCGCCGTGCCGCTCGAACTGCGCGGCACCGGTGATGCATTCGACCTGGCCCGCAAGCAGCTTGAACGGGTCGGCCTCGACCATCGCCTGGATCACTACCCGGGCCAACTGTCGGGCGGTGAGCAGCAACGCGTCGCCATAGCCCGCGCCCTCGCGGCAGGTGCCAGGATAATCCTGGCAGACGAGCCCACCGGCAATCTTGACCAGGAAACCGGCCATACCATCATGGACCTGTTGTTCGACCTGCAGTCGGACGGCGAAACCTCTTTGGTACTGGTCACCCATGATCCCAACCTCGCGGCACGCTGTTCAAGAACCATCGAGATCAGGGATGGCCTGATCCACGCTGACAGTGTCACAGCGTCATGATGCACATGTTGTCAACGGCGTTGCGCCTCGCTTTGCGTGAACTGCGTTCCGGTCTGCAGGGATTCCGGATTTTCCTGGCTTGCTTGATCCTCGGTGTCAGCGCCATCGCGGTGGTCGGCGCGCTGTCGTCTGCCCTGAATACCGGTATTGCCAATGAAGGCCGCTCGCTGATGGGCGGAGATATCGAGTTTTCCACGCTTTACGATACCCCCAGCAGCGAACAGCGCAGCTTCATCACCGCCGCTGGCCGGGTCAGCAAGGTGGCCACCTTGCGCGCCATGGCGGCGGTTCCCGACAAATCGTCAGCGTTGGTCGAGGTCAAGGTGGTTGACGGCGCCTACCCGCTTTACGGCCAGGTACAGCTTGAACCGGACATACCGCTCGAGCGTGCCCTGCAGCCCGGCCCGTCAGGCCGGGCCGGCACGGTGGTCGAAAATGCCCTGCTGGCGCGTCTTGACCTGAAGATCGGAGATGTTGTCCGGGTGGGCAATTCCGATCTCGTTGTTAATGCGGCTATCGTGCGTGAGCCGGACCGGATTTCGGACGGTTTCGTGCTCGGGCCGCGTTTGATGATCGCCACCGATGCACTGGCTGAAACCGGCCTGTCGCGTCCCGGCAGCCTGATCAACTGGCGCTACCGGGTGGCCCTGCCGCAACCGGCCAATGACACCATGGTCAAGGAGATCGTCGGGCAGGCCGGACCGCTTCTGCAGGATCAGGGCTGGAAAGTGCGCTCGCGCGAGAACGCCGCACCCGGTGTGCGCCGCTTTATCGACCGGCTCACGTTTTTCCTGTCTCTGGTCGGCCTGACATCACTCATTGTCGGCGGTGTCGGCGTGGCGAATGCGGTCAAGGCATTCCTGGAACGGCGCACCAGAAACATCGCGACGCTGAAATGTCTAGGTGCGTCTCAACGGCTGGTATTCTGGACCTACTTCATGGAGGTGTTCATTGTCGCCACCGGTGGCATATTCATCGGCGTGCTGGCCGGGCTCTCCACGCCGCCGCTGGCCGCCGCCCTGTTGTCCGGGCTGCTGCCAATCCCGGTGTCTGTCGGCATCGAACCATGGCCGGTAGTTCGTGCCGCGCTGTTCGGCTACCTGATTGTCATCGCATTTGCGGTATGGCCATTGGCGCGCGCCGGGCGCATCCCGCCCAGTGCCCTGTTTCGTGACATCCTGACCACCAGGATCGCCTGGCCCGGACCGGCTTCATGGCTGGTCATCGGCATTGCTCTTGCCTGCATCTTCGTTCTCACGCTCACCGCGTTTCCAGACCCGCGCATCACTTACGGCTATGCCGCGGGCATCCTGGCCAGCTTCGCCATCCTGACCGGGATGGCCCGTGTGATGATGTGGATTGCCTCGCGCACCACCGGTGCCCGGTCCGCCGTCATGCGCCTTGCCATCGCCAATCTGCACCGGCCTGGTACACCAACACCATCGGTCGTGCTATCGCTTGGCCTGGGCCTGACGCTGTTTGTCAGCCTGTCGCTCATCGACAGCAATATCTCAAAGGAATTGAGGGACAACCTGCCGGACAGGGCGCCCAGCTTCTTCTTCCTCGACGTCCATTCCAGCGAGGCCGACCGGTTCGCCGAGACGCTGACAAAATCCGGCGCCTCGACCGTCAGCCGGGCGCCGATGTTGCGCGGCCGCATTGTCAAGGTGAACGGTGTGCCCGCCGGCGAAGTCAAGGTCAGCGCGGATGCTGCCTGGGCTCTGCGCGGTGACCGCGGTATTACCTACGCCGCGAGCGCACCGGAAGGCGGACAATTGACGGAAGGCGAATGGTGGCCGGCGGATTACTCCGGCAAGCCCCTGGTGTCGTTTTCCGCCGACATCGCCGAAGGCGTGGGCCTGAACATCGGCGACACTGTCAGCGTCAATGTGCTGGGCCGGGAGATCACCGCCGAAGTGGCCAATTTCCGCGCTGTTGACTGGCGCTCCCTGCAGATCAACTTCGTGATGATGTTTTCACCCAACACCTTTGCCGGCGCGCCGCACATGTTTGTTGTTACCGCTCAAGCCGAACGGGAGCGCGAGCTCGACATCCTCAGAGCGGTTTCCGGTCCCTACCCGACCATAACGTCGATCCGGGTCCGTGATGCGCTGGATGCCATAAACTCGCTGATGGGCAAGCTCATCACCGCCATTCGCGGTGCCAATGCCGTGACTCTGCTGGCTGGCATTCTGGTGCTTGGCGGGGCGTTGGCGACGGGATTGTCCGGCCGCATCTATGATGCGGTCGTACTGAAAACCTATGGCGCAACTCGCTCGCAGCTGTTGCGGGCGCTGGTCATTGAGTATGCGTTGCTCGGTTTGGCAACGGCAGGCTTTGCCATCATCGCCGGCGGTTTAAGCGCGTGGGCGATCATCACCCAGATACTGGGGCTAGAGTGGCAGTTTTCCGGTTTGATTGCCGTGGCAACTGCTCTGGCAGCCCTTGCCGTCACCGTGGCTGCGGGACTGATCACCACCTGGTCGGCCTTACGCGCCAATCCGGCACGTGTGCTGCGGGTAGACTGACCTTGCCCGGATGCGTACAGTCCGGCCAATCCGCAACCTATACCGAAGCACTGGCAGGATACTGGCACCATGGTGGTTCTGAACAAGATTTATACCAAGACCGGGGACGACGGGAGCACGGCGCTGTCGACCGGTCAGCGGCTGCCCAAATTCCACGCCCGCATCGCCAGCTATGGCACCGTCGACGAGGCCAATTCGATCCTCGGCGTCGCGCGGCTGCATACCACCGGCGATGACATGGGTGAGCTTGATGCCATGCTGGCACGCATCCAGAACGACATGTTCGACCTCGGCGCCGACCTGTGCACACCCGATACCGGCGAGGAGCTTGCCTGGGAGCCTTTGCGCATCAAGCAGACCCAGGTTGACCGTCTGGAGGCTGAGATCGACCAGTTGAATGACGACCTGGAGCCGTTGCGTTCTTTCGTGCTGCCCGGCGGCCACCCTGCAGCAGCCTATCTGCACCAGGCCCGTACCGTGTGCCGGCGCGCCGAACGCCATGTTGTCGAGCTCGCCTCCATTCCCGAAGAGCAGGTCTCGCCGGAGGCCTCGACCTATCTCAACAGGCTGTCGGACTTCATGTTCGTGGCCAGCCGCTGGGTAAACGTCCGTCACAATGGAGATGTATTGTGGCAACCAGGCGCAACGCAAACTTAGCCGGGGACCCAACCATATGTTCTTGCCGCTGCATGACAACACGCCCCTGACGGTGATCCGCTTCCAGTTCGTGACCGGTGCGCTGATCCTGGCCAATGTGGGTGTGTTCCTGATGATGCAGTACGGCAATCTCGGCATGAGCCAGCTTGCCTTTGCAACCTCTCTCGGCCTGGTGCCGGGCGAAATCGGTGACCTGTCGTTCAGTGAAATTTCCCTGGCCGATATTCCCGAACCGCTGACTCTGATCACCTACACCTTCATCCACGGCGGCTGGATGCACCTTATCGCGAACATGGCATTCCTGTGGGTTTTTGCAGACAATGTGGAGGACGCATTCGGCCATATCGGATTCCTCGTGCTGTATTTTGTCTGCGGGATCGTAGCGGCATCCGCCCATGTCTTTGCCAACCCGGATTCAACGGCTCCCCTGGTCGGCGCCTCGGGTGCCGTTTCGGGCATTCTGGGGGCCTATCTGGTGCTTTATCCGAAGGCACGCGTGTGGGTTCTTCTGTTCATGAAGGTGCCGTTGCGCATATCTGCCGGCTGGGCCCTGGCGGCCTGGATCGGATTTCAGATCCTGTCGCTTTATCTCGACAATTCCAAAGGCGAGGTCATTGTGGCCTGGTGGGCGCATATTGGAGGGTTTGCCACCGGTTTTCTGATTACCGCCCTGTTCAGGAGCACACTCGGAACCAGAGTGGCCTGACAGACACTCTAAGTCAGGCCAATTGTGCCGAAAAATTGTGACCAGAGGTCGCAATTGGCCCCAAATAGACGAATATCGCATTGACGGAACCGTCGACTGGCCAATAGGGTCCCGCCCACGCCTCGCAAACCCTTGCGTGTGGCGGCTGAATGCACGGGCGCTACCCAACTGGGCAGCCGTCACCATTAACGAGAGAGATTGCCTCAAATGAAAGTACTGGTCGCTGTCAAGCGGGTGGTTGACTACAATGTCAAGATCCGCGTCAAGGCCGATGGTTCGGGTGTCGAACTGGCCAATGTCAAGATGTCGATGAACCCCTTCGACGAAATCGCCGTGGAAGAAGCTCTTCGCCTCAGGGAAGCCGGTACGGCCACCGAGGTTGTTGCTGTCTCCGTTGGTCCCCAGCAGGCCCAGGAAACCATCCGTACCGCGCTTGCCATGGGTGCCGACCGCGGCATCCTGATCAAGCATGACGAATATGTTGAACCACTCAGTGTGGCCAAGCTGCTCAAGGCAGTGATCGAAGAGGAAAAACCCGATCTGGTCATTCTCGGCAAGCAGGCCATCGACGACGACTGCAACCAGACCGGCCAGATGCTGTCTGCGCTGATGGGCTGGTCGCAGGCCACGTTTGCCTCGAAGATCGAACTGAACGGCGACAGTGCGGAGATCACCCGCGAGATCGACGGCGGACTGCAGACCATCAAGGTCAAGATGCCGATGATCGTCACCACCGATCTGCGCCTCAACCAGCCGCGTTATGCATCGCTGCCGAACATCATGAAGGCCAAGAAGAAGCCGCTCGATGAAAAGGTCGCTGCCGACATGGGCGTTGATCTGGCGCCAAAACTGAAAGTTGTAACCACCGTCGAACCACCGGCTCGCCAGGGCGGCAAGAAAGTGGCGTCGGTTGCCGAGCTTGTCGACAAGCTCAAGAACGAAGCAGGAGTTATCTGATCATGGCCATTCTCCTCATTGCCGAGCATGACAATGCCGGTCTCAAGGACGCGACCCACAAGGCACTGACAGCCGCCGCCCAGATGGGCGGAGATATCCATGTGCTGGTCGCCGGACACAATGCCGACGCTGCCGCCAAGGAAGCCGCCGGGCTGGATGGCGTGAAAAAGGTCCTGCATTGCGATGACGCCATGTTCGAAAGGCCGCTGGCAGAGCCAATGGCGGCGCTCATCGTCGGCCTGATGGCGGATCACGATGCCATGGTTGCGCCGGCTACAACCAACGGCAAGAACATATCTCCCCGTGTCGCTGCCCTGCTCGATGAAATGCAGGTGTCCGGCATCATTGCCGTCAAGAGTGCCGATACCTTTGAGCGCCCGATCTATGCCGGTAATGCCGTTCAGACCGTGCAGGCAACCGGTGCCAAGAAAATTGTCACCGTGCTGACGGCGTCGTTTGACTCAGCCGGCACCGGCGGGTCGGCATCAATTGAAAAAATCGATGCACCTGCCGATCCCGGCCTGACCTCCTATGTCAGTGAAAACCTGTCCAAGTCAGATCGGCCGGAACTGACGTCTGCCGGCATTATCGTGTCCGGCGGGCGTGGCATGCAAAACGGTGAAAACTTTGCCATGCTGGAAAAAGTGGCCGACAAGCTCAATGCCGCCGTCGGCGCATCACGCGCGGCGGTTGATGCGGGCTATGTACCCAATGACTACCAGGTTGGCCAAACCGGCAAGGTCGTGGCGCCTGACCTGTACATCGCCGTGGGTATTTCCGGCGCCATTCAGCATCTTGCCGGCATGAAGGATTCAAAGGTAATCGTGGCCATCAACAAGGACGAAGAAGCACCGATCTTCCAGGTTGCTGACTATGGTCTTGTTGCTGATCTGTTCGATGCCGTGCCGGCCCTGGACGAAGAACTGGCGAAAGCCGGGTTCTGACCTGGAAAACAGCCGCCGGAAAGGTCTCAGAAAACACACGCCGACCCGCCTGACGTTTTCGTCAGGCGGGTTTTATATTGCAGTGCGATAAACTCTCTTGCCGCGCGGCAACGCCCGCGATAGGCTCCAGCACTTCGCGACATGAAAAGACACAGAAGAATATGACGATCAAGAAAATCGGGGTTATCGGTGCGGGTCAGATGGGATCAGGCATCGCACACGTGTGCGCACTGTCAGGCTATGACGTGGGCCTGTACGATATAACGGCAGACAAGATCGAAGAAGGACTTGCAACCATCAATGGCAACATGGCCCGGCAGGTCAAATCGGATAAGATAACCGAGGCCGACCGCAAGGCCGCGCTTGAGCGGATTTCTCCCTATAGCAGTTTTGAGCAGTTCGCCGATGTCGACCTGGTTATCGAGTCGGCCATTGAAGATGAAGACGTAAAGCGCAAGATTTTCAACGACCTTTGCCCGCACCTGAAACCGGACGCCATGATCGGCTCCAATACGTCCTCAATTTCCATTACCCGCCTGGCTGCCGGAACAGACCGGCCGGAACGCTTCATGGGTATTCATTTCATGAACCCGGTACCGGTGATGGAACTGGTCGAACTCATTCGCGGCATTGCTACTGTCGACGAGATTTTCCAGGAGGTGCGCGAGTTTGTAGGCACCACGGGCAAGTCTGTAGCGGTTGCGGAAGATTTCCCGGCTTTCATCGTGAACCGGGTGTTGCTGCCAATGATCAATGAAGCCGTTTACACCCTGTACGAAGGAGTCGGCTCGGTTGAAGCCATCGACAAGGCCATGAAACTCGGGGCAAACCACCCGATGGGGCCCTTGGAATTGGCCGATTTCATCGGACTTGATACCTGCCTGTCCATCATGCAGGTGCTGTTTGACGGCCTTGCCGACAGCAAGTATCGGCCGTGCCCGTTGCTGGTGAAGTATGTCGAGGCCGGATGGCTTGGCCGCAAAACCAATCGTGGGTTCTATGACTATCGCGGCGAGACGCCCGTCCCGACCAGATGACGAATTGCCCATGAGGCAGTTTTGTGGTCAACTGATGCTGAGGGTTTTGGTACGGGGGTACATTTATGTCTGAAGAAGCGACATCCGGCCGCGGTATTGCCGGACTTGTGGGGGCATTGGGATGGCTGGCCGTGCTCGGTGGCGGCGGCCTTGTTGGTTACGGCATCTACCTGTTAACGCAGAGTGATTTCGGCATCGCCGCCGGTGGACCGTTGATGGCTGGTGGAGCCGCAACCCTGACGCTCGGCCTTTTGTGCATCGTCAATGCAACCATGGCCAAGGCAATGATCACAACCGCCGACAACACCGCAAAACTGTTGGACAGCGGTGCATCCGCAGGCAGCGCCCTGGTGGCTGCAGCAACCGGCGATGACGATCTGCCGCCGATGAAACCGGCAGCACCGGCAGACGAAGATGCCGGCTCGCCGGAGCCAGATAGTGCAGACGACGAAAATGCCGGCACAGAGAAAACGTCCGCTCAAGCGCCATTTCAGCCGGCGCCCTATGCACCTCCGCCGCCGCCGATTGTACCGGATACGTCTGACCCGCGCAGTTGGCCGCTTGCCATTGACGAGTTCAACGTCGACGGACACCTGGCAATGACGCTGGAAGATGGCTCAGTGGCGGTTGAAACACCGGTCGGCTGGCGCCGCCTGCCAAATCTGGACACCGCACGCACCTGGCTCGCACAGCAGCCGCGTTAACCGGTCATTTTCGAACTCCGAAGAGCGATCAGGATTGCGGGTTCTCCGCGATTGCAGCCTCGATCAGCCGCTTGGCTTCCTCACCAACCCACTCGGCCGGACCGATCAGGCGACCGATCTCGCCGCCCTGGCGATCGACCAGGATGGTCACGGGCAGACCGTAAGCACCCAGCTTCTTCATGGCCCTGGAGCTCTTGTCGACATAAAGCGCAAGATTGTCGGCCTTGATCTCCTTGAGGAATGCAGCAGAGGCTTCTGCGCCTTTCAGATCGACGCTGAGCGCCACAACTTCGAACTGATCGCTGCCATACAGATCCTGAAGCTCGGCCAGATACGGCATTTCTGCGCGGCATGGCCCACACCATGTAGCCCACAGATTGACCAGGGCAACCCGGCCTTTCCAATGGCTCATGTCGATTGTGTTGCCGTCTCCATCCTTGAAATCGCCGGTGACAACTTCTGGCCGGTCCTGCTTGAACACGAAAGCCGCCATATCACCGGAGGACAGGGACTTGTCCAGTTTCAAAGGCGCACCGTCCGAGGCGGCAGGCGCGGTCACGGCAGTGACCTCCCGGCCAACCTCTTCATTGCCATTGCTGCCCAACATCGCGTAAACCCCGATGACAGCAATGCCCAGACCGGCCGCGACAATGCCAAGCATCTTGGTGCGGGATGATGATGATGGTTGCGGTTTCTCGCTGTTACTGGTCATGGTTTTCCGGGCTCTGGGTTCTTAAACATGCAAACTGATGGCAGGTCATAAATGACAAATAAGATGTGGGGCGGCAGGTTCAACACCGGTCCCGATGAGATAATGGAAAAGATCAATGCCTCCATCAGCTTTGATCAGCGTCTTTTTGCACAGGATATCGCTGGTTCGATAGCCCATGCCACCATGTTGGGGGAATGCGGCATCATTGCCAAATCAGATGTCCGTGACATCGTGCGCGGCCTGACCGCCATCGGCAAGGACATCGAAGCCGGCCGGTTCACGTTTTCCGCAGCCCTTGAGGACATCCACATGAACGTGGAAGCCGCCTTAAAGGATCGCATCGGCGACGCCGCCGGCAGGCTGCACACGGCGCGCTCACGCAATGACCAGGTGGCAACGGACTTCAAGCTCTATGTCCGCGATTGCCTGGACTTGTTCGATCAGCAATTGTCCGGCCTTCAGCACGCCCTGGCCAGCAAGGCGCTGGCGCATGCTGATGCGGTAATGCCGGGGTTCACCCACCTGCAGACGGCGCAGCCGGTAACCTTCGGCCATCACCTGCTGGCCTATGTGGAAATGATTGCCCGTGACCGTTCACGGTTTGCCGACGCCCGCAAGAGAATGAACGAAAGCCCGCTGGGAACCGCCGCATTGGCCGGCACCTCGTTTCCGATCGATCGCACCATGACCGCTAGAGCGCTCGGGTTCGACCGGCCGACCCGCAACTCGCTTGACAGTGTGGCAGACCGGGATTTCGTGCTGGAAACCCTCGCTGCAGCGTCGATTTGCGCCATGCACCTGTCGCGCTTCGCCGAGGAACTGGTGATCTGGTCAACGCCGCAATTCGGATTTGTCAGCCTGTCCGACCGGTTCACAACCGGCTCGTCGATCATGCCGCAAAAGAAAAACCCCGATGCGGCTGAGCTGATACGCGCCAAGCCAGGCCGCATCCTGGGAGCCTTCACCAGCCTATTGCTGGTCATGAAAGGCCTGCCGCTGGCCTATTCCAAGGACATGCAGGAAGACAAGGAGCCGGCCTTTGACGCCATAGACGCGCTGGCGCTGGCGATTTCGGCCATGACCGGGATGGTCGCCGACATGGAACCCGTCACGGACCGGATGGCCGCCGCAGCCGGCGCCGGGTATTCAACCGCCACCGATCTGGCGGACTGGCTGGTACGGGTTCTCGCCATGCCGTTCCGGGATGCTCACCATGTCACCGGCTCGTTGGTCGCGATGGCGGAAAAGCACGGCGTTGACCTGGACGGGTTGAGCCTTGCGGACATGCAGCGTGTCGAACCGCGCATAAACAAGGATGTGTTCAAGGTACTGACGCCGCGGGCATCCGCCGGTTCGCGCAGGAGTTTTGGCGGAACCGCCCCTGCAAATGTCAGGCGTGAGGCCAAACGCTGGCTGAAAATTCTGGCCTGATTGGCCCGGCATTCGGGCGCTTGTCAGGTGGCGGCATTTTCTCCCAGTCCAAGCAAGACGATCTCGGGCGGGGAGCCAAACTTTGTCGGTGCGGCCGAGCAACCCAGTCCGCCTGATCCTGAATGACCGTCATCACAAAGATATCATCGTGTGCGGGTTTTTCATACATATTCGCCATAATGGATGTTTGGCCGCACTGCACTCGAATTGCATACCGGACGGTTAATGACTAAGTGATTGGTGCTGAGCAACGACTTAGCGTTTGAATTCCAAGTGCCGGAAACGAGGTAACACATGCGCTGGCTGGTAATTTATCTGCTGCTGATCGCGGTAATCTGGCTGTTCGTCACCAATACAATGTGGCGGCGTGGGTTGTTGGTGTTTGCCACCGTCGTGTTTGGCGTATTCATGCTGATTTTCACCCTGACCCAGCAGGAGTTTGAAGCCGACACCCAGACTGCCGACAGGTTTTCCGAGGTCCGGCGCCAGGAAACCCTGACATTCACCGCGGTGAAGAAAACCGACATTGCCATCGGCCAGACAAACCTGACCAATCCGGATCGCACCGTTTTCGACAGTGCCGGCAGGGAACGTGTCGAACCTGACCTGTTCTCATGGCGGTTGCAGACTATGCTCACCAACCGCTCGGCCGAGTTCACCGTTGCCGGCGTGACCTTGCGGCTCACATTGTTTTCCTGCCCGGTTTTCTATGATGTGCCACAGGCCGATGTCGACCCTGGCAAACTGAATGCCAACTGCACCGTCATCGGCACCCGTACCGTGGGTTTTGACCCGCTGGATCTGAAACCCGGCGGCAGCTATCAGGGTGACCAGGTTGTCACCTTCCCCAACCAGCCGGAACCGCGCAACCCGCGTTACTGGATCGAGGTGCAGACGGTGACCGCAAGGCAGGGTGAATAATGCGTAGATTGCCACTTTGCCTGCAACGCTGGTTTAGGGTACAAGAAACCAGCTGAAAGAAGTATCGCCTGGAACCGGACCCATGGACCTGCGCAAACTTATCGTCCTTGCCCTGCTGACAATATTGCTGTCTGCATGTGGTACGCGCGGCCCGCTGGAGCCACCGCCCGGTGCCGCGGCCACTGACCCGGATGAACCTGCCGCCATCGACCCGCTGATAAAACCGAACTGAATTCGATCTGACCATCCCGTGTTCATGCAGCTTCAGCACCCCGGACACGAATGTGCGCTGACATGCGCCTGGATGACGCACAATTGTTCCGACACGTTTGATCCCGCAGCCTGACCGGTTAATCCATGCATCATTTCACCTACAGAAACGGCAGCCTTCACGCCGAGGATATCGATCTTGCCGAACTGGCTGAGGATGTCGAAACCCCTTTTTACTGCTATTCGACGGCAACGCTTACCCGGCATTTTGAAGTCCTCAAAGCCGCCTTTCATGATCTCGACCTGACCATCTGCTACGCCATGAAGGCAAACTCCAATCAGGCAGTCATCAAGACGCTTGCTGATCTGGGTGCCGGCATGGACGTGGTATCGGAAGGTGAGTTGCGCCGCGCCCGCGCCGCCGGCGTACCGGCCCGCAAGATTGTTTTTTCCGGCGTTGGCAAGACCGCTGCAGAGATGTCTTATGCCCTGCGCGAGGGAATTGCCTGTTTCAACGTCGAGAGCGAGCCCGAACTGGAGCTGCTGTCCGAAGTTGCCCGCCGGCTGGGCGAAACCGCCACCATCTCCATCAGGGTAAATCCGGACGTTGACGCAAAGACCCACGCAAAAATCACCACCGGCAAATCGGAGAACAAGTTCGGAATTTCCATGAGCCGGGCGCGGGAAATCTATGCGCAGGCAGCGTCGCTGCCGAGTCTGCGCGTCAGCGGTGTCGATGTCCACATCGGTTCCCAGATCACCACCTTGGAGCCATATCACCAGGCCTATACCCTGCTCGGCGAGCTGGTGCAGCAACTGCGCAAGGATGGTCACACCATCACCCACGTTGATTTCGGTGGCGGGCTGGGGGTTCCCTATCGCGGCACAAACGATGTGCCGCCTCACCCGGATGAATATGCAGCCGTGGTGCGTGAAACCCTGGGCCACCTGGACTGCAAGTTCGTCATGGAACCTGGCCGCATGATCGCCGGCAATGCAGGGATCCTGATCACCCGGGTCATTCACGTCAAACACGAAGAAGGCAAGACGTTCATCATCGTGGATGCCGCAATGAACGACCTGATCCGGCCGACGCTCTATGATGCCTGGCACGATATTCTCACTGTGTCTGAACCAGACGGTTCGGTTGAGACATTGCTTGCGGATGTGGTCGGCCCGGTATGTGAGTCTGGCGACTATCTGGCCCAGAACCGCCAGATGCCGCCGGTCAAGGCAGGCGACCTGATCGCGGTCATGACCGCGGGCGCCTATGGTGCCGTGCAGGCCGGCACTTACAATTCGCGATTGCTGGTGCCGGAGGTTCTGGTCAACGGCGAACGCTTTGCCATTGTCCGGCCCCGGCAGACTTATGAAGCCCTGATTGGCATGGACAGGCTGGCCGGATGGCAACAATGAGCCAGTGACGCAATCCGCAATGATCACTTTTGCGTTTACCGGGTAAGTATGTGGCCATTATGGTCCCTTGCTTTCGCCGTGTTATGCTAGAATGATCAGGCCATGAAATTTGATCCGGCACACATAATCGCCCGCAAGGTCACGCTCGCCAAGATATCCATCTACTGGGAGTGCCTGCTTGAACGGCTGTTTCCCGCCATGATGATTGCAGGGTTGGTGTTGCTGTGCATGCTGTCCGGCGTGCTGAATCTACTGCCTGTCTGGTTGAAACTGACCCTGTTTGGCGCAGCCGGAGCCGGGTTTTTATACTCGTTGAAAGACCTCGCCGACCTGTCCTGGCCGTCTGAGGAAGCTGCGCTTTCGCGCATTGAACTGAAGTCAGGCAAGATGCATCGCCCGGTATCGGGCTGGACCGACACACTAGCCGATGAGATTTCCGCGACCCCTGAGCAGAAAGCGCTGTGGCAGGCCCACCGCCGGCGCATGGCAAAACAGCTGCATGATCTGAAAGCCGGAGCACCGCGTTCGCCATTGCCACGTGTCGATCAGAACGCCTTGCGCAATGCGCTGGCCGTTGCACTGATCGCCGCAGGTGTGCTGAGCGCCGGCACGTGGCGGGAAAAAATTGCCGAGGCTGTTGCGGTCACCGCACCGGTTCCCGTCAATGCAATAGCGATGGATGCCTGGCTGAACCCGCCTTCCTACACCGCCAAACCGCCTGTGCTGCTGACCCGGCGTGCACAATTTTCGTCCAGCACCAGTGAAGTCGCCGTGATCTCCGTGCCACAGGGCTCGGAGCTGGTGGTGCGGCTCAACGGCGCGGATGATCTCAAGGTCACGCTATCTGATCCCGCATCAACCGCTGATGCACCGGCAGTGTTTGAGGAACTTAAAGCCGAAGTGCCCGGTACCGAGCCTGATGGCCAGACGGTCGCGACAGCTGCAGAAACGCAGGAGCTGCGCACCAAGGTCGAGAAATCGGCCATTGTGTCGGTCAGCGGCGCTGGCCGGGAGCTCGGCATGTGGACGGTGAACGTCATTGCCGACCTGCCGCCTGTTGTCACCGTTCCCGAACAGCTACAGATCACGCCATCAGGTGCGTTCTCGCTGCCGTGGAAAGTGAAAGACGATTACGGCGTGACCTCGCTGTCCGGCCGGGTCGCACTGCGCCGCGATGGCCTGGATCCCGACAAGATCGACGCCGACAGTCCGTTCCTGTCGCAGGCGCCGGAATTTGGCATCTCGATGCGCAAGGTCAATCCCAGGCAGGCCGAAGGCAAGAGCTTTCAGGACCTGACCGCCCATCCCTGGGCCGGCTTGCCGGTTGAAATCGTCATCGAGGGCATGGATCAGGCAGGCCAGACCGGGCGCAGCGATGTAGTGAAGCTTGCCTTGCCCGAACGCCAGTTTACCAAACCGTTGGCCCAGGCCCTGATCGAGCAGCGCAAGAACATCTTTTTCCAGCCGGACAATCATCGTGACGTGGTGCGTGCGCTTTCCGCCATTCTGGTGTGGCCGGAGGGCGTGGTCGAGAAATCCGGTGTTTATCTCGGTATCAGGCACGCTGCGGCCAAACTGTACCGCGCCAGCACCCATGAAGAATCCCGCCAGGTTGCCGATACCCTTTGGGAGATCGCACTGACCATCGAAAGCGGCAATCTCCATGATTCGCTGAAGAAACTGCAGGCCATAAAGAAACAGCTTGAAAAAGCGCTGGCGGAAGGCGCGTCGGAAGAAAAAATCGCCGACCTTATGAAGCAGCTGCGAGAGGCCATGAACGAATACCTGCAGGCCATGCAGCAGCAGATGCAGGAAAACCAGCGCAACAATCCGCAGGCGCAGAACCAGCAGCAGCAGAACCGCGCCCAGCAGGAAATCCGCTCGCAGGACCTGCAGCGCATGATGGACATGATTGAGAATCTCGCCAAGTCGGGTGCGCGTGATGCAGCACAGCAAATGCTGTCGGAGCTGGAAAACATCCTGCAGAACCTGCAGCCCGGCCGGCGCCAGGCCAATCCGCAGCGCACATCGCCCATGGCCAAAATGCTGGACCAGCTGTCGGAAATGATGCGCCGCCAGCAGCAACTGATGGACCAGACCTTCCAGATGCCGCGCAACGGTCAGCAGCAGCAGGGCAATCAGAACCAGGCCCAGCAACCAGGCGAGGAAGGCCAGGAACCGGGCGGACGTGGCCAGTCGGAACAGCAGATACCAGGCAACGGCCAACTGTCGCAACAGCAGGGCGATCTGGGCAAAATGCTGGAACGCCTCATGGAGCAGATGCAGCAACAGGGCCTGCAGTCACCCGATGGCCTGGGACGGGCCCAGCAGGAGATGGGCGAAGCTGCCGGCGAACTGGGCCAGGGCCAGCGCGACGAAGCCCTGGGCAGCCAGGGTGAAGCCATGCGCGGGCTTCGCGAGGGCGCCCGCAACATGGCCCAACAACTGATGCAGCAGGGAACCGGCAACGAAGGCAATGTCGGGCGCCACGGCGAAGGCCGCGGCGAACAGCGTGACCCGCTGGGCCGGCCACTTCCGTCTCAGGGCGAAGAATACGGCCAGCGCGACAACATGGTTCCCCAGGAAGCCGAGGTGGAACGCGCCAGGCGGATTCTCGATGCGCTGCGTTCACGCGCCAATGAGGCCGGACGACCAAAACTTGAGCTCGACTATATCGACCGTCTGCTCAAGGGTCTGTACTAGGCCTACCGGACTTTCGCGACCCAAAAAACATATAAATCATAACAGCTTAGGGAAATTCGAGAACTGCTGATGGGCTGCTGTCTCCGCTGTCCCGCACCCGCCGGAGCCATTCAATTGAAGGCTCATCCGCACGGGATATCAGGTGCCGTGACAGCGATGTGATAAATTGCACATCTGCAACCGGGCAGCCTTTCTATGGTCACTACCAACAGAAACGCAAACCGCTCACACCCCTCAAGCGACAGCGTTTCTTCACTCTCTCACCGGTTTTCCCTGGCCGGTCAGAAAAAACGGTCCCGGCAGGCTGCCCCTCTCCTGCTGGTCCCAAAAAGGGAAAAGGCAGCTTATCCTTCACGGAAAGCTGCCTTTTTCTGTTTAGCCGCTAGTTTCGCCTGCTACTTGGGATTGGTCACGTAACCGACAAACGGCAACTCCCGGAAAGCATGGGCCATGTCCATGCCGTACCCGACGACAAACTTGTCCGGGCACTCAAATCCGGTGAAATCCGCATCCAGTTCAGCCGCCCGGTGGCCAGGCTTGTCGAGCAGTACAGCGGTCATCACCTGCTTGGCCCCGCGCGCCGCCAGCAGATCCTTGGCGAACGCCAGCGTTCTGCCGGATTCAAGAATATCGTCGATCAGCAGCACATCTCGTTCCGTCACGTCGGTCTGGATATCACGCAGCACCTCAACCTGGCCGGACGACGAGGTTTGCGCGCGATAGCTGGCCAGCATCATGAAATCCACCTCCGGAGACAGCCCGGCGCCATGCATGGCGCGCAGAAGATCGGCTGCAAATACAAAGCTGCCTTTCAGCACCGGAACAACCAGAAGCCGTTCCGGATTACGGCCGGCAACCGCTCGGGCGATTTCCGCCACCCGGGCGGCAATTTCAGTTTCACTGAACAGGATCTCGATGGTATGGCCGTCGATCTCAATACCGGTCATGGCTGGTCATCCCGCAATCAGAGATTGTCTCGTCCGGCAACAGAAAAGACGGTCTCAGTTAGTCCGGAGCGACATGGGTTCCATAGAACCCATAAAACTGCTCCAGCACTTTAGAAGCGATCAGTTTCAGGGTTTTTGATTGCTTCAATCAAGACCATACTGATCCGGGCAGCAGTTCAACCGATTTCGCCCGGCCTGGCAAAGCGAATCTCGACACTCTCCACACCTTGCGGCGGTGCGGCAAGACGGGTGACGAACGAAGACACGACCCCGGCGCCGATCGGGCCCCTTCCGACGCTGTTCAGCGTCCACGTATGCAGTTGTTTGCCGTCAGCATTTCTGAGCACAAATCGCAGCGGCGGCACGCGCCGGTCCTGGTCGGTAATGTTGGCGATACGACCGCGCAGGGCCAGCACTGGTTGGTCATTGATGATCATGTACTGCTGTTGGATGGACGAAATATTGAGGCCGTAGACATTCACCTGCTTGCCGGCAAATGAATACAGTTTCGCCGCTGCGGGCGCTGCCTGCACAATGCGCTCGGGCATGGCGACCACCGCACCGAGTACCAGGCATATGCCGGCGGCAAGCCCGGTCCAGCCCCTGATCTGCGCGCTGCGGCGCTGACCGGCCGTCCTGGCCTTGTGTTCCGCAATCTGGGCTGCCCGCGCGATCTTGCGCGCTTCAGCTATGATGCGTGCTTCTGCATCGTCATCCTCACCCGCATCAGGCTGGCTGCCTTGCGGGTAAACGGGCACGAGATCGCTCACTTTCGTTGCATGGGCCTCAATCCAGCCATGGCCGCAGCTTCCGCATCGCATCACGGTCGCTTCGGCGCCCTGTTCAACTGGCATTTCAAACTTGGTTGCGCATGAGGGGCAGGAGACTATCATCTGTCACGTCCGGTTCCGGTGATTCGGCTCGATCTGGTATAAGGCGCCAGTGACTGCGGCAGTTTCGCCTGACCAGGGAAGCCGTGCTTCTCGTTACCGACAGTAAAACGGAAATACGGTTAATTCGGCGTAAATACCGATCCGATATCAATACAACTGTACGTGGGCCCGCCCGCCTGATCTTGAGGAACACGCTTGTCGATCGTACGATTTGAAAATGTCGGTTTGCGTTATGGCACCGGGCCGGAGGTCCTGAAAGATCTCAACCTGACACTTGAAACCGGGTCGTTCAATTTCCTGACCGGCGCATCGGGTGCCGGCAAGACTTCGCTTATGCGGATGCTGTTCCTCGCGCTCAAGCCGACCCGCGGCATGATTTCGCTGTTCGGAGAAAACACCAACGGACTGCGGCGCGGAAAAGTGCCTGATGTGCGGCGCAGGATTGGCGTCGTGTTCCAGGAGTTCCGGTTGCTTGACCACCTGACCACGTTCGAGAACGTGGCACTGCCGCTGCGGGTGCGCGGCAGCAAGCTCAGTGAGTATCGCGACAATGTACTTGAACTGCTGGACTGGGTCGGCCTGGATCAGCACACAAATGCCTATCCGGCGGTGCTGTCCGGCGGTGAAAAGCAACGCGCCGCAATCGCGCGCGCGGTCATTTCAAGTCCCGAACTGCTGCTCGCCGACGAGCCGACAGGCAATGTCGATCCGGAGCTGGCATTGCGGCTGATGCGCCTGTTCCAGCAACTCAACCAGTTCGGCACGACGGTACTGATCGCCACCCACGACACCCATCTGCTCGACACCATAAAAGCACCCGTGTTGCGGCTTGAAGACGGCAGAACAAGATGGCAGTGAACCACAACGTGACCGGCGTCGGCCGCCCGGCAAGCGGCCTTGACAACAGTAATGGCACGACACAGCACGTGGTTGTAAGCGGGCGCTCCAAGGTCATCCCCCAGGCCACGGCGCCGCATATGACCCTGATGACGGCGATGGCGGCGATGTGTTATCTCGCCGTCCTGGCAATCGGCGCCTTGTTGATGACCGCTACCGCCGTCGACAACTGGACATCACAGATCGCCAGCCAGGTCACGGTGCAGATTTCCGCGGCAGACGGGGTCGACGTCGACGGTGATACCGCGAAGGTTGCCGATATTCTGCGCGCCACGGCGGGAATTGCAGATATTGATGTTGTCAGTCCGGACGCAGCGCGCGAACTGTTGGAGCCGTGGCTTGGCAAGTCGAGCATACTTGATGACCTGCCGATACCGCGTCTGATCAATGTCAGCATCGACAAGTCGTCGCCGCCCGACCTTGAATTGCTGCGCGCTACCCTTGCCACTGAAGTCCCTTCCGCCACGCTGGACACCCACCGGCGCTGGCAGGCAGAACTGGTCAGCATGGCCGGTTCGCTGACCTGGCTGGCCGTGGCCGTGCTCAGCCTGATTGCCACATCAGCAATTGTGCTTGTCGTCTACGCGACACGCGCGGCCATGGAGGCAAACCGGGAAGTGATCGAAGTCCTGTACCTGGCCGGTGCACGCGACAGCTTCATTTCGCGCGAGGTACTGTGGCGCTTCTGGCTCACCGGATTGAAGGCGGGCCTGATAGGCTCCCTTTTGGGATTTGTCACCTTCGTTATTCTGGGTCTGGGCAGCAGCCGGCTGTCCGGACCGGTCGAGGCGCTTCTGTATCACCCGCTGGACACCAGCAGCACCAACTACGCCGCCTTTATTGTCGTGCCGGTTGTTGCTACACTGATCTCCCTTGTCACGGCGCGTATATCCATATCACGGGTCTTGAAGGCCATGTTCTGACACGGCATAAACCCTTGTTGCGCCGTGAAAATCCATGGAGCAGCATGAGCGTTGTTTGACCCGGTGATGTTTTGATGTCTGATCCTTCCGGCAAATCCAGCACTGAGGCGCATCTTCCCGGTGCGCAGCCCGGGCGTGCCGGTGGCTGGTGGACCGGACTGGGAATTCTATTGTGTGTGCTTGTTGTCGCAACAGCCGGGTTTGCCTCATTCACCGAACACTCGCGCAAGATCGCCAGGCCCGCCGACATATCGGTGGACGCGATTGTAGTACTCACCGGCGGGCCGGAACGTATTTCGGCGGCGGTTCGCCTGCTGGAACAGAAAGTTGCCAAGCGCCTGTTGATCTCCGGCGTTTACCCGGCAACCACCGCGCAGCAACTGAGCCGCATTACCGAGGCGGAAGCCAGCCTGTTCAAGTGCTGCGTGGACCTGGACAAACGCGCCCCGGACACCCGTGGCAACGCGGAAGAAGCCGCGGAATGGGCAACCCGGCACGGTTTCAGGAAAATTGCGGTGGTGACCAGCGACTATCATATACTGCGGGCCATTGTTGAGTTTTCGCGCGCCATGCCCAATGTCGAACTGGTGGCCTATCCCGTTACCAGCAACGGTGCCGAAAAGCCTGCACCTTCATTTTCAATGCTTCGGCTTTGGGTCAGCGAATATGTCAAATACCTGCTGGCTCGGCTGCTCTAGCAGAGTTGAAACGATCCGGTTGCGGTAAGGGAGAAATGGGTGTGCTGGCGTTTCGATCGTTACTGTTCAATATGGTCTTCTACATCAATCTGGTCTTGTTTCTGGTGCTGGGCTTCTGGTTCATGTTCACCCCGAGAAGCTGGTCCATGGCCGCCCTGAAAACCTGGGCTAGATCATCGCTGTGGTGGATGAGGCTGATCACCGGCACGAAGATGGAGGTTCGCGGCCTCCAGCACATCCCGCAGACAGGTGGACTGCTTGCCGGCAAGCACCAGTCCGCCTGGGACATATTTGCCCTGCTTCCCCTGATGGCAGACCCCGCACTGGTGCTGAAACGGGAACTGACCTTTATTCCCGTGTTCGGCTGGTTCTGTCTCAAGTTCCAGATGATCGCGGTGGACCGGGCAGCGGGTCCGTCCGCCCTGAAGAAGATGATTGTCGACGCCAAGCAGGCAGTCACCGACGACCGCCAGATCCTGATCTTTCCCGAGGGCACCCGCATGGCACCCGGCGCACAGCCGGACTACAAGCCCGGTGCCACCGCGCTCTACATGCAGCTCGGCGTGCCCTGCACCCCGTTTGCGCTGAATTCCGGCCTGTACTGGCCGAGGCGGCAGTTCATCCGCCGGCCCGGCACGATCATCGTGGAGTTCCTGCCGCCGATCGAAGCCGGCCTGGCCCGCAGAGAGTTCTCAGCCCGCCTGCAGGAAACTATCGAAGGCGCAACCGACCGCCTGGGCGCGGAAGGCAGGTCCGCTTAACCGTTCGGCAAGTATATTTGAATAGAACAAAACATGAAAATATGAGATGTTATCTCGCTCTGTTGACTTTAATGAGTGACCATCGTGACGACAGAAACCGCACTTGATCCGATTTCCCGCGAAATCTGGGACATGAAGTACCGCTTCAAGTCGCCGGACGGCACGCCTGTGGATCAGACGGTGGACGATACCTGGGCCCGTGTCGCCAAGGCACTGGCAGCACCAGAAAAGCCAAAGGTCAGAGCGCACTGGGAGAATGCCTTTGCAGAGCTCATGTCCGGTTACAAGTTTCTCCCCGCAGGCCGGATTATCGCCGGTGCCGGCACCGACCGCAATGTGACGCTGTTCAACTGCTTCGTCATGGGCACCATCGCCGATGACATGGGCGCGATCTTCAACGGATTGCGCGAAGCTGCGCTGACCATGCAGCAGGGTGGCGGCATCGGCCATGACTTTTCAACGCTTCGCCCCGAGGGCGCGCCGGTCAGGGGCGTCGGCGCGGATGCCTCCGGGCCCTTAAGTTTCATGGACGTCTGGGATGCCATGTGCCGCACCATCATGTCGGCCGGGTCGCGGCGCGGTGCCATGATGGCGACCATGCGCTGTGATCATCCCGACATCGAGAATTTCATCGCCGCCAAGCAAGAGGCGCAACGCCTGCGCATGTTCAACCTGTCGGTGCTGGTCACCGATCCGTTCATGGCGGCGGTAAAGGCGGACGAGGACTGGTCGCTGGTGTTTGGCGGCACCGTCTTCAAGATCGTCCGGGCCCGTGACCTGTGGAACAGGATCATGAAGGCAACCTATGCCTATGCCGAGCCCGGCGTGATTTTCATTGACCGGATAAATGCGCGCAACAATCTCGCCTACTGCGAAACCATCCACGCCACCAATCCGTGCGGTGAGCAGCCGCTGCCGCCCTATGGCGCCTGCCTGCTTGGCTCGGTCAATCTTGCCAGCCTGGTGACGACACCGTTTTCCGACGCTGCGCAGATGGACGTAAAGGAGCTTGGGCGCATCACCGGCATCGCCGTGCGCATGCTCGACAATGTGGTTGATGTGTCCAACTATCCGCTGCCGGAACAGGCGGCCGAGGCCAGTGCTAAGCGGCGCATCGGCCTTGGTGTCACCGGGCTTGCCAATGCACTTGCCATGTGCGGGCTGCGTTATGGATCGGATGAGGCGGCCAGCGCTGCGAAAAGCTGGATGCAGACCATCGAGCGCGCTGCCTATCTGGCAAGTGCCGCACTTGCTGCGGAAAAAGGAGCTTTCCCGCTCTTCGACGCGGAGGAATATCTGGCGTCGGGCCATGTCCGTGATCTTGATGACGGGGTACGCGGCGCAATTCGAAAAGATGGCATTCGCAATGCGCTGCTCACGTCCATCGCGCCGACCGGCACCATATCCCTGTTTGCCGGTAATGTGTCATCCGGCGTCGAGCCGGTGTTTTCCCTCAAGTACAACCGCAAGGTTCTGCAGCCGGACGGCAGTCATCGTATTGAAGAGGTTGAAGACTACGCGCTGCGGGCGTTTCGTGCAGTGCGCGGCGACGATGCGCAGTTGCCCGATGCATTCGTCACCACGGCAGACCTCACACCGCGCGATCATCTGGTCATGCAAGCCGCCCTGCAGGCCCATGTCGACAGCTCCATTTCCAAGACCGTCAACTGCCCGCAGGACATCTCTTTCGAAGATTTCAGCGATGTGTATATGGAAGCCTGGGACTTAGGGCTGAAGGGATGCACGACCTACCGGCCAAATGAGATTACCGGCTCGGTTCTGTCCGACACCCAGACCGACGAGGCACCAGAGACGCAAACTGCATTGCCACTCGAAGCACCCGCCGCACCGGTTGGCAACAATAAAGCCGGCATCTTCTATATGCGCCAGCCGCTGGACCGCGACCCCGTCCTGCCCGGCTTTACCTACAAGCTGAAATGGGGTGACAGCGATCACGCCATATACATCACGCTCAACGACATCATCGAAAATGACCGCAGGCGGCCGTTTGAAATCTTCATCAACTCGAAGAACATGGAGCACTATGCCTGGACCGTGGCACTGACCCGCATGATCTCTGCGGTGTTCAGGCGCGGTGGCGACGTGTCTTTCGTTGTCGAGGAACTGAAAGCGGTGTTCGATCCGCGCGGCGGCCACTGGATGGAAGGCCGTTACGTCCCTTCACTGCTGGCTGCCATTGGTGGCGTCATCGAAAAACACATGCTGGCGACCGGATTCCTGAAGGACGTAAAGAGCCTGTCGGGTACAGATCCGGCCACACTCGATGTTGAGCGCCTGGCAGTGGGCGATGACACGAGGCCCTCTGGCCCGCAATGTCCAAAATGCGGCGAATTTTCCATGATTTTCCAGGAAGGGTGCGCCACCTGCATGTCCTGCGGATACTCAAAATGCGGTTGATCCGGCACTTTTCATCTTGACCTGAAGAACATTTTGTTCTACTTTTGTTCTCATCAAGAGAACAGGAGAAAAGCCATGGGTTTCAGCGCGAGTGCCGAACTGGAAAACGAGTTCAGTGACAGATTCTGGTTCTGGACCGGATTGTCCGGCAAGCGTTATATCCATTCGGTTTACAGCATCGATACCTGCCCGCCATTACCGGGTGCCATCTATGTCATGGTCCAGCGGCTTGAAAGCGGCGCACGGGTGCCGGTGCGCATGGGACGGTTTTCACCTTTGTGGGATTTCCCGCTGCCGACGGAGATGACCGACGGTGCCTGTGAAATTCACGTGCATCTGTTGGCCGGTGACGAGAGCCAGACGGCACGTGTGTATGATGATCTCGCCGCCTCTCTTGAACTGGAGGCAGCCGATGCGCCGTCTGTTTGCCGTCCCCTGCCCGCCCGCGATACCAGCCGGTTCGTTCAAGCACCGCTGCCGTTGTTTTCAGACATGGCTGCCTGAACTGTCCCGGGCCAGCGCCAGCACCTCTGAAAGGTGCCTGTCCTCGAACCCCAGTTCCTCGATATGGTCCAGGGTTGAGGCAATATAGTCGATACATGGCCCGCCAACGCCGTGTCCCTGCAGGACAAATGGTAACAGGTCCTCAGCCGATCTTTTCCCCGCATATTGCACATGGTCCTGGTCAACCAGGTAGACCAGCGCATTCACCTTGTGGGCCGTTCCGTCGCGCTCAACCAGCATGTCACGCCAGCGTTCCTTGTAGATCATCGTCACCTGTTCGCGCTCGCGCAGGTAGGCAATAGTGTCATCACGCCTGCTGCCTGCCACTCGGTACCCGATCCCCCTGCACGATCCGCCACGGTCAAGCCCCAGCACCATGCCGGGTTTATCGGGTGTTCCGCGATGCACATGCGAATAGATGCACAGCCGGCGGTGAACACCGTGCATGACGGCACCGCGGCTTTCTTCAAACTCAAAACCCGGCCGCCACATCAGCGACCCGTACCCAAACACCCAAAAATCCACGCTCATCTGCTTACCAAATATTCATTCGTCTTGCTGCATAGCTGAGACCTTCTTTCCGGTTTGCCAGACAGCATGGTAAATTGCCAGAGAATCAAACACTCAACCATCTAAAACTCCCGATCCCGGTGCCATGAACAACCCGCTAGATATTAAACGCATTTCACCCCTGAAAATGATGGCTCCCCTCATCATCTTTTTGTGCATCGCGCTTGCCTGGAGTGTCTACTGGTACATCGCCTTAGGCAAAGCCAAGCAGAGGCTTGCAACCCTTGAGGCAACTCACCTCAGCCTGAAATGTGATGAGCGCAGCTGGGGCGGCTACCCGTTTCGCATTCATTTCGATTGTACCGGCGTAAGCACCGATCTGTCAGGCCGTAGTCTGAAAGCCGACAAGCTGCGCCTGATCGGCCAGGCGTGGAATGCTAACCACATTATCGGCGCCCTGTTCGGACCGGTGAGGGTAGATGACACAAAAATTGCTGGAGACCCGGTACGCTTTTCTTATCGCGTCAAGGACGGCAATCTGGCCCTGGCCTCCCTGCTGGCAGAGAACCAGACGCTAACACTTGTCGGCAGCAGGCAGCTCACGGTTGCCAAGACTGATGCCCATCTGCGCCCGGCAGCAGATTCCAAACGCCTCGACCTCGCCGTCACCCTGTCTGGCCTGTCCACCGAAAAGGCCCAGCTTGACAGTTTCAAGATTACCGGCACCCTCGACAACGAGATGCCCAGGCAAGGAAGTTTCGATCTTCTTTCGGAGCCGTCCGAATATCTCGACGCCATCTGGATCGTACAATACCTGGCAGACCTGGGTGATGCAGAAATGAACGCCGCCCGGACGATAATCAACCCGTTGCTGAAAGCCAACGACAACAAGCTGCCTATACAACTGAAGGATCAGACCTGGTACTGGGGACCGTTTGCCGTCACCGGATCAGATTAGACTCAATCCTTGTCGTCAACCGACTCGCTATGCTGGGATCCGCGTCCAAAGTCCGGCTCGTCCGTATCCTGCCCCGCCTCGATAATACGCTGACGAATACCCCGCGCCCGTGTGAAGGTGTCGAACAGCATGTCGCCATCGCCCCAGCGGATTGCCCTTTGCAGGGCCGACATGTCTTCCGAAAACCGGCCCAGCAATTCCAGCACGGCCTGCTTGTTGTTCAGGTAGACATCGCGCCACATGGTCGGGTCCGACGCAGCAAGGCGGGTAAAATCCCTGAACCCCCCGGCGGAATACTTGATGACCTCCTGCTGGGTCACCTCTTCAAGATCTGCAGCCGTTGTGACGATATTGAACGCAATCAGTTGCGGCAGGTGAGACGTGATACTCAAGACCCGGTCATGATGGTCGGCCTCCATCACATCGACATCGGAACCGCACGCCTGCCAGAACGCGGTCAGCCGCGAGACCGCACCCTCATCGGTGCCATCCGGCGGGGTGAGGATGCACCAGCGATTTTCAAACAGGGAGGCAAATCCGGAATCCGGGCCGGAATACTCCGTACCGGCAATCGGATGACCGGGCACAAAGTGGACATTGTCCGGAATATGCGGCGACACTTCCCGGATGACCGCCGATTTCACCGAGCCTACATCAGTGACAATCGCGCCTTCCTTCAGCGCTGAACTGATCGCCTCAGCGACCGGGCCGCACGCGCCGACCGGCACGCACAGCACCACCAGGTCCGCATCGTGCACCGCATCTGCTACGTGCTCATGCATGGTATCGGTCAGGCCAAGTTCCATGGCACGGTCACGGGTTGCGGCAGACCGGGCATGGCCGGATATCGACCTGGCCAATTTTTCCCGCCGCATGATGTGAGACAGTGAAGAGCCGATCAGGCCCAGGCCGATCAGGGCGACTTTTTCAAACGGTTCAAATGCCATGCCCGGTCAATCCGCCATGAACGAGCGAAGTGCATCGACAAAGGCGTTGCACCCCGCCTCGTCACCAATCGATACCCGCAGGGCACCAGGCAATCCGTACGCATCCATGCGCCGCACAATCACATTGTTTGACGCCAGATACGCATCTGCAGCCGCCGCCGTTCTGGAACCATCCGGCGGAAACTGAACCAGCACGAAATTGCCGGCACTCGGTATGACGTTCAGGCCCATCGCCTCAACCGCCGAAGTCACTTTCGGCAGCCAAGAGTCGTTGTGCTCCACGGCCTTTGCCAGATGCCCGGCATCGCGAATGGCAGCCGCTCCGGCAGCAATGGCCGGCATGGACACATTGAACGGTCCGCGAATACGGTTCAGCACATCCGCCACATTGGCCGGGCAATAGGCCCATCCCAGCCGCAATCCGGCCAGCCCGTAGGCCTTGGAGAATGTCCGCGTCATGACCACGTTCTTCGAGGTTGAAACCAGCTCCATCCCGGCTTCATAGTCATTGCGGCGGACATACTCGGCATAGGCGGCATCGATCACCAGCAGACAGTCTGCAGGCAGCCCGGCGTGCAGCCGTTTGACCTCGTCAAAGCTGACATACGTCCCTGTCGGATTGTTTGGATTGGCCAGAAAGACCAGTCGGGTGCGAGGGGTCACCGCGTCAAGGATTGCATCCACATCAGCCGTGAGGTTGCTCTCGGCCACCACCACCGGTGTCGCACCATTGGCCCGAATGACAATCGGGTAAACCAGAAATCCATGCTCGGTATGAATGGCCTCATCACCCGGCTGCAGGTAACCGCTGGCCAGCAGTTGCAGCAATTCATCCGAGCCCGCACCACACACGATGTTGGCCGGGTTGATGCCATGGGCCTCCGCCAGGGCCTCGCGCAGCGCACCCGACCCGCCGTCGGGATATAGCGCCAGGTCCTGCATGCAGTCCGCATAGGCCTGCATGGCTGCTGGACTGGGCCCGAGCGGCGACTCGTTCGACGACAGCTTGTGGACCTTGCCCTGCCCCGACCCGCCGGATTTGCCGGGCACATAGGCGGCAATGTCGAGGATACCGTCGCGCGGGCGCGGCCTGTCTTTTGCGTCACTCATGGCTAGCTCACCTCCAGCGCACTGGGATATCTGCCGGCAATCCTCAACCCCAGCCCGCTATTGCCCTTCAGGCTGACCAG
>JBPCVV010000085.1:0-11544 GCA_051010195.1 Anderseniella sp. | reverse complement strand
GTGACCAAAGCTCCTGCAAGGATTGACGGGCCGACCCAGCCGTGCCCGATGCTGCCTTCGATCAGGATGACGAAGGCCGGCGTAAAGTAGGTATAGGACAGTACCTTTGAAGCCGGCAGCCGCAGTGAGGCGAACTGGATCAGGAAAAACGTGCCCGCCGTGGTGAATATCGCCAGGTAAGCGACCGCCAGCCAGACAATGGCGGGCAGCGCCGACCAGTCCGTGCTCACGATGTCAGATGCCCCGACAGCCCCTATCCACAAGGTTGAGGCCACCAGGGTGTACAGGGTGAAATGCAGCACCGGTTCACCCTTGTTGAATTTTCGCACCAGTGAGGCGTAAGCCGCATGCGCTGCGCATCCGATGAAAAAGATCGCTTCGCCCCTGCCAATCTGGAAGCTGAGAATGGCATTCAGGTCGCCCTGGAATATCACCCAGACGGCACCGGTCGCGGCAATCAGCAGGCTGAGCCACACAATGCCCGGCGTCGTCTGGCGCAGGAAAAGCCAGCCGAACCCGGCGCTCATCAGCGGCACCAGCATGAACACCGCACCGGTAGAGATCGGTTCGGCAATCTGCAGGGCCACGAACATCAAGATGAAGTAGGTCGCCATAAGCGCGCCCAGGATTGCGTAACGCCAAACACCCTCCGGCCGGGTAATCGGGCCTTTGGTGATCGCCAGCGCTACTGCGGCGACCAGAGCCGTCGCAATGACAAACCGCACACCGTTCAGCGCGGCCGGCGCAATAAACGGCGCAGCCAGGTCGCCGATGGAAAACGAACCGGCGATCAGAAGCGCGAACATCAGGGACGACAAATGACCGAGCAGCTTCTGCCGGCCGGTGGCAAAAGCCGAAGGCCGCACCACACCGGACTGCTCACTCATCGAACTGGCTCAGCAGCGCAGGTTTCCGTTTCACTCGGCCGCAACCCGTGACGGGTTGTTAGGGTGTTCCGTCCAGTTGCCATAGTCGCCGCTGACCTTTTCCCCGGTCCGCTTGTCTGTTTCACCGGCTGCCAGCGCTTCCATGGTGATGCAGTTGTCCACCGGGCACACGTTCACGCACAGATTGCAGCCGACGCATTCTTCGTCAATCACCTCGAAACGGCGCACCCCGTCCACTTCCTGCGTAATTGCCTGGTGAGATGTGTCTTCACAGGCGATGTGGCACCTGCCGCAGGAGATGCACATGTCCTGGTTGATCTTCGCCTTGGTGACATAGTTGAGATTGAGATACTGCCAATCGGTTACATTGGGCACCGCGCGCCCGATCACGTCATCCAGGCTTGCATGGCCTTGGGCATCCATCCAGTTCTGCAGGCCATCGATCATCTCCGACACGATCTTGAACCCGTAGGTCATCACAGCGGTACAGACCTGGACATTGCCGGCACCCAGCGCCAGAAACTCCGCCGCATCGCGCCACGTCGTAATGCCGCCGATGCCTGAAATGGGAAGATCACGGGTTTCGGCGTCGCGGGCGATCTCCGCCACCATGTTCAATGCAATCGGCTTGACCGCCGGGCCGCAATAACCGCCATGCGATCCCTTGCCGTCAATAGACGGTTCAGGCGAGAAATTGTCGAGGTTGACCGAGGTGATCGACGACACCGTATTGATCAGGGAAACCGCATCCGCGCCGCCGGCTTGAGCCGCGCGCGCCGGAAACCGGATGTCGGTGATATTCGGTGTCAGTTTCACGATCACCGGCATGCGGGTGTTTGCCTTGCACCAGCGTGTGACCATTTCGATATATTCCGGCACCTGGCCTACGGCTGATCCCATGCCGCGTTCGCTCATGCCGTGTGGGCAGCCGAAGTTGAGTTCGATGCCGTCAGCGCCGGTTTCTTCAACCAATGGCAATATCGCCTTCCACGCAGCCTCCTCGCACGGCACCATGATCGACACCACCACGGCGCGGTCCGGCCAGTCTTTCTTGATCTGCTTGATCTCGCGCAGATTGACGTACAGGTCCCGGTCGGTGATCAGTTCGATGTTGTTGAGACCCAGCAACCGACGGTCGGCGCCCCAGATGGCGCCGTAGCGCGGCCCGTTGACATTGACCAGCGGCGGTCCTTCTTCGCCGAGGGTCTTCCACACCACTCCGCCCCACCCGGCCCTGAAGGCGCGCTCCACATTGTAAGCCTTGTCGGTCGGCGGCGCTGACGCCAGCCAGAACGGATTGGGTGACTTGATGCCGGCGAAGGTGTTTGTGATGTCAGCCATGATACTGTCTCCTTTGACGCGCCCGTCTGAAAAGTCGCGCTAGTGCTTGAGTGTGTCGGTGATTGCTTCTGCGGCGTCCCGGCCCTGGGCAACCGCCGTCACTGTCAGGTCATCGCCTGAATTCGTGCAATCGCCGCCTGCCCAGACCTTGTCGGCAGATGTGCGACCGTCAGGGTCTGTGGCGATGCGACCGCCGTCAAGTTTGACAGGCGATCCCAGCCCTGACGTCGCAAGCGTCTGACCGATGGCAACCAGCACCTGGTCCGCCTCGATAGTCATGGTCTCGCCTGTGCCGCTCAGCTTGCCAGCCGTCTGGGATGTGTATTCCAGGGTCACTGACTTTACCTTTGCGTCCGTTGTGTTGACCTTTTCCGGCTGCAGCCAGTGCCGGATGATAACGCCGCGCGATGTCGCCAGGTCCTGCTCGAAAACGGATGCGTTCATCTGGTCCTTGCCGCGGCGATAGCAGATAGTCACGTCTTCGGCTCCGAGCAGCTTGGCCTGCACAGCGGCATCAATCGCCGTCATGCCGCCGCCGATAACCACGATCCGTCGGCCGACGGCAATGTCCGACTTGTCCACTGACTGGCGCAGTCCGGCAATGAAATCCACTGCATCGACGACACCGTCCGCATCGGCTCCCTGCATCTGCAGCGCGTTCACGCCCGCCAGTCCCATGCCCAGGAAGACCGCATCATGGTCCGACTGCAGCTGCTGCAGCGATAAGCCGTCTCCCAAGGTCTGACCGTACCGGATGTCAATGCCGCCAAGCGACAGCACGAAATCAACCTCACGCTGGGCAAAACCGTCGACCGTCTTGTAGGCCGCAATGCCGAACTCATTGAGACCACCCGGCTTGTCCCTGCTTTCGAAAACGACCACGTCATGCCCGTACATGGCCAGGCGATGCGCGCAGGCCAGGCCGGCCGGCCCTGCCCCCACCACCGCCACTTTCTTGCCCGTCGCCGGCGCCCGCGAATAGATATCAGCGCCACTGTCCATGGCGTGATCGGTTGCATAGCGCTGCAGCAGGCCGATCTTGACGGGTTTGCCCTCGGCCACTTCCCGCACACAGACCTGCTCGCACAGCGTTTCGGTCGGGCACACCCGGGCACACATGCCGCCGAGTATGTTCTGGTCGAAAATGGTCTCCGCCGACCCAAGCGGGTTGCCGGTCGATATCTGCCTGATGAACATCGGAATATCGATGGAGGTCGGACAAGCGGTGACACACGGCGCGTCATGACAGAAATAGCACCTGTCCGCAGCTACCACCGCCTCGTGCGCGTTGAGCGCCGGGTGAAGGTCCTGGAAATTACCCTCGATGTCAGAGGCTTCCAGCCGTCCCGCAACAACGCCGCTCATATGCTGTCTGCTGTTCAATGGACGGTCTCCTTGGCCTTCGCCGGGCTGAAGTCAGCCCCGTGTCATCGGTCAGTGTGAAGATGTCAGGGTATGCAAGTTCAAAAAATTTATCAATTGGTAAATTTTCTTTCCGTTATCCACACCCTCCACTTGCTCAAACTGCCATGAGTGCGTATCCAATTCTTCCAGTTCCTACCCAGTTCAAAAAAGGTTTCAGTCATGACGTCAGCGGTAACCGTGATCGACCATCCCCTGGTCCTGCACAAGCTCTCATTGATGCGGGACAAGACAACGCCGTCTGCCGTGTTTCGCAAATTGCTGCAGGAGATTTCGCTGTTGCTGGCTTATGAGGTCTTGCGCGACCTGCCCTTGACCGAACGCACCATCGAAACGCCCATTGAATCCATGCAGGCGCCTTTCCTGGCCGGCAAGAAGCTATGCCTGGTGTCCATCCTGCGCGCAGGCAACGGTCTGCTGACGGGCATGATGGATCTGGTCCCGTCTGCCCGCGTCGGTCATATCGGTCTGTATCGCGATCCGAAAACCCTGAAAGCCATCGAATACTACCTGAAGCTGCCGGATGAAATTGAAAGCCGTCCAGTCATTCTGGTCGACCCGATGCTGGCCACCGGCAATTCCGTTTCGGCAGCCATTGACCGCCTCAAGGAAGCCGGCGCAAAGGACATTCGATTCCTGTGCCTGCTGTCTGCACCGGAAGGCGTCAAGGCGCTGTCGGAGAAACATCCCGATGTGCCGATCTTCACCGCGGCCATCGACAGCCACCTGAACGACCACGGCTACATCGTGCCGGGCCTGGGCGATGCCGGCGATCGCATGTTCGGCACCAAATAGCAAACCTGTTCTGTCGGTGGAGCGAATTAGGCTAGTCTGCCGCGACGGTCGGCACTGAAACCGGCACGCCTTCTGTCGAGCAGTCCAGGTTTCGCAGCTGCCCATCCTGTAATCCGTAAACCCAGCCGTGGATACGCAGCGGTTTGCCGCGCCGCCATGCCGACTGGATGATGGGTGTCCGCGCCAGGCTGGCGACCTGGGACTGGATACTCAACTCGCACAACCGGTCCTGCCTCAGGTGCTCATCGTCAATTTCGGCAAGTTCGTGTGCACTGACATCAGCCACGTCGCGAATAGGCTGCAGCCAGTGATCGATAATGCCGTGACGGTGCCCGTCCATCGCAGCACGGACGCCACCGCAGCCATAGTGGCCGCACACGATAATGTGCTTGACCTCGAGGGTCTCGACGGCGAACTCAAGCACCGACAGCAGGTTCAGGTCTCCCCTGTGCACGAGATTGGCGACATTGCGGTGCACAAACACCTCACCCGGCTCCAGGCCGGTAATGACATTGGCAGGCACCCGGCTGTCCGAACATCCGATCCACAGATAGTCCGGCCGCTGCAGGTTGGACAGCTTGCGAAAATAGTCCGGATCCTCGGCGTGTTTCTCTGTCGCCCAGCGGACATTGTGGGCCAGCAGGTCAGACAGCATCGCCCGGTTCCTGAAGCTTGACGCCCCTGCGCGCCGCCATCCGGTGCGCCAGGTTGCGTATGTCATCGTCCGTCAGCCGTATCCGGGCCAGCGGCAATATGATGGCATTTTCCAGGGTCAGGTGATTGCGTTCATTTTCAGCAAACCGGTGCAGCAGTTTGGCCAGCGCAGAGCCCTGCCCGGTTTCAGTCTTGCCGGCAAGCGCCTTGGCCAGGCCTTCGGTGATGAGCTTGGCGTCCTGCCGGTCTGCCGCGTGCTCCTGGGTCAACTGGCCGATCACGTCATCAATCCGGTCTTCCGGTTCTGCCCGCCGGCGCAGCATGGGGAACAGATCATGTTCCTCGTCCTGCATGTGCGGCGCGAAATCCACTCTCAGGTATCTCAGGACCGCCTCGATCGGCTGCCTGTCCGGGCGTTCCCGGTCAGCAATCTCGTCGAGCATGTTGCACAGAACACGTTGCCGGAAATGCTCTGCAAAGATGTAGTCAAGCGGTTCTGCAAATTGCGATGACGGAGGCGCGTTGCTTAAGGCCTCCAGAGCCAGAACCTCGGTTTCCTCCTGTTTTTTCATCGTCGCTTCCTCCTTTGGCCGGTTTTGCCAACCCTGCCAGATCTTGAAATAAAAACGTTTTAAAACAGATGCTTATGCTTTCGATCTGATTCAATACAGCAAGCTGAAACGCGCTACTGGACCAGGCAGCCGTGCGATGCCTCCATATCGATGCCCTGGACGTCTGCTTTGCCTGCAAGTATGGCAATGTACTGCGCTACTGCCTTCGACCACGCCGTTGCATCCAGCCATGCCGCAATGCGGACCTTCACGCTGTCAAATGGCAGTTGTTCGCCGTCAATCTTGCGGTCCACCACCACCAGATGAAATCCGAAACGGCTTTCAACCAGTTTCGGCACGCTATCACCGGCAGTCATGGTTTCCAGTGCGCGTTCGAATTCGGTGACCGTCGACCCGGATGTGAGCTGGCCCAGGTTGCCGCCCTGCCGGCTGGACGGACAGTCCGAATACTCTTCCGCAGCGCCGGCAAATTCTTCCGGATGCCTGGCCAGATGTGCCGCAAGGTTTGCAGCCTTGCCGCGTACCCCGTCGCGTACCTTGGCATCCGTGCTTTCAACGGCAAACAGGATGTGGCGCGCCTCGTAGATCGTGTCGGAACAGAACCGGTGCTTGTTCACGGTGTAGATCCGCCGGCACTCCTCCTCACCGGCCTGGGGCACATCAACCTCCTGCTCGATCAGCGTTCTTATGACGGCGTCTTCCGCGGCCTCCTCCCGACTGCCCTCACCGACCTTAGCTGGAACCTGCACCCCTAACCTGGCGGCCTCCTGCAGCAGCAGTTCACGCACCGCCAGTGCATGGGCAGCTTGTGCCAGCGCGGCACCGGGCGTGTCTGCCGGGTGGTTCTGTGCTTCGGCCATGATCTCGGCCTCCGCTACGAGCACACCGTTGATCGTGACATCCCTGATCACCCTGGCCGGTTTGGGCGGCACTTTGGTGTCAGGTCCAACATTCCCGTCATAACCGGCTTGAGAGTTCTCCTTCTCGCCCGGTTCACGGATATGCAGGGTCGGGTTCTGATAGATGGACGTCATGGACTGTTACTCCGCCGGCAGGCGCGACGTGCCGCGCCGGTTGCGTTCACGCACCACCTGGTAGCCGGGCCGCCAGAAATACCGCACCGGCACCGACAGCATGTGCACCAGCCTGGAGAACGGGAAGATCAGGAAGATCGTCAGCCCAAGCAGGATGTGGGCCTGATAGGGCCAGGCTTGCGCCGCGACGAGACTGGCCGTGCCGTCAATCTGCAGTGTGAGGATACGCTGGGCCCACTCCGACAGCGCCAGCATGACACCGGCGTCTTCATGATGGAGCGAATACGGCACGGTGATCAGCCCGAGCGTCAGCTGTACCCACAGGATGACAAGGATAGCATTGTCGGCAAATGTCGAGGTGACACGGATGCGCGGGTCAAAGAACCGGCGATGCATCAGCAGGCACAGGCCGACGAAGCAGACGATGCCCGCAATCGATCCCGCAATGATCGCCAGCAACTGCTTGGCCTCCGCGGACAGGAAATGCTCATACACCGAATGCGGGGTCAAAAGCCCGACGGTATGGCCGAGCAGCAGGAACAGGATGCCGACGTGGAACAACACCGACCCCCACATCAGCTGCTTGCGCCGCAGCAGCTGTGAAGACCCCGAACGCCAGGAATACGGTTCGCGGTCATAGCGCAGGATGGAACCGATGATCATGATCGCCAGCGCCACATACGGATAAACGGTAAACAGCAGAGTGTTGAAGTAACCGGACATGTCAGCCTCCGATACGGGTGGGTTGGCCAGGCAGGTCGTTGCCCGGTTTGCGTTGTTGGGCGCGCATCTGGCGCTGAATCCGGTCGGTTCCGCAGGTGCCTTCTCCGGCATTGCCGCCGAAGGTAACCGCCTCTTCCTCCCAGATACGGTCAAGGGCTTCCAGGTCGTTCGGGTCATCCTCCGGCACAGCCAGAAGCTCGCGCACCAGCTTTTTGTCAGGCTTTCCCGTGGCGAGGGTCTCAAGCGCAACGAAGGCATTGACATAGACGGACCCGCGCTTGCGCAGCCGCTGTTTCAGGACGGTGACGATATGTGCCGTCTGGCCCAGCAGCTCGCATGCTTCCGCAGCCGGCTTGTTTGACAGGTATTCCAGGAACATCGGCAGGAAATCCGGGAGTTCCCGGGCGTCGATCTCGAAACCGTCCGTCTCGTACATCGCCATCAGGTCGACCATCGCCTGCCCGCGGTCGCGACTTTCGCCGTGCACGTGTTCAAACAGGTGCAGCGACAGCGTGCGGGTGCGGTCAAACAGGAACACATAGCGCTCCTGCGCATCGTACAGGTCCAGCCTGGCAATATCGTCGATCAGCCGGGTGACCAGTTTCAGCTCCCGGTCGCCGAGGGCTGCATCCTTTTCAACAGCCGCCTTCAGTTCCGGCAGGCCTTCCAGCAACTCTGCTGACGGATAGGTCAGCAGCAGCGACAGGACTTTCAGGGTCGTATTCATTACACACGCTCCTTGAAGATGTCGGTCGGGGTCTGCACCGTCCGGGTCCGCTTGCCGCCGAACAGATCGGTATCGGTCTCGGCGTTCGAACAGCCATTGCCGAACGAGAACCCGCACGATCCCCTGACGTCATAAGCGTCTTCGCTGATCTCGCGGTGACTGGTCGGGATGACGAAACGGTCCTCGTAATTGGCGATCGCCATAACGTGGTACATGTCCTCGATCATCTGGCCGGTCATGCCGACCTTTTCAGCCACCACTTCATCAATGACACCGTCCACGGTCTTGGCCCGCATATAGGCGCGCATGGCCAGCATCCGTTCCAGTGCGGATACGACAGGCGCCTCCTTGCCGGCGGTCAACAGGTTGGCCAGATACCGGACCGGAATACGCAGGGAGCGGACATCGGGCATGGCACCGTCCATGCCGATCTTGCCGGCCTCGGCAGCAGACTGCAGCGGCGACAGTGGAGGGATGTACCAGACCATCGGAAGCGTGCGGTATTCCGGGTGCAGCGGGAATGCCACCTTCCAGTCCATCGCCATTTTGTAGACCGGTGATTTTTGCGCGGACTCCAGCCACGCCTCGGGAATACCATCCTTGCGCGCCTGCTCGATGACCGCCGGGTCATTGGGATCGAGAAACACCTTCAGTTGTTCCTCGTAGAGGTTCTTCTCGTCCTGGGTGGATGCTGCTTCGGAAATCCGGTCCGCGTCATAAAGCACGACACCGAGATAGCGGATGCGGCCCACGCAGGTTTCCGAGCACACCGTCGGGTGGCCGGCCTCGATGCGCGGATAACAGAAAATGCATTTTTCCGATTTGCCCGACGACCAGTTGTAGTAGATCTTCTTGTACGGGCAGCCCGACACGCACATGCGCCAGCCACGACATTTCTCCTGGTCGATCAGCACAATGCCGTCGTCTTCACGCTTGTAGATGGCGCCCGACGGGCAGGCCGCCACGCAAGTCGGATTGAGACAATGCTCGCACAATCGCGGCAGGTACATCATGAAGGTATTTTCGAACTCGCCGTAGATTTCCTTCTCGATGCCCTCGAAGTTGTAGTCGGCTGACCGCCTGGAAAACTCCCCGCCGAGTATCTCCTCCCAGTTGGGACCCCATTCGATCTTCTGCATGCGTTCGCCGCTGATCAGGGAACGCGGCCGTGCAGTGGGCGTCGCCTGGGTTTCGCCGGCGGTCTGCAGATGGCCATAGTCGAAATCGAACGGCTCGTAATAGTCATCGATCTCCGGCAGGTCCGGATTGGCAAAAATCTTGGCCAGGATGCGCCATTTGGCGCCCATCTTGGGTTCGATCCTGCCATTGGCCCTGCGGGTCCAGCCACCATTCCACTTCTTCTGGTTTTCCCATTGCTTGGGATAGCCGACGCCTGGCTTGGTCTCGACATTGTTGAACCAGGCGTATTCGACACCCTCGCGGTTGGTCCAGACGTTCTTGCAGGTCACCGAACAGGTGTGACAGCCGATGCATTTGTCGAGATTCAGCACCATGCCGATTTGAGCGCGGATTTTCATTCTGCTGCCTCCACTTTGGGGGTTGCCGGTTCGACATACGGACCTTCCATCCAGTCGACCTTGTCCATCTTGTGAACCACCACGAACTCGTCGCGGTTGGACCCGACCGTGCCGTAATAATTGAATCCGTAGGATTGCTGGGCGTAGCCGCCGATCATGTGGGTCGGCTTGGTGATCGCGCGGGTGACCGAGTTGTGAATGCCGCCACGCTGGCCGGTCACCTGTGACCCCGGCGTGTTCACGATCTTCTCCTGCGCGTGGTACATGTAGATGGTGCCTTCCTTCATGCGCTGGGAGACGACGACACGGGCTGATATCGCCCCGTTGCTGTTGAACACCTCGACCCAGTCATTGTCGACAAGCTGGGCTTTTGCGGCATCGGTTTCCGATATCCACACCACCGGACCACCCCGGTTCAGCGTCAGCATCATCAGGTTGTCTGAATAGGTCGAGTGAATGCCCCACTTCTGGTGCGGGGTGATGAAGTTGAGCACGACCTGGGGCTTGCCGTTCGACTTGGCTTCAATCACCGGATTGATCGACTTGGTGTCGATCGGTGGCCGGTAAACGCAGAACCCTTCGCCGAAGGCCCGCATCCACAGGTGATCCTGGTAAAGCTGCTGGCGCCCGGTCAGCGTGCGCCACGGGATCAGTTCATGAACATTCGTGTAACCGGCATTGTAGCAGACCTTCTCGCTCTCAATGCCTGACCAGGTTGGTGACGAGATGATCTTTCTGGGTTGTGCGACGACATCCCGGAAGCGGATTTTCTCGTCTTCCTTCGGGATAGCCAGATGGGCATGCTCGATCCCGGTAGCCTTGGACAGGGCCTCCCAGGCCTTGACCGCCACTTCGCCATTGGTTTCCGGCGCAAGCGACAGGATCACCTCGGTCGCATCGATATCGGTGTCGATGCGCGGACGACCCTGGGTTACACCTTCTTCCGTCACAACTCCGTTCAGGTGGCCGAGAAGTTCAACCTCGTGTTCGGTGTTCCACGAGATACCCTTGCCGCCATTGCCCAACTTGTCCATGAGCGGACCGAGTGCGGTGAAGCGCTTGTACAGGTTCGGATAGTCGCGCTCGACCACGGCAACCGTCGGCATGGTCTTGCCAGGAACCGGCTCCACCTCGCCGGTCTTCCAGTTCTTCACATCCAGCGGCTGGGCAAGTTCACCCGGCGTGTCATGCAGGATGGGGACAAGCACCACGTCCTTCTCGACACCGAGAATTTCCGGAGAAACTTCGGAAAACTTCTCCGCCAGGCCCTTGAAAATATCCCAGTCGCTGCGTGCATCCCATGCCGGATCTGCGGCACTGGTCAGCGGGTGGATGAACGGATGCATGTCGGAGGTGTTGAGATCGTTCTTCTCATACCAGGTAGCCGTCGGCAGAACGATGTCGGAATAGACGCAAGTTGTCGACATCCTGAAATCGAGCGTCACCAGCAGGTCGAGCTTGCCTTCCGGCGCCTGGTCATGCCATTGCGCTTCAGTAGTGCGCACCCGGCCCTCTTCGCCGAGATCCTTGCCCATCACACCATGCGACGTGCCAAGCAGATGCTTGAGGAAATACTCATGCCCCTTGCCGGACGAACCCAGCAGGTTTGAGCGCCACACAAACAGGTTGCGCGGCCAGTTGGCTTCATCGTCAGGATCTTCGCAGGCCATCTGCAGTTTGCCCGTCTTCAACTGTTCAGCGACATAGTCCTTCGGGTCCTTCTTCGCCTTGGCCGCTGCAGCCGCAACTTCCAGCGGGTTAGTTTTCAGCTGTGGAGCTGACGGCAGCCAGCCCATGCGCTCAGCCCGGATATTGTAGTCGATAAGAGTCCCGTCCCATGGCCCATCCGGC
>JBPCVV010000084.1:0-20923 GCA_051010195.1 Anderseniella sp. | reverse complement strand
GGGTCCGTTATCGAGGGTAAAGCTGCCGTTTTCAGCAATAAGGCAAACCGGCCAGTTTTGACCCAGAACAGCTATCGCGCGTTAGACAAAAACGCATTACCTAACTGTGAAGAGTGATTTCGCCGATATTCTTAGCAACCGCTTTGCTGGTTTTATTGTAATGGCGCTGGATCGGCTGGCTCAGTTGCTGGAAGAACTCATTACTGAGACGGATATCACCGAGCTCGGTTGAACCATCAACCACGTCTGTTACTTGAGCCTGTTCCAGTCGTGCCGCTTTGTTGACTTCAGGACCAATTAGGGTGAACTGGTGACGCGCGGCAGAACCAAAGTCACCACTCAGAACCAGCCCAATATGCAGTCCTACTCTCAGGCGAAGAGGAACGCGGCCGATCTTGATTTCGCTGACAAGCCCTTTTGCCTCTTCCGCCGCTCGCAAGGTATCGACACATGCTTGCCGACTGTCGGCACCACTATTTGACAGCACCCAAAACGCCATAAGGCCATCACCAATGAACTTATCTATATGTCCACCGTGCGCAGCGATTGGAACTGATTGAGCATTGAAAAACCGTTGTACAATATCTGCAGTTCGCTCAGGTGCGAGCTGCAGTGCATACTTGCTGAAGTCGGCAATATCAGAAAACCATACAATTGCCTTGTCCACTTGATAATCGCTCAAATGATCTCCACCAGATTGCAAACGACGGCTTAAGGCATACTGGTTGGTATAGGCGTGCAAGATGCGAGTATCGTCTTCTAACTGGCGACTTAAAGAAGAGATCTTCGCGCTGGCATTCTTCAATTTTAGCGAAATCACACGAGCAATGTTCCGCCAGATCAGTTCTTTATCTGGGTGGTTGTCAATCGACTGACGTTCTATTATCAGCACCTCTACATTGCTCTCGTTGGCAACCAGATCATACATACGACTATGGCCGTTCCCCAGCAGGTTCTGTTCGCCAACAACTTGATTGCGCTGTCGAACAAATAGGGTTCGCTCATCCTCCTTCACTGCGACCGAACCCGTTACAACAATCCACAAGCATTCAGAAGCTTCACCACGTCGGCACAGAAACTGGCCTTCAGCGTATCGAAATGGATGGGGAGCAAGTGCATTGATGTCGACAATGTCATCCGCAAGACCAGTCGCAACAATTGCATCCAGATATTCTGCGGGTAGTGGCGCTGTATGAACAACGCTGCGTGTATCAGACATAATCGTCATCCTAATAATCCAACCAGACATTGCAACTGCACAAAAGTCATCACCCAGGGGTTGTTGATGCTGGTAATGTCCTCCATCTAGTTGCGGCGGCTTACAATCTGGGCATCCATACCATACCAGCTGATGTGCCATTCCACTTCTTACCCAATTGACCCAGTGCAAATTCGGAAACGCTATCAAGGTTGATGAAGCTGTTTTGGTGACACAATTAATGTCCGTTCCTGGCACAAAACAGACATGGGTGCTGTAGCAAGCTATGTCGGTTTGCCCCTCGAAAGCGGGCATCGCGAGAATAGTAGAATACTGGGCTGATTTATGAGTACTCGCCCTGGGATTGTTTTCGTCCCAAGGCGAATAACTTTGAATTGAGTTGCCAGGTCGATTCGATAAGCTGTTATTATCTAAACATGACCACGCTGCGCCAGCTCAGATACCTGGAAGCCATCGCCCGGCACAGCCATTTCGGCAAGGCGGCTCAAGAGTGTTCGGTATCGCAACCGGCGCTGTCCCAGCAGATCAAGGAACTGGAACAGAGGTGGGGCCTGGCGCTGCTGGAAAGGTCGCCCAAGCATGTCTCTCTCACTGCAGAAGGCGTTGAAGCCGTGCATCGTGCCAGGGCCATTCTGTCGGCGGTCTCCGACCTGGAAGATTTTGCCCGTGAGCGCACCGGTACGCTGAGCGGGGTATTGCGCCTGGGGGCGATCCCTTCCATTGCGCCTTACCTGCTGCCGGCCATGCTGACCAGGTTGTCGCATCGCTACTCCGATGTGGATCTGCGGCTGCGCGAAACCGTCACCGAGACCCTGGTTGATGAATTGAAAGCCGGCAAGCTGGATGTCATCGTCGCCGCCTTGCCGCTCGATTCACCGGAAATCGAGGTGTGCGAGCTTTTCGTGGACAGGTTCTTGCTGGCCATACGCGATGATGATGAGCTGCAGCCAGATGTCACGGCAACTCCATCTATGATCGGCGAGGACCGGTTGTTGCTGATGGGCGAGGGGCATTGCCTGCGCGAACAGGTACTGAACTATTGCAATATCGGTACGTCGAAACTGTCGCGTGCCATGGGCGCGTCCTCGCTGAGCACCATCGTCCAGATGGTCGCAAACGGACATGGCGTAACGCTGTTGCCGGAAATGTGCATACGCGAACAGGCGCCTGACAGCCGCATCCGCCTGCTGCGTTTTGCCGACCCGCAGCCGTCGCGGACAGTAGCCATGGCATGGCGAAAGTCGACACCACTGCGTGATGACTATATGGCACTGTCACAACTGATGCTGGATGGCTGGGATGCGTGAGCCCTTGCTGCTGATACCGGGCCTGATGTGCACTGGCGACCTCTTCACGCCGCAAATCAAGGCGTTTTCCGGTGATCGTGAAACTATTGTCGCTGATCATACCGGCGCAGATACCATGCATGCAATTGCCGGCCGGATACTGGCAGATGCGCCTGAACGGTTTGCGCTGGCCGGCCTGTCGATGGGGGCTTATCTGGCGCTCGAAATTATGTCCGTTGCGCCGGAGCGGGTGTCCCGGCTGGCACTGCTCGATGGCAAGGCCAGGCTGGATACCGCCGACGAACTCGCCGCGCGTCATGCCTTGCTCAGCATGGCGGATGAAGGGCGCTATCTGAACATCACCCTTGATGTCCTGCTGACCAGGCTGGTCGCTGCCGGCAGAGCCCTTGAGCCAGACTTGCGTGAGACGATTGTGCAGATGGCAAGAGACACCGGTGTGGCGGTGTTCAGGCAGCAAATGATGGCGGTGATCAACCGGCCCAGCTATCTGGCTGGGTTGCCGGACATTTCATGCCCGGCGCTGGTCCTGACCGGCAGCGAGGACGTCATCACGCCGCCGGAGTGTGCACAGGAGATGGCGGAGCAAATTCCCAACGCCAGGCTGGAGCTGATCTCCGGATGCGGACACCTGTCCACTCTCGAAGCCCCGGATGCGGTAAATGATGCAATGCGCCATTGGTTGGGATGAAACGTAAGTGATGCTGACATTATTCGTGATTTGACGGACACCTTATCCGTGTGCACCATATTGGTATCCGCCAAGCAAGGAGGTCTACAAAAATGACTCCGCCTAAGCATCCTTTGCTGTGATCAGTAGACAGGGAAGAAGCGCTTGCGCTTGGGCCTTGCAGCCTGATTTCAGCCATTCCGACATATGAGTAATTTTGAATTTCCGGGCACTTGTGCCCGTATTATGAAAAGCCTGGTCTCGTGACCGGGTAAAGGCAAACAAGCCAAGAAGCCCCGCGCGGTTAAAGGTTCCCGCGGGGCTGTCTGTTTTGATCAGAGATGTCGGATTGTTGTATCCGCGAATCAGGCAAATGCTTTCACATAAATCGTGATTTGACCAATGGTTAACAAATTGTTAGTTTTTGAGACTTGATAGCGAAGATCGCTCGTGTAAAGTGATCACGCTGTAGACGCGGATAGAACGCAGAGATTCATATTGAGCGTTTGTGACGTGTAAAAGAGAATGATCAAACCGGTGCTGGCGGGCCCCAAATCCCCTGCTAATCCCCCAGCCCATTTGGTTTATACCTGGAGTATCAGAAGCTCCCCCTCGCTTCGACCTCAGGTTTTCTCTAGAGTCTGCAACCCCGCACATTGCCCCAAATGTGCGGGGTTGTTTTGTTAGTTGCACGAGGTTTTTTGTGAATGATCTTGTGATGAAAGCGTGCAAGGTATGACATTTCAGCTTCAGGCACCCAACCGTGTAGCGTCGGCGCCAGCTGAACTGCAGGCTCGTAAACCAACCCGCATCCGGCTTGACCTGTCCGTGACAGGCGCCGACATGGTATCTGCGATTGCCAGAGCAAATATCGACGATCTGCGGCACAATCTGCAGGTTTTCATGATTACGGGCAGTGCCGCGTCAGTGCATAAATCCCGGGTTTCGGCACGCCGCCTTCGGGTAGTCTTGCAGGGCACCAGGCCCTGGGTGTTACCCGATACACGCAAGTGGCTGGCAATGAAGTTGAAGCTGGCCATGTCGATCCTGCATCGGCTGCGCCAGCACGACGTGGTCGCAGAATGGCAGGCCGCAGCCGGTATCGAGACACGCGATGGCGGTCGTGAGCGCGCGGCGATGGTTGGCGATGCGCAGGCGCAAGTGTCGAGCGCCAGTTTGGTCGGCTTCCTCGACGATTTTGACAAACTGATGCAGTCAGGAGGTTGGCGAAAGCGTGATACGCAAGTGCTTGATCAGCCCTGCCTGTGCATAGTACCGGGCATCATCGAGCGATCTGTACAAAATCTGAGCCGGACGGGAAATCTCGAGCAGGTATTGGAGACAACCGGTGACTACCACACCTATCGCAAGGATCTGAAACGGCTGAGATACTGGCTTGAATTCACCAGGTCCTTGTTCGCCAAGAGGGACATTGCACCCTGGCGCAAGACCTGCAAGGCACTGCAAACGGCCCTGGGCACCATAAATGATCTCGATGAGGCGCGGATGACCGGGCATGATCGGATGGTGGCCGCCGATGATTGGGGGGTCAGGCGAAGCGCGGCCGTGGACCTGGCCGTGAGCCTGTCTGAGACCCTCGAATTGCTGCCAAGGTTCTGGCGCTGAAGCGCGCAGTTTTGGCCTGATCCGTGCCAAGCTTCGGCCAGTGCCGGGTTCCGGCATTCTAATTTGTGGCCTTTTTGTCGGGTAAACTCGCATTTGATGCAGTGCACATGCCATACTGCACATACCTGATTCGCCATGCTATTGATGAACAACCGGAATACGAATGTCCAAGTCACTTGACCTGTTTGGCAATGCCGACGCCACACCTGCCGCTGCAAAGCCGGTACCTGCTGCATCTTCCGGTTCGTCTGGAAAAAAGCCAAGGCACCCGGCGGCCGAGGCCGGTTATACCGCGGCAGACATCGAGGTGCTGGAGGGCCTGGAGCCGGTCCGCCGCCGTCCGGGCATGTACATTGGTGGCACCGATGAAAAGGCATTGCATCACCTGTTTGCCGAAGTCATCGACAATTCCATGGACGAAGCGGTTGCCGGACACGCCACCTTTATCGACGTCGAGTATGATGCCGACGGGTTTCTGTGTGTCTCAGACAATGGCCGCGGTATCCCCATCGACCCGCATCCGAAATTCAAAGACAAGTCCGCCCTGGAGATCATCCTGACGACCCTGCATGCTGGCGGCAAGTTCGACTCCAAGGTCTATGAGACATCCGGCGGGCTGCATGGTGTAGGCGTATCGGTCGTCAATGCGCTGGCCGAAGTGCTGGAGGTTGAAGTTGCCCGCAATCAGACACTGTACCGCCAGGTCTATTCGCGCGGCCACGCCGAAGGGCCGATTTCCAACGAAGGCAAGGTTCACAACCGGCGCGGTACCCGGGTGCGGTTCAAGCCTGATGAGCAGATTTTCGGCAAGGGCGCCAAGTTCAAACCGGCAAGATTGTTCAAAATGGCCCGCTCAAAGGCCTATCTGTTTGGCGGCGTCGAAATTCGCTGGTCCGTCGACCCGGTCCACCTGACGGACAAGGATGATACGCCGCAGAAAACCGTTCTGCACTTTCCCGGCGGGCTGAAGGACTATCTGGAAGAGGCCATTCATGGCCGCCCACGGGTGGCGGACGAGATTTTTGCCGGCAAGGTGAAAAAGGAAGGTGGCCACGGTTCCGTTGAATGGGCGGTTGCCTGGTTTGGTGGTGCCGATGGGTTTGTCTCGTCCTACTGCAACACGGTGCCCACGGCCGAGGGCGGGACACATGAACAGGGGCTTCGTTTTGCCCTGAGCCGGTCTCTGAAAAATTACGCCGAATTGTCCGGCAACAAGCGCGGGTCGGTGATCACCACGGAAGACGTGATGTCATCAGCGGGCATCATGCTGTCGGTATTCATCCGCGAACCGGAGTTCCAGGGCCAGACCAAAGAGAAACTTGCCACCGCCGAAGCGTCGCGCATTGTTGACAAGGCGATATCTGATCATTTTGATCATTGGCTGACCGGCCATCCCGCCCAGGCGGACAAGCTGCTGGACTGGGTGTTGGAGCGCGCCGAGGAGCGCTTGCGCCGCCGCGCTGAACGTGATGTGGGCCGCAAGACCGCGGTCCGCAAACTGCGCCTGCCTGGCAAGCTGGCTGACTGTTCGTCTTCCGGTCGGGAAGGCTCCGAATTGTTCATCGTCGAAGGTGATTCCGCCGGCGGGTCCGCCAAGCAGGCCCGCAACCGCAAGACCCAGGCCATCCTGCCTTTGCGCGGCAAGATCCTCAATGTGGCATCCGCCACCCGCGACAAGCTGAATGCCAACCAGCAACTGGGTGACCTGCTGCAGGCACTGGGATGTGGAACCGGCGACAAGTACCGCGAAGATGACCTGCGCTACGAGAAGGTCATCATCATGACCGACGCCGACGTTGACGGTGCCCACATAGCCTCATTGCTGATTACGTTTTTCTTCCGGCTGACACCGGCGCTGATAGAGCAGGGGCATTTGTATCTGGCAGTGCCGCCACTGTACCGGCTGGTGCAGGGCACAAAATCAGCCTATGCCCGCGACGATGGCCACAAGGATGAATTGATGGCGAGTGAGTTTACCGGGCGCGGCAAGGTGGAGATTTCACGGTTCAAGGGCCTCGGCGAGATGCTCCCGGCACAGCTCAAGGAAACCACCATGACACCGGGCAAGCGTACCTTGCTACAGGTTCAGATGGCTCAAAGTGAAGCCGAGTTAACCGCTCGAGTGGTCAAGCAACTGATGGGCAACAAGCCCGAGGACCGCTTCAATTTCATCACCGAGCGCGCCCAGTTCGTTGATGATGTCGAACTCGATATCTGAGTGCTGTCGAGTTGAGTATCTAAGTGTGGTGACTTCCTGACATTTTGGTGACAATTGTGACGAATTGAGGTATTGTCATCGGTGCGTACGAGCAGCCGGGTCAACGGCGGTGCGGGTTTTTGGATTGTCATTGAGATGTCGGTGCTGGGGACCACCAGGACAGTTCGCGAATGGCCCACCTGGGTTGCGCTGGCTGTCTGTTACACAATCTGGCTTTCTGCAATCATCTGGCACGATGTGCTGGGATGGTTCTGGGTTGTTCCGGCCACCTTGATGGCCACGTTTCACTCTTCACTTCAGCATGAGGCATTGCACGGCCACCCGACCAGGTCCGGCGCACTCAATGAGCTTTTGGTGCTTCCGGCGGTTGGGCTGTTTGTGCCATACCGGCGGTTTCGCGACACCCATTTGCGTCACCACAACAACGTCATGCTGACGGACCCATATGACGATCCTGAAAGCTGGTTTCTCAGCCGCCATGACTGGCACCGCACCAGTCCGGTGATGCAGGCACTGCTGAATATAAACAGTACACTTGCAGGCCGTATCCTGATCGGCCCTGCATTGGCCCTGTATGCATTCTGGCGCAATGACCTGAAACTGGCGCGTGGCGGCGACATGGACGTGATCCGGGCCTATGTCCTGCATCTGGTAGGGCTGGTCCCGGTCATTGCGCTGCTGGTCTGGCTGGATATTCCGTTATGGGTGTACGGGTTGTTTGTCGCCTATCCCGGCATGTCGCTCCTGATGATCCGGACCTTCATTGAACACCGCGCCGTCGAAACCGTTGCGGAACGCACCGCGGTGATAGAGGCTGGGCTGTTGATGCGGGTGTTGTTTCTCAACAACAACTATCATGCTGTCCACCATGACCACCCCTGCGTGCCATGGTCCGAATTGCCGGCCATCTGGCGCCGTCACCGGTCCGAAACCCTGCGCGGCAACGGCGGTTACCACTATCCGGGCGGTTACATTCAGGTCGCCTGGCACTGGCTCCTGCGGCGCCGTGAACCGGTCGAACATCCGTTCATGCGGCGCAACATTGATGATGCCTATGAACGGACCTTCCAGCCGAACACCGTCAAGGTCGAACTTGCGGCACCTGTTTCTGCGAGACAAGCGGACAGCATTCACAAAAGGACAGAGCGTTGACCGATCGTGAATTAACCGTTTTGCCGTTGACTAGCGCTGTAGGCGCGGAGATTTCCGGCGTCGACCTGAAGGGGCCTTTGGCGGATGCAACACTCGACCGCGTCTATCAGGCATTGCTTGATCATCTGGTGGTGTTTTTTCGGGATCAGGATATTGCACCGCAACAGCATTTGGCGTTTGCCCAGTCTTTCGGTGAACTGGATGAGCCTCATCCAGTATACGCCCACGTGCCGGGCTTCGAGCGCATTGTGATGCTGGCAAATGATGCGAGCAATCCACCCGATACGGATGGCTGGCACACCGACCTGACATTCAAGAAAAACCCGCCGTTTGCCTCAATTCTCGTTGCCCGAGATGTGCCGCCAACCGGTGGCGATACCATCTGGTCCAGCATGTATGCGGCCTACGACGCGCTTGACGATGGCATGAAAGTACATCTCGCAGACAAGGTGGCAATTCATGAGATGGGAGATTTCCGCAACAGTTTTACCGTCGGGGAGACCGATACAAACCGGCTCAATGCCGCCATGCAGCGGTTTGGCAGCGCATTGCACAATGTGGTACAGGTGCATCCGGTTACCGGGCGCAAGTTCCTGTATGTGAACGAGAGCTTCACACAACAGATTGTCGGCATGACAATGCGCGCCAGCAATCGCCTTTTAACCTATCTCTTGGACCATATCGACCGGCCTGAATTTCAGGTTCGCTTCAAATGGCAGGCTGGGTCCGTGGCCATGTGGGACAATCGCTGCACCCAGCACTATGCGGTTGCCGATTATATGCCGCATTATCGCTGCATGAACCGGATTACGGTGGTGAATGACCGTCGTGCCAGGGCTGCACACAAGTCTTCAGCTGCTTGATATTCAGTGCTCGCCTGCCTCATATGAGCAGATATGAAGATTGCCCATCAGCTTGAACGCCTCATGGCAATGGACGATGCGACCTGGGCCCGGCACGCGAACCCATGGTCGGGCTGGACCCGGCTGCCCATTCTGCCGCTGCTGGCGTTCAGCATCTGGTCGCGTGTTTGGATCGGCTGGTGGTGCATGGTGCCCATCCTGGCCCTGATTGTCTGGACGTACTGGAACCCGCGTGCGTTTTCCACGCCCGTTTCCACCGACAACTGGATGTCGAAGGTCACTTTCGGAGAACGCGTTTGGCTGAACGCCGGTGTTCACCCGATACCGGATCATCATGCACGTATGGCGTTTTGTCTTGGCATACTCGCCGGGTCAGGCCTTGTGCCGCTGATCTGGGGATTGTGGGCGTTGAACCCCTGGGCTGTGATGCTCGGGCTGGCGGTCACGATAACCGGCAAGTTGTGGCAGATGGACCGCATGGTCTGGATTTACGAAGACATGAAACCCCGTGTTCCGGAGTATGCCGAGTGGTTACGCTGACCTGTCCGGTGTGCGGGAGTGACGGTACGCGCGTGTTGCTGGTGGACCGGCACAACAAGACGTATCATCGCTGCAGAGAGTGTCAGGCTTCGTTCCTGGATCCGTCCTGTTTGCCCGCGCCCGCAGCAGAACACGCCCACTACCTCACCCACGAAAATGATGTCGATGATGCCGGGTACAGGACATACCTTTCGAAGCTGGCGGGGCCGCTTCTGGCACGTCTCGAACCGGCATCATCAGGCCTGGATTACGGCTGTGGGCCGGCACCGGCGCTGGCCCACATGATGCGCGACGCCGGCCATGAAATGGCGGTCTTTGATCCGTTTTTCGCCAATGACAGGTCTGCACTGATGCAAACCTATGACTTTGTCACCTGCACCGAGACGGCAGAGCATTTTCACCGGCCATCTGTCGAGTTCAAACGTTTGGCCGGATTGCTGAGGCCGGGCGGGCTGCTGGCTGTCATGACTATTTTCCAGACCGATGACGCCAGGTTCGAGACCTGGCGATACCGGCATGATCCGACACATGTGGTGTTCTACCGGGAACAGACATTTGCTGTTGTCGCCCGGAAACTCGAAATGCAGTGCGAGATTATCGCCAAGGACGTGGTGTTCCTCAGCCTACGCTCCTGTGCAGATGTCAGGTGATGATATGGCGGAAACGGTGAGCCCTGTGTGAAAATCCGGGGCAAATTCAGCAATCCGGTGGCTCAGGGAATTGCGTACAAGGCCGGTAAGCATGATTCCAAACGACCATGCACATGACATATTCTTTAATTGTAATGCTGTTCCAGTCCGGGCATGGTCCGCGCCAATTCAGGGTTCTTGTTATTAAAAGGAAAGTTTGATGTCTTTTTCCGTATTTTTGCGTGCAGGGGTTGCAGGCGCTGCTGCGCTGATGTTTGTCGGCGCGTCTACCGTTCATGCGCAGGACGCAAAAACGCTGGCGACCGTCGATGGTCACGTGATCACAACCCAGGACGTGGAATTTGCCAGAAAGTCGCTTGGCGACGCGCTGAACCAGGTTGCGCCGGACGAGCAGCAGGCCTTCATCGTCAACATCCTGGTTGAGTCCCATTTGCTGGCCGATGCGGCACGCAAGGAAGGCGTTGCCGAAACGGACGAGTACAAGCGTCAGATGTCCTGGCTGGAAGTGCAGGCGCTGCGCGAAGCATTTGTGCGCAAGCGGTCAGCCGAACTTGTCAGCGATGCCGATATTCAGGCGCGCTATGACGAAGCGAAAAAACAGGTGGCAGGCAAGAAAGAAGTTCAGGCCAGCCACATCCTGCTGAAGACCAAGGCTGAAGCAGAGGCCGTGATCGCAGAACTTGACAAGGGTGCTGACTTTGCCGAGCTCGCCAAGGCAAAATCAACCGGTCCGTCGGGCCCACGCGGCGGTGACCTGGGATTCTTCGGCACCGGTCGTATGGTGCCCGCTTTTGAAGCCGCTGTGTTCCCTATGGAAAAGGGAACTTACACCAAGGAGCCCGTACAGACCCAGTTCGGCTTTCACGTCATAAAGAAGGTTGATGAGCGCGAGCAGGCGTTTCCTGAATTGAAAGATGTCGCGGAGCGTATTCGCGTCAGTTTACAGGCTGACAAGTTGCAGACCATAGTCAAGGAGCTTCGCGAAAAGGCGAAGATTGAACTCACTAAGCCGTAACCGGCGAGTACCTGCCGGACCTGCGGCAATTGCTGGAGGCTCTATTCGGTGAGACATATGTTCCGGTTTTGCAGCGCGTTATGCGGTGCCGCCGCGTTGCTGGCCGTATCCGCATGGGCTGCTGCCGGAATTAACCTCGCCCAGAGTGATAATGCCGCTCGTGCGCCCAGCAACTGCCTTGCCATCGCGCAGAACCTTCCGGAGGCCCGTTTTGTCAATTTGAAGCAGGTTCAAGGCGCGCCCGCAGCCGGCATGGTACGCATCAGCTTTATCAGCCATTCGACATTCTGGATCGAGAGTCCGGGTGGGGTGACGATAGCCACCGACTATGCCGGCTGGACCGGCCGGCGGGGCATCCCGCGTGTGGTCACTATGAACAAGGCGCACGAGACCCATTATACCGATTCACCTGATCCGGGGATCGAATATGTCCTGCGTGGATGGAATCCCGAAGGCGGGCGCAGTAACCACAATCTTGAAGTGGACGATGTGTTGATCCGCAATGTCACAACGGACATTCGCGGCTGGCAGGCACCGGAAAAGGATGCCAATTCGATTTTCATCTTCGAGATTTCCGGCCTGTGCATTGGTCATCTCGGTCATCTGCACCACGAATTGGGGGCAGGGCATCTGGGCTGGATCGGACGGCTTGATGTCGTGATGGTGCCGGTGGACGGAAGCTGGACACTGCCAATCGACAAGATGGCAGGGGTTATCAAGCAACTCAGATCGCGTGTGATTCTGCCGATGCACGCATTTGGTGACTACTCGCTTTCGCAGTTCGTCGCCAATCTCAGCAACGATTTCACCATTCGGCGCAATCAGGAACAGTCGATTACCTTGTCGGTGAGCAATTTGCCGGCAAACCCCACCATTATTGTGCTGGAACCGCAGTTTTAGGATCCCGAACTGTCTTTACGAGAGTCATGCACGGCAGGCATTGCTGCATTGCAGCATTTTATATTGCGACGCAGCAAAGTTGTCACGATCTTCACTTATAAGAATTGCAACAAGGCACCCGATTGTGGATGTCATTGCAAACAAAGACGGAGAAGATCATGGCTGCTACAGCTCATCTCAATCAGTTTCATTCAGCGGATCGTGTCGTTGAGTCCAAGCAGGGCTTTTTCGCCCGGCTCATGACCCGCGTTTTGCTGAACAGCGAGGCGCGTGCAATCCACCGCCTGGAGGTCGAGGCGGGACACCTGCTTGGTTCAGACCACCTGCGTCAGATCAAGGCAGATTTTGCTGTCCGCAAGGCGCAGGCGTTGAAATAACGGCCTGCACGGAAATCTCGGGCTAAATGAGTTGGTATTCACCCCATTCCGACATCGCTGTGAGGAAGGCTGGACAACGAAAGTCCGGCCTTTTTTCTTGCTCTGCGAGCGTTTAGCATTGCAAATGTGTTCACTGCCCAAGTTTCTCCGCAAATAAACCGCATGAGAACGTGGTGTGCAGTGTATTGTCACTTGCCGGTATCACGGGTTGCCGGTGAAATCCATGATGGCGTAGAGGATAGCGTGTTGGTGAGAAATGTGTCGTTGAGATCGGGTCTTTTCGCAGGACTGATCGTGTCAGTACTGATATCTGTGTCGCCGGCGAAGGCAGCGAGCGATATTGAGAGCTGTTTGGGCAGAACGCCTGCGCTTGAACGCATTGGATCGTGTACCCGCGCAATTGAGTCCGGGTTGACCGGCAAGCAACTGGTCGATGCGCACACGGCACGTGGCGTGACATATGGTCAGTTGGGCCAACTCGACAACGCCATCGTCGACTTGACCACTGCGCTGGACAATGAAAAGGCAGATCCGGCCATATTCATCGCTCGGGCCCGGGCACTCTTCAACAAGCGCGATTACGACAAGGCAATGCTGGATCTTGCAGAGGCAATAAAGCTGGATTCGAAAAATTCAATTCCGTTAAACCTGATGGGCAAAAATCATTTCATGCTCGCGAACTATGATATTGCATTGAAATTTTTTGACGACGCCATCGAGCTTGATCCAAATCACTACAATGCCTTCGTCAACCGGGCGACGACATACTACCGGACAAACAAGCTCCCCGAAGCGATGAAAGACGTAAATGCCGCTTACCTGATGTTGCCGCCGGGCGACAGCCGCGGCAGGGGACTGCTGCAACTGAAAGTCGCCATCGAACGCGCCTTTGCTTCTCAGCAAAACGTTGCTCCTGCATCAAACTGACCGAGAGACCGCCGCGGTATTCTGATTGCCGCAACAGCCTTGGATTGTGGAATTTTTTCCGCAGATATGGCTTTACCCGCCGATCCGTCCGCCCGCATTTTTACGCACCGCAACGATAGATGGGCGCGGTGGCATGCCGTCGGTAAAGTCTGGCCATCGGGTGGCCGGGTCTTCGAATGTTGAGGCCCTTTCAAATCCGGCGAATTTCTTTGTGCCGTCCGTGCCGGGGTGTTGTACGGGCAAAAAGACCGTTTCGTAATCTGCGGTAAAGCAAGGTCCGCACATTTCCGCGCCTACCGGCACCCTGAAAAAGAGTTTCGATGCACCGCGAGCTTCGCCTGCCGTATCAACCGCATATAATCCATCCGCCTTGCCTGTCTTGTTCCAGTGTTTGCCCTGATCGGTTGCAACCCAGAGCCGGCCGTCTCCGTCGATGGTGCAGTTGTCCGGAGAAGCAAACCAGCCATTCGCAGAAGTGGCCGGGTTCCACAAGGCGCCAACTTCAGCGACTGCCGGATCACCGCACCTGACGAGTATCTGCCAGTTGAACCGGTCTGCAGCATGGTCGTGTCCAGGCGCGGACATTTCGATAATGTGACCAAAGTGATTTTCGGCTCGCGGATTGGCCTCGTCGATCTGGTCGTCCTTGCGCTTGTGATTGTTGGTCAGCGCGACATAGATCTTGCCGCTTTGTTCGTCCGGCTGAACATCTTCCGGGCGGTCCATCGGTGTTGCATCCAGCGCCTTTGCCGCAAGCCGGGCATCGATCAGTACCTGGGCCTGGCTCTCCCATCCGTTTTCGGGGACCAGTGGACCTTGCCCGTAAACGAGCGGCAGCCAGTCCACGGTTCCGTTCGGATTGAAACGAGCAACCGAGAGCGTTCCTTCTGACAACAGGGTCTTGTTGGCGTCCCGGTCATCGGACATTTTCGCTGCGGACACGAAACGGTAGACATATTCAAATCGCGCATCGTCACCGGAATAGATGACGGCGCGTCCATCGCCGTTCAATATGCACTCACAGCCTTCATGCCTGAACCTGCCCAGAGCGGTGTGCTTTACCGGGGTGGAGGACGCATCGAACGGATCAATCTCAACCACCCAGCCGAACCGGTTCGGTTCATTGGGTTCCTTGTCCACATTGAAACGGGGCTGGTATTTCCCCCAGTTGTACCAGTTGGCCGGAACCCCGTATCTGTCGTAGCTGCCGGCCTGATCACCACCGAGGCCGGACCTGCGGCGCACCTGCTTGCCGTCCTTTTCCTCCATGTCGTCTGTCCAGAAATAGCCGTGAAAGTTCTCTTCCGCCGCAAGATAGGTGCCCCAGGGCGTAGTGCCGCCGGCACAATTGTTCAGAGTTCCGACAATGCGTTTGCCGGACGGATCGGCGCTGGTTCGAAGCCGCCGGTGGCCGGCGGCGGGACCGTCGACCGACATCTCGGTGTTGGCAGCGGATATGCGCCGGTTATAGGCTGATGTGGTCAAGACATGCCATTTGCCGTTGCGCTGCTCCAGTTCGATGACGCTGACACCGTGCGCGGCCATCTCGATTTCCACCATCTGTTCGGTGATTTCGGCAAGGTCGTTATCCTTTGGTGAAGCCGTCAGTCCTGCAAACATGACCTCCGGACTTGTGTATTCATGGTTGACGCACATCAGCAGATTGTCCGGGCGTCCGGGGATTTTGAACACGCCGATATAGTCGTTGTTGTAACCAAACTGTCGATGCTGGCTGGCAGCCGTCTGGGAATGTGGATCAAATGGTTCGGAATCGGCAAACAGGCCGTCTCCCCAGCGCAGCACGATGTCAGCCTCATAGCCGTCCGCGACGTGGTGGTTTGTGTCAATTCCCGCCTGCAACTCGCCAAAATCAAACGCTGATGATGCCTGGCTCTTTGTGGCTGAAACGGCCGATGCGACGTCGCCCATCAGATAAGCAACCGTTGTTACCGCCAGAGCACCCTTCAACACGTCGCGGCGCCCGAAACGCTGCTGGATGACATCGCCGATAGTTGCTGTATCTACCGTATGGGTGGGAGTGTCATCAAAGCTTTCAAAAGCCTCTGCCTTGTTGCTGAATGATGGTTCGTCGTTGTTCGGCATTTCCAGGTTACCTTTGTACGTGAGTGCAATTTCCGGTGGTTTTCCGATACCGATCGCTACTCTATCTGTGCGACATGCCAATGAAGGTCAAAGTTGCCTCGACCAACCCGGCAGAAGCGGTTAGACTCACAGCTCAAGGCCCGTCTGGGCGCAATATGCCATGCGAGGAAGATACCGTGTCAACCGAACTGTTGCTGCCGCAAGTGTCGATGCCCGGCCTCAGCTTTCGCGAATGGCAGGCAGGCGATGCTGCAGCACTGGCGCGCTTCATGACCAGGCCGGAATACAACCGATGGTTGGCTGTAAAACTGCAGTCGGTGGCAGAGATCGACGTTGTTCTAAAGCGCCATCTGGCCCGGCAGAAGTCGCGCAACCGGCGGCATTTCAGATTGTGTGCGGTTGATGCGGGAACTGGAGAACTGATTGCTGACGGTTTCATCTGGCTGCTCGGCGGCGGAGCAGCAGAGGTCGGCTGGGGCGTTGATCCGAGCGTCTGGGACACTGGTGCCGGCACTATGATGGGTGAAGTATTGTGCGCAATGGCCATTGAGCGTCTCGATGCAACCGAGGTGTGGTGCAAGGTCATGGCGCCGAACCTTGCTTCTGCCCGTATTGCCGGCAAGCTCGGGTTTTCCATGCAGCGCACGGTGATGCCGGGGTCGACCGGTCTCAACCGCGCCCATGATGTCGAGATTTACCGGTTGCTCGCGCAGGAGTATTTTGAGCGCGGTTATGCCATCTGAAACTGGCCGCGCTGCAACAGGTGCGGTGATCGGTGCAGGTCCTGCTGGCCTGATGGCGGCTGAGGCCATGGTGCGGGCAGGGCTTCAGGTTACCGTTTTTGACCGCATGCCGTCGGTCGGCCGCAAGTTTCTGATGGCCGGCAGGGGCGGCTTGAACCTGACACACTCGGAAACCATCGATGAATTCCTGCCACGTTTCGATGAAGCTTCGGCGTGGCTTGGCCCCGCGATCAGGCAGTTTTCGCCCAGTGACGTGCGCCTGTGGGCTGACCGTTACGGCGAGGAGACCTTTGTCGGATCGTCAGGCCGGGTGTTTCCCAGAAGCTTCAAGGCATCGCCGCTGTTGCGAGCATGGCTGCGAGACCTGAGTGAACTGGGTGTCACGCTTGAAACGCGAAAGCTCTGGAGCGGGTGGGATGACGACGGTGCGTTGTGCTTTTCGGACGGTTCCAGGATCGATCCCGACGCCTGTGTTCTGGCCCTTGGCGGCGCCAGCTGGCCACGCCTGGGTGCGGACGGCAATTGGGTGCCTGTGCTGGCAGGCAAGGGCATTGAAGTCTCACCGCTTGTTGCCTCCAACGCCGGGGTCAACTGCAACTGGTCCGATGTCACCAAAACCCGCCATGCCGGGCAACCGCTGAAACGTATCGCTGTTACCGTGGCAGGCCGTACAGTTCGTGGCGAGGCCATGATCAGCCGTTCAGGACTTGAGGGTGGTGCAGTTTACGCTGTTTCACGCGAACTGCGGGGTGCTCTTGCAGTGGCAGATCATTGCAAGTTGCGGCTTGATCTGCGTCCCGATCTTGATGTCGGGCAACTCACGGCAAGGTTTGCAAAGGTCCCGCGCAAACAGTCGTTGTCCAACAGACTGCGCAAGGCGGCGGGGCTGTCGCCGCAGGCCATGTCTGTGTGGCGCGACTGTGTTGATACGCCAACTTTGCAGACAGACGAAGAGCTTGCCCGCAGTCTGAAAGACGTTGTGGTGAGGGTCACTGCAATCCAGCCTCTCGACAGGGCCATCTCGTCTGCCGGTGGCGTTGCCTCAGGCGAGATAGACGCAAATTTCATGATGAAAAAGCTGCCGGGCGTGTTTGTGTGTGGTGAAATGCTGGACTGGGATGCGCCGACCGGAGGTTATCTGCTGCAGGCCTGTTTTGCGACCGGACGGGCAGCGGGTGAAGCTGCTGCGCGATATGCACGTCAGATGGTTAAACACCTGTCCGAAAAAGGCGACTGAAAACCACCCTATGCATTCAGATATTTTTCATTGCGGGCCGGTGAAATTTCCAACATCCTGCGGCGTATGACCCCGTCATGACTTCGTCGTGACATCGTGAAGGAGACACGCTCATGACTGTTGCCGCCACGCCATTGCGTCCCAACCAGCTTGACCATTTCGAAATCCGTGTGGACCTGGCTGCTGCTTTTCGCTGGACCGCCCGGCTGAACATGCATGAAGGGGTTGCCAACCATTTCTCCGTCGCGGTGAACGAGGACGGGACGCAGTTTCTGATGAACCCCAACCAGATGCATTTTGCCCGGATCAAGGCGTCGGACCTGCTGCTGCTGGATGCCAATGATAGCGATACGATGACGCGGCCAGATGCTCCGGATCCCACCGCGTGGGGGCTGCATGGCGCCATTCACCGCCTGTGTCCGCATGCCCGCGTGGCCATGCACGTGCATTCCATCCATGCGACGGTCCTGGCCACCCTGGATGATCCGTCCCTGCCGCCGATCGACCAGAATTGCGCGATATTCTTCAATCGCTATGCGATCGATGATGAGTATGGCGGCCTGGCATTCGAAGAAGAGGCCGAACGCGCATGTCAAAAACTGTCGGACCCGTCGAAACAGGTCCTGATCATGGGCAATCACGGCATCATGGTCATCGGTGAAACGGTCGCCGATGCGTTCAACCGCATGTATTATTTTGAGCGCGCCGCGGAAACCTACATCAAGGCCCTGTGGACCGGACGCAAACTGAAAGTGCTGTCTGATGAGGTGGCGGAGAAAACCGCATGCGAGATAGAGGAATACCCCGGTCAGGCGGATCGTCATTTCAACGAGTTGAAAGCCATACTCGACCAGGAAAGTTCCGATTATGCCCACTGACGGCGCCGGCAAGCCCGGCCCATCGGCCAAGTGGAATTATCATCCTGCGCTGCCGCTTGCCGACAAGTCGATCTTCGGGTGGCCGCCGGATGTGCGCTTTCTGGCGCGCTGGTTCCGGCGCAACTGGCTGTCGCTGAGCGAGCGCATGCTGTTGCTTCTGATCGCAGTGGCTGCCTGGTATTTTCTGTATCCCGATCTGGAGCGGGCAAAAACGTTAGCGATAGGCTGGATAGTGCAGACTTGGCTCGTGAACATGGGTCTCATGCTGGTCGTTGCCGGAACGTTGCACTGGTATTTCTACATCCGGCGCGGACAGGGCAGCAAGCTGAAGTTCGACCGACGCGATATGGCCGCGGACAGTCGGACATTTGCGTTCAGGAACCAGGTGCATGACAACATGTTCTGGTCGCTGGGCAGCGGTGTGCTGTTCTGGACGGTGTTTCAGGTGTTGACGCTGTGGGCGATGGCCAATGGCTACCTGCCCATGACAAGCCTTGCCGATAATCCGGTCTGGTTTCTTGGCTTTTTCGTGCTGATGCCGATCTGGTCGGCATTTCATTTTTACTGGGTGCACCGGTTTCTGCATGTGCCGTTCCTGTATCGCCATTTTCATTCCCTGCATCATCGCAATGTCAATATCGGCCCCTGGTCGGGGCTGTCCATGCACCCGGTTGAGCACCTGTTGTACTTCACATCCGTCATGATCCACCTGGTTGCGGCATCTCACCCGGTGCATGTGATCTACAACCTGCACTACCAGGCGCTGGGTGCGTCCATGACACACACCGGATATGAAGATCTGCTGATAAAGGACGAACGTCGGCTGGCACTCGGCACTTTCTATCACCAATTGCATCACCGGTTTTTCGAGTGCAATTACGGCAACCAGGAAATGCCCTGGGACCGCTGGTTCGGCACCTTTCACGACGGTTCGGACGAGGCCACGCACGCGATTCGCGAGAGAAAACAGCACATGCATGCGAAGGCGGGTTAGACTGCTTTCGTGCCGGACGTGCCGTGATCCGCTGATGTGGTGTCGTGCATTGAACTGCACCAGTATGGTTTTCAGATACTGCTAGCGCTTTCTTTGGAGCTCGGATCGCCATGTTTCTGTCGGTATTTGACATCTTCAAGATAGGCGTGGGCCCGTCGTCGTCGCATACGATGGGGCCGATGACGGCGGCTGCGCGATTTCTGGATGACCTGCGTTCCGGCCGGACACCCATTCCCGGTTCCGGTGCCCCGGCCCACATTCAGTGCACGCTGCACGGTTCGCTGGCCTTTACCGGCAAGGGGCATTCCACCGATCGCGCCGTTGTTCTGGGCCTGTGCGGCTTCGAACCCGCCACCATTGATCCGGACGACGCTGAACTGGCCCTGGCAGAAGTTGAAAAGACCCGCAGCGTGCAGCCCGAAGGCCTGGATCCGCTGAAATTCAACTCCGACGAAGACCTGATCTTTGACTATGGGCCTCCACTTGAGGGCCATGCAAACGGGATGGTGTTGCGAGCGTTCGATGCCGCCGGTGCCTTGCGGCTTGAAGAAACCTATTTTTCCATCGGCGGCGGTTTCATCCTGACTGCTGACGAACTGGCAAACCTGGATCGTACACCGGCGGGCCTGAAAACCGCAAAGAAGCAAGCCGGCTACCGCTACCCGTTTTCAACGGCGAAGGAGATGCTGGCGCTCGGTGCAAAGTATGGCAAGACCATTGCCCAGATGAAGCGCGCCAACGAGCAGGCGCACATTGACCCGGCCAAGCTGGACGAGCGGCTGGACGAGGTCTGGAAAACAATGTCGGGCTGCATCGACCGGGGCCTGCGCGAAGACGGTATTCTGCCGGGTGGCCTCAACGTGCGCCGCCGCGCAAAAAAAATCCATGAACGCCTGGTTGAGCAGCGCGGTTCCAACATGGCGCAGCCTCATGTGGCCAATGACTGGATGTCAGTTTACGCCATGGCCGTCAACGAGGAGAACGCTGCCGGCGGCAAAGTGGTGACATCACCGACCAATGGTGCTGCTGGTGTCGTGCCGGCTGTGATGCGCTATTACCGCGATCACTGCATTGGCTCCACCGACAAAGGTCTGCGCACCTTTCTGCTGACTGCGGCGGCCATCGGCGGCCTGATCAAGCACAATGCCTCCATTTCCGGCGCTGAAGTAGGCTGTCAGGGCGAGGTTGGCTCGGCGGCTGCCATGGCTGCGGCCGGGCTTTGCGCAGCGCTGGGCGGCACCAATGAGCAGGTAGAAAATGCTGCTGAAATTGCCCTGGAACACCATCTCGGCATGAGTTGCGATCCGGTTGCCGGCCTGGTCCAGGTACCTTGCATAGAGCGCAATGGACTGGGCGCCATCAAGGCGGTATCAGCTGCATCCCTGGCGCTGCATGGCGATGGCCAGCATTTCATGCCGCTGGACAACTGCATCGAAGCCATGCGCCAAACCGGCCAGGACATGTCGGAAAAGTACAAGGAAACCAGCCTCGGCGGCCTGGCGGTCAA
>JBPCVV010000083.1:0-20190 GCA_051010195.1 Anderseniella sp. | reverse complement strand
CTTCAAAATTTTTCCCAGGCCCTGTACTGGTTCGAAAAATCAGCCGGCCAGGGAAACAGCGAGGCACAGATACACCTTGGTGATGCCTATGCCCGCGGCAAGGGCGTTTCCGTTGACCTGGTCAAAGCGCACATGTGGCTGAGCCTCGCCGCGACAAAGGGCGGGTACGAGGCCAAGTTCCGCCTCCAGTACCTGCTGTCACAAATGAGCCCCGAACAGATTGCCGAGGCCCAACGGGCACGCCAGGACTAGAGTGCGTGCATTGTACAATTGGTTGTTTTCCGCTCCACCGGCATTTCTGCTATACGTAAAAGCAGCAAGCTTACGAAACCCGAACCGAGGTGTCCCATGACCGATCCAGTTATTGCCGACAAGGCGCCAATTGCAGTCGAAGTGGAGGCCGGCAAGAACTATTTCTGGTGCGCCTGCGGACGATCCAAGAAACAGCCCTTCTGCGACGGCAGTCACGAAGGCACCGGATTGCAACCTGTCAAATGGACTGCGGACGGGTCAGGCAGAAAGTTCTTCTGTGCCTGCAAGCAAACCGCCGGCCAGCCATTATGCGATGGCACCCACAACAGCCTGTAGCGTGCCAGTCGTATTGCAGACCGAAACAGCAGGCTAACGAACATCCACTGAATTGATCAATTCCACACCGACTTGCAGGAAGCTGTCCGTTGTCGCTGTAACACTGTCCTGCATGTCGATTGCCCGGCAGGCGTCCTCAATCACAAAGGTTTCAAACTGCTGGCGCCGGGCATCTTCCGCCGAGAAACGAACACAAAAGTCAAATGCCAGCCCGGCACAGAATACTCGCGTCATACCACGTTCGCGCAAGTAGCCGCTCAGGCCGGTCGGTGTGGTTTTGTCGTTCTCGAAAAATGCCGAGTAGCTGTCTATGGCCGGGCGAAAGCCCTTGCGTATAACCATCTCTGCCCTGGTCCAGGACAGCTTGTTGTGAAAGTCGGCGCCCTTGCTGCCTTGCAGGCAGTGATCCGGCCACAGTGTTTGTGGACCATAGTCCATGGAAACTTCGCTGAACGGTTCCCCACCCGGGTGAACACTGGCAAACGAACTGTGCCCCTGCGGGTGCCAGTCCTGCGTGAGAATGACATGTTCAAAGCACGATATCAGGTCGTTGATGACAGGCACCACTTCGTCACCGCGCGGCACTTCCAGAGCGCCACCAGGGCAAAAATCATTCTGCACATCGATCACCAGCAACACATCGCGTTGGTCGAGTTTCATGTGATCTCTCGCTGTCCTGTCAAATCACAGCCCGGCTTCTTGATAACGACTGCATTCATCCCACTGTTCCGCGGCTTTCCGGTGGCCGTCAAGTGGAATGGATGACACCACCCGTCCTGGCCCCTAGAATTCATCGAAGTGACCCTGAATTCTCATCTGCGAAGGCAACACTCCAATGGCAAATCGTCCAGTTCTCATTACCGGTTTCGAACCCTACGGCGGACGCGGCACGAACCCGGCATTTGAAGTCATGAAACAACTGGACGGCCGTACCATTGAGAACCAAACGGTAGTGGGCCGCGGCCTTCCGGTTGCATTTGACCGGTTCCCGGAAATCGCAGCCGAACTCATCGACGAGTTCAATCCGTCAAAGGTTATCAGCCTCGGCCTTTGGCCGGGCGAAAGCATGATCCGCATCGAGCGCATCGGCGTGAACATTGCCGACTTCGGAATTCCCGACAATGATGGTGTTCTCGCAGTTGATGAACAGGTGCGCCGCGATGGTTCAGCGGCCCTGATGGCAACCCTGCCAGTCCGCGCCATGGAACGTGCCATCCTGGAGGCTGGCATTCCGGCCTGCCTGTCTGCCACGGCCGGCACCTATCTGTGCAATGTCTGCCTGTACAGTTTCCTGCAGGCAGCGGAACAACATCGCGAACCCGTGGCGTGCGGGTTCATACATGTGCCCTACCTGCCCGAGCAGGTGGCCGAGTTGCTTGGCACTGCCCGCACCGAGGCCAGTGTGGAATTGCACCAGCGCTGCGACTTTGCATCGATGGACCTGGACCGGATCGTCCGAGCAGTCGAGATCGCGATTTCTCAATGACCCTAACTGCCCGACAAGCTCTAGCGCTTCAGTTTCGCCAGAACCCGCGGCACCAGGCGGGCGGCCAGGGCCCGGTATCCGTCGTACCTGAAGTGCTGCCCGTCTGGACGCCGGTGTCTTTTTGCGACACTGCGGATCAGCCGGTTGCGCAACATCACCACGGCGATGCCGCGATTTCGCAAATAACGTTTGATCCGCCGGATGTTGTTTTTGCGGACACCGCGGGAAATGCCTCTGCGCCGATCATTGCCGCCTGGTTGCAGGACGACAAGCCTGGTGCGTTGTGAGACACTCGCTGTCACCCGCTTCAGCATCTGGCCCGTCGTGTTGCCGTTAACACCAGCGTTGCGAACCCGTGCAGCGACCCCTTTCGCTCTCAGCATGCGTTCTAGATGCTTGGGATAAGCCTCGTCACGTCGCACCCCCTTTCCCCAGGTATTGCTGGCACCCAGGGCAACAATCTCAACCGATTGCGCATTACCGGCCAAAGGCAACACCAGCATGCTCAACGCGATGCTCAGGACGAGTTTCAGATAAACGAACATGATCTGGGTCTCCGATAACCGGTTCAGGCGGGTCCGGCATTGAAAAACCACGAGTACCGGGCTGGCAATCCGTCATGTGATCAACTGCACATCACGGGGTTGTGACAGTCTGTAGGTTTCCCCACACAACACAAATCAACAAGGGCACTAACGCTCGGCACCAAGAGGATTAGACCAATGACCATCAAGCCAATGATCACCGCAGCCATTGTTGCAGCAGCATCTCTTGCCGCAGTTTCAGGTACGGCATTTGCCGGCGGCAACTACTACGGTTCTCACCAAAGCGCGTATGGCGGCCACAGCCACGTAGAGCTTGGTCCGGCAGATGCCAGTGAAGATTTCGCCTACTACGATTGCAAGTGGCTGAAAAACCGGGCCCTGGATACCGGACTGCGCAGCCACTGGCGGGCATATCGCAAATGCGTTCGGCAGTACGGCCACTAAAACCTGCAAGACCCCAGTCAGGTCTCGGACACGGCCATTTTTAACTGTCAGGTTCAGACGCCGCATCGGTTTTCCAAACCGTTGCGGCGTTTTCTTTGCGACCAATCCTGAAAATCAAGGCGCTCTGGCCCGATTCCACATTTATGGTTATCAATTTCTTGCGAAATTGTGCATTTGTTAAGTGTGCTCCGCCACAAATACGTGTATTGATAGATCAAAGAGGACGGTGTGGCGATTTTAGATCCCTTTTGAATCGGGGTACAGCCAAGCGGGTAAGGCAGGACAGATGACGACAATTGTGAAAGCAGCAATCTTGGGGGCAGCCCTTATCACAGGCTCAAGCAGCCTGGTATATTCGCAGTCGACTCAACCGATTGATATGATCGGAAAGCGCTTTATTCCCGAAGGCCACAGCTATGACAGTTCAAACAGGAAAATGCCTTCGCTGAACTCTTACGAGGATCAGACGAACAATCGGGCGGATGTGTTCGAAACAGAAATCTACAAGGCGCGCCGTGATCGCGCTTACTGGGATACCTGGGTGAACTCAACCCACGGCACCTACCTGGACGGACAGCCGAGGTTGACCCCGGACTACTGATCCGGTTGATCCAAACCGGCACGAACGACAAATGGCGGCCCAGTTGATGGACCGCCTTTTTCGTTTCGATCTGTGTGAATTATGCGCTGAGCCTTGTGCGCACAAATGCGTGCAGTTCAGATTGCGCCCGCGCGATCTGATCGCCGTTCATACGGGTGGAGACTTGGAGACGATGCACCCTCGCCTGCCGGCTGCCTCGCATGGCGGCAAGGGAAAACCATTTGTGCGCACTCACAAGGTCGCTTCCGCTGGCATCTTTACCGCACAGGGACAGTCCGAGTGACACAAACCCGTCCTCCGGCAACCTGATCTCATCTTCCTTGGGAGTGATGTCACGATACTCTGCAAGATCAATAATCTTGGACATGATTGAGAGCTCTCCAGTTACGCTTTACTGAAACCCACCATGCCATCAAACATCGCCAATCAGCGTTAAAGGGCATGGTTAACAGAACATGAAGGCCTTGCCACAAACTAACACTCTGGCCCATCCGACAGACGGCAGACCACGCTGGAAATCCTGGAAAATCAGTATTTTCATGTGCCTGGCGACCACAGACAGATTAACCATTTGTCAACCATGATGCGATTTTCGGCGCATTCCCGTTAGCCTTGTTTCGACCCACCGAACAAAATGGCATGAGCTGCATCATTGGTTTTGAGGTCCTCCGGACGGCCGCGATATTCAGCGCCCAGCGCCATTCCGGCCTGGACCGCCGGCCTGGCCATAACCGCCTCAAACCAGCGTTTCAAATTGGGAAAGTCATCCAGGTCCTGGCCTTGGCGCTTATGGGGCTTGATCCAGCCGATGCAGGCCATGTCGGCGATGGAATAGTCACCCGCCAGATACTGCGCCCTGCCCAGCTGCTTGTTCATCACGCCGTAAAGCCGGGCAACCTCATTTGTGTAACGGGTGATCGCATAGGCGACCTCCTCACGGGCATAAAACCTGAAATGATGCGCCTGCCCGCACATCGGACCCAAATTGGCCATCTGCCAGTAGAGCCATTGCTCAACCGCAACCCGCTGGCGAGGGTCGGCCGGATAAAACCGGCCGGTCTTATTGCCCAGATACTGCAGAATGGCACCGGACTCGAATATCGAGATGGGATTGCCATCCGGCCCGCCCGGATCCACCAGAGCCGGCATTCGGTTGTTTGGTGCGATTTCCAGAAAATCCGCCTCAAACTGGTCGCCGTTCAGAATGTTGACATACCGCACCTGGTACGGCAGTTGGCATTCTTCTAACATGATGGAGATTTTCCAGCCGTTCGGCGTAGGCCAGTAATACAGTTCGAATGCCGGCTGTGTCATGTCATCCCTCCCGTACCCGATCGGCGTGGCCTATTGCGGAACCAGAATGCTGGCCGCCACCGGCAGGTGATCAGACCCCGCAAACCGCCCCACAATAGCCGGTTCTACAAGCGTCAGCCCGTCGCTGATGAATATGTGGTCAATGGCAAATTGTGGCAGGTTGGGGCCGATAGCCGGCCATGTCGGAAGCATGGTCACCCGGTTCAGTCCGGTACGGGTCTGAAACAGATCGAGCAAAACCGAATGAGGTGTGGCATTGAAGTCGCCCACCACAACGCTGGGGCCTTTCAACTCTTTGACCAGTTTAGCCATGGCCCTGATTTCGCGCGCCTGGTCTTCGGTAGCAGGCGGCCGGCTCAGATGAGTCCCGACAATATTGAGGTTACTCCATTGCTTTCCCAGGGTTCCCCGCACGAAGCCTAGGCCATCGCGCGGATGCGGTCTGCTTGATGAAATGAACGGATACTTCGAATACATCATCAGGCTTCTCGACCGTCGTCCCTTTTCAGGCAACCGATAAGGAAACCGCCGATCGAGCATCGCGATCAGGCTCTGTCTACGCTTGCTCACTTCGGTCAGAAACAAAACATCCGGATCAAGCCGGTTTATCTCTGCAGCGACATCTTCAAGCTGTCGGTTTCTACCCCAGATATTGAAATGCATGACCGTCAGGGAGCGCGCGCCGCCAGGCACATCCGCTTCGATCTGTAACTGGTCCGCACTCAGCTTGCTCCAGCTTCCTATCCCGATCATGCCGGCGATTATCAGCACGATGGCAACAGGGACCCTCAGCGGCCTGGAGGCAAAATACGCGATTGCACAAGCAATGATTGCCAGACTGAAATGCAGCGTGAAATGCCTGAGCACATCAAGCTCAATCCAGATATGGCTCAAGTACCCTGCTACCAGGCCAGCCGCGGCCACGGCAATACAGCCCAGACAAAACACCTTGCTGACATCGCGCGTGTTCATGAGTGATGCCGTTTCATAACAATCGCCTGACCTGCAGCCGGATCACCGCCGCACTGAACCTCTCGACCGTCATCCGAGAAACCGTGCTTGCGATAAAAATCGATAGCCGGCTCATTTGCGCTTTCCACCTCAAGTTCAATGGTCATGCCATGACCGGCCCAGTCGATCACCGCGCTCAGTAACGCGGTGCCGGCCCCGTGGCCCTGCAGGCCTGGCAGCACATAAAGCCGATCAAGGCTCACGATATCGTCCGACATGCGCGCCGCGCTGGCGTGACCAACAATGGCGCTGTCCGAATTCTCGGCGACCAGAAAACATCCATCGGGACTATCCAGTTGCCGGTTCAGGTTTTCCATCGAGTGCCAGCGCGACGTAATGTCGTTGACAGCATCTGCGCCCATGGTCGCATCATAAGTCGCATGCCACGTGTCGTGCAGCAACTGCTTGACCGCAGCAAGATCGTCGGCACAAGCCTGCCGAACCTCCAACAAGGCTTACTCCACACCTAGCTTGGACTTGAGCAGTTCATTGACCGCCTGTGGGTTGGCCTTGCCGCCTGTGGCCTTCATCACCTGGCCAACGAACCAGCCCACCATGGCCGGTTTTTCCGCAACGGCTGCGACCTTGTCCGGATTGGCACCGATCACCTCGTCCACAGCGGCCTCGATCGCGCCGGTGTCGGTCACCTGTTTCAGGCCACGGTCTTCCACGACTTGTTTCGGGTCAACGCCAGGCTCGGTCCAGGCAATTTCAAACACATCCTTGGCGATCTTGCCGGAGATGGTCTTGTCGCTGATCATGTCGACAATGGACCCCAGTTGAGAGGCGGAAATCGGACTATCCTCAATGTCCGTGTCTTCCTTGTTCAGCCGGCCGAACAGTTCGTTGATGACCCAGTTGGCGGCAAGCTTGCCGTCCCTGCCGCCAGCGACCTGTTCAAAATAACCTGCCGATGCCGGCTCCGCGATCAGCACCTCTGCGTCATAAGGCGTCAGGCCGAAATCGTTGACCAGGCGGGCCTTCTTCTCATCTGGCAGTTCCGGCAGCGACTCCTTGATATCCGCAATCCAGCTTGCATCGACCTCCAACGGCAACAGATCCGGATCCGGGAAATACCGGTAGTCGTGGGCTTCTTCCTTGGATCGCATGGACCGTGTTTCACCTTTGCGCGGGTCAAACAGACGCGTCTGCTGGTCAATGCTGCCGCCGTCTTCAATAATGTCGATCTGGCGGCGCGCCTCATATTCGATCGCCTGGCCCATGAAGCGCATGGAGTTGACGTTCTTGATCTCACAGCGCGTTCCGGCTTCACCGCCCGGCTTGCGCACGGACACGTTCACATCAGCGCGCAACGACCCTTCTTCCATGTTGCCGTCACAAGTGCCGAGATAGCGCATGATGGTGCGCACCTTCGACACATAGGCCTTCGCTTCATCGGCCGAACGCATGTCGGGTTTCGACACGATTTCCATCAGCGCCACGCCGGACCGGTTCAGATCGACCATCGACATGGTCGGATGCTGGTCATGGATTGACTTGCCGGCGTCCTGCTCCAGATGCAGCCGCTCGATCCCCACTTCGACCTGGGTGTTCTCGTCCATATCGAGCACCACCCGGCCCTCGCCGACGATCGGCTGCTTGAACTGGGAAATCTGATAGCCCTGCGGCAGATCCGGATAGAAGTAGTTTTTCCGGTCAAACACCGAGTACTCGTTGATCTCCGCCTTCAGGCCGAGCCCGGTGCGCACCGCCTGCTCAACGCAATACTGGTTGATGACCGGCAACATGCCCGGCATGGCGGCATCAACCAGTGACACGTGGTCATTGGGCTCGCCGCCATACTCGGCAGATGCACCGGAAAACAGTTTAGAAGCAGAGCTCACCTGGGCATGGACTTCCAGCCCGATAATGATCTCCCAGGGGCCGGTTCCCCCTTCAATCCAGTCCGATTTGTCAGCGACACGCGCAAATAAGCTCATCGATAAACTATCCCGAAGAAAAAAGATGTGTGTTGTGGTGACTTCGTAGCGCGCGGCACGCGTTGCAGCAAGGCCCAAACCTGCCTACAAACATCACACAGATACACAGCATGACGGTCTGACAGCATGTCCGGCAATTTTTCATTCAAGGCAACCCTGCTGGGAACCGGTTGTCCGGTTGTCAGCCCGCGGCGTTACGGGGCGGGCACCCTGGTAGAAGCCGCGGGCAAATGTTTCCTGGTGGATGTCGGTTCCGGCGTCACACAGCGGCTGGTCCAGGCAGGCAGCACTGGTGCCGACATCGATGCCCTGCTGCTCACCCACCTGCACTCCGATCATCTGGTTGATCTCTACCAGTTCATTGTCTCTTCCTGGCACCAGAACCGGGACCGGCCTCAGAGGATCTACGGGCCACCGGGAACCCGAAGATTCGTCGATGCACAAATGGATGCCTGGAATGCTGAACGGACACTGCGTATCGAGTTTGAAAAACGCAGTTCAACCGCTGCCTTCGACATAGAGGTGATCGAATTTGAAGACGGTCGAGTGATTATGTCCAAAGACAATACAAAGGTATCCTCGGTGCGTGTTGAACATCCGCCGGTTGAACCTGCTTTCGGATATGTCTTTCAGGCAGCAGACAAAAAACTGGTGCTGTCTGGCGATACCAGGCCTTGTGACGCGCTCATCGAGGCGGCGCGGGATGCCGACTTGCTGATCCATGAAGTCTTTGCCCATCTACACAGCGGGCAATCACAAGTTACGGGAACCCGGACCGTCGAAACCATGGCGGCCGTTTCAAGCTACCATACCACAGCGGATGAAGTGGGTCGGATTGCCCGCGATGCAAATGTCAGATGCCTGGCCCTGAACCATATCGTGCCACCGGATGCCGACGAACGCGAGCTCATTGAAGCCGTACGCCGCACCTATTCGGGGCCCGTCATCGTTGGTGAAGACCTGATGTCATTCGACCTCATGACCGGCCATGTCAGCCAGCATCAGGTTCACTTTTCCATTTGAGCCTAAATAGGCGTGGATAACGTCAAACCGGCGGTACTATTGTGTCGTACAATGTCAGTAGCTTTCCCCGCGCACCGTTGCGCATGTTCTCTTTTTGATCTAGTCCTCAATCATGGCCGAAACCAAACGCATCATTTCTGTTCAGGGCGCGCGCGAGCACAACCTCAAGAACGTGTCCATCGAACTGCCGCGCGACAATCTGATCGTGTTCACCGGCCTGTCCGGCTCCGGCAAGTCATCGCTGGCATTCGACACTATATACGCCGAGGGCCAGCGCCGTTACGTGGAAAGCCTGTCAGCTTACGCGAGGCAGTTCCTGGAAATGATGCAGAAACCTGACGTCGACCAGATCGACGGCCTGTCGCCTGCCATTTCCATTGAACAAAAGACGACGAGCCGCAATCCCCGCTCCACCGTCGGCACTGTTACTGAAATCTACGATTATATGCGCCTGCTGTTCGCCCGCATCGGCATAGCCTATTCCCCTGCCACCGGCCTGCCGATCCAGAGCCAGACGGTGACCCAGATGGTCGACAGGGTGATGGAGATTGAAGACGGTGCCAGGCTTTACCTGCTGGCCCCGATCATCCGCGGACGCAAGGGCGAATATCGCAAGGAGTTCGCCGAACTGATGAAAAAGGGTTTTCAGCGGGTTAAGGTGGACGGCCAGTTTCACGAGATCGCAGACGTGCCTGCCCTGGACAAGAAGTACAAGCACGACATCGACGTGGTCGTGGATCGGCTGGTGGTGCGCGACGACATTGCAACCCGCCTGGCGGACAGCTTTGAAACCGCCCTGAAACTCACCGACGGACTGGCGGTGGTGGAGTTTGCCGACAAGCCCCTGCCCGACGCGGAAACCTCGGCCAAGAGTGCCAACAAATCGCTCAATGAAACCCATGAGCGCATCATGTTTTCTGAGAAGTTCGCCTGCCCGGTTTCCGGCTTCACCATCGAAGAGGTGGAACCACGGCTGTTTTCGTTCAACAATCCGTTCGGCGCCTGCCCCAAGTGCGACGGTCTTGGCACCGAACTGCGCTTCGAGGCCGATCTGGTCGTGCCGGACAAGACCCTCTCCATGCGCCAGGGCTGCATCGTGCCATGGGCGAAAACCGGCTCCACATCACCGTACTACACCCAGACTCTGCAGGCCTTGTGCCGGCACTACAAGGCATCCATGTCGACACCCTGGGAAGAGCTAGACGACGATATCAAAGACGCGGTGCTGTTCGGCACCGGCCAGGAAGAAATCACTTTCGTCTATGATGACGGGCTCAGGTCCTACAAGACAAAGAAACCTTTTGAAGGCGTGATTGGCAATATCGAACGGCGCTGGCGTGAAACCGATTCAAGCTGGGTGCGCGAGGAACTGGCGCATTTCCAGTCTGACTATCCCTGCCAGGCCTGCGAAGGCTACCGGCTCAAACCGCAGGCCCTGGCCGTGCGCATCGACGGGCTGCATGTGGCGCAAGTGTCGCTGATGTCGATCCGGGCGGCAAACGACTGGTTCAATGACTTATCCGGCAAACTGTCAGCGAAAGAATTGGAGATTGCCGCACGCATCCTCAAGGAAATCCGCGAGCGGCTGAAATTCCTCGTCGATGTCGGCCTGGATTATCTCACCTTGTCGCGCAAATCCGGCACCCTGTCCGGCGGCGAAAGCCAGCGTATCCGCCTGGCGTCGCAAATCGGCTCCGGCCTGACCGGTGTGCTGTACGTGCTCGACGAACCCTCCATCGGCCTGCACCAGCGCGACAATGCCCGGTTGCTGGAAACCCTGGTGCATCTGCGTGACATCGGCAACACGGTAATTGTCGTCGAGCATGACGAAGACGCCATCCGGTCGGCTGACTATGTTGTCGACATCGGTCCCGGCGCCGGAATTCATGGCGGCACCATAGTCGCCGAAGGAAGTGCCGATGAAGTGATGGCCAACCCGGCATCGCTCACCGGCAAGTACCTGACCGGCATGATGCAGGTGCCGACACCGGCGAAACGCCGTAAGCTAGACAAGAAGCGGGTGATAAAGGTCACCGGCGCGCGCGCCAACAATCTGAAGAACGTTTCGGCGGAGCTGCCGTTAGGCCTGTTCACCTGTGTAACCGGCGTGTCCGGCGGTGGTAAATCAACCTTGCTCATTGACACGGTGTATAAGTCCGCCGCCCGCAAACTGATGAAGTCACGCCAGATGCCGGCAGAGCATGACAAGATTGAGGGCCTGGAACTGCTCGACAAGATCATCGACATCGACCAGTCGCCCATTGGTCGCACCCCGCGCTCCAACCCGGCGACCTATACCGGCGCCTTCACCCCGATCCGCGAATGGTTCGCGGCCCTGCCGGAATCCAAGGCCCGCGGTTATGGGCCAGGCCGGTTTTCGTTCAATGTGAAAGGCGGCCGCTGCGAGACCTGCCAGGGCGATGGTGTCATCAAGATCGAAATGCACTTCCTGCCGGATGTTTATGTGACCTGCGATGCCTGCCAGGGCAAACGCTACAACCGCGAAACCCTGGACATCACCTTCAAGGACAAGTCCATCGCCGATATTCTGGACATGACCGTTGCCGAAGGAGCCGACTTCTTCCGCGCGGTTCCGGCGGTGCGCGACAAGCTTGTCACACTGGAGCGTGTCGGGCTCGGTTACATCAAGGTCGGCCAGCAGGCCACCACTCTATCTGGCGGCGAGGCACAGCGGGTCAAGCTAGCCAAGGAACTCTCCAAGCGTGCAACCGGGCGCACCTTGTACCTGCTCGATGAACCGACCACCGGCCTGCACTTCCACGATGTCGCAAAGCTCCTGGAGGTGCTGCATGAACTGGTCGAGCACGGCAACACCGTGGTGGTCATCGAGCACAACCTGGAAGTGATCAAGACCGCGGACTGGATCATCGATCTCGGCCCCGAAGGCGGTGATGGCGGTGGTGAGATTGTTGCCGCCGGCACGCCGGAAAATGTGGTCGGTGTCGGCAAGTCATATACGGGCCAGTATCTGGCGCCGGTGCTGTCACGCGGAAAGCAGGCCGCCGCAGAATAAATCGCCATGATTGAAGATCATGCCATGGACTGTTAAACTGCAACAAAACAGTCCCTAAGCAATTTCAGCAATAAGTTAATCTCATGGCAATCGCGCTTCGCAAAAACCTGCCGCCGACAAATGCGCTTGTGGTGTTCGAGGCTGCCGGCCGACACATGAATTTTACCCGCGCCGCGAAGGAACTGGACGTCACCCAGTCAGCCGTCAGCCGGCAAATTCAGCTGCTGGAGGATTTCCTGGGCGTGGCGGTGTTCCAGCGCCAGTCGCGCGGCTTGTCGCTGACCCATGAAGGCGAACGGCTGCACCGCGCAGTCGGCATGGGGCTCGAACACATTGCCAATGTGTCGTCCGACCTGCGCCGGCAACCGGGGCCCGGGGAACTGACGGTTGCAACGTCGGTCGCCTTCGCATCCTACTGGCTGATGGCCCGCATTGCCAAGTTTCGCGGCTCGCATCCGGAGACCGATATTCGTCTGGTCGCATCATCCCCGGTTTATGATCTCGCCAGCGAGGGCATTGATATCGCGGTGCGCTATGGCGCCGGAGAATGGCCTTCAGCAGATGCGGTGCGGTTGTTCGACAATGAGATCTGGCCGGTATGCTCGCCCCGCTACATGGAGAAATCCAGCCCGATTAATTCGGAAGCAGATCTGCTTCGCCATTCACTGCTGCATCTCAACAAGTTCGACCGGAACTGGGTCACATGGGACAGCTTCCTGGCCTCCGTCGGTGTAGAGGGCGAACAATCCGGACGTGGTTATACGTTCGACAACTACATGGTGCTGATCCAGTCTGCACTGCGCGGCGAAGGCATTGCCTTGTGCGGACGGCGACTGGCGGAAGATTTCATAGAACAGGGCGACCTGGTCCGCCCCATTGATGCGGTGCAGGAGTCAGATCGGGGATTCTGGCTGCTCCGGCCTAAGGAGGGCCAACTATCACCCCAGGCACGGCAATTTTATGAATGGTTACTTGATGAGGCCAGGCAACCTGCCTGATTGTCCTAACTTCCAATAGTCAGGCTAATTGTCAATGCCACGCAAGCACATCATCTTTGTTCATGGCCGGTCCATCAAACCGTCTGCTTCGCGAAAGAAGAAACTGATCAACGATGCTCTGATGCATGGTTTGAACAAGGTATCCGGCGACGCAGCCGACGCCATACGCTCAGGCACGGTCAAATGCTCGTTCGCCTACTATGGCGATATCAACAATGCCATCATGGCCAGCCATGATCCTGATATCGCTGCTCGACTCACCGCACGCAACAACAAGGCATACGGGTATGAGCCCTGCCTGCCCCATGAACCCTATGCACAAAGCCTCATGCAGATGCTCGACATCGGCACTTTTGATGAGGCCGCCTACAATCAGGTGATCAGCCAGTACAAGGATCTGCGCTATCTGAACAATGCGGCCCAGGCCTTCAGCACCTTGCTGTCGGTGCTTACCCGCAGCCGTGCCAACGAGATTATCCTGCAGCGCAGCTCTGCCGATATGGGCGCTTACCTGATGAGCCGCAAGACCGGTTCACAGGTGCGTCAACGCTTGCAGTACCCGCTGCGCAGAGCCATAAATGCCCGTGACGAAATCTGCCTCGTCAGCCATTCAATGGGCTGCGTGGTGGCTTATGACGTGTTGTGGAAGTTCTCGCAGATGAGCGAATACGAAAAACTGCAGCGCAAGAACCCGAATGTCTCCAAGTGGCTAACACTCGGCTGTCCCCTCGGCGAAGCCGGTGTGCGAGCAAACCTATATGACGCTCGCGAACATGCAGGCGGGCGTTTTCCGAAAGCCTTTGTCAGGGACTGGGTCAATATCGCCGCCTATGACGATTTCATCGCCCACGATCCCAACATGGCAGACGATTTCGCCGAGATGCTGGATTATGGCTATGTGGATTCGATCACCGACAAGCGCATGTACAACTGCTGGGTACATTACAACACAAGCAACCCGCACAAGCTGTACGGCTACCTGGCTAACCAGATTGTGGCCACGGAAATTGCCGATTGGGTGAATCGGTAAGCTCGTGTGCACCTTGCCGAGTGTTGCAATAGGTTCTAATCAGTCAACCCATGACCAAAAACAAAATTCATATCATCGGCGGCGGCATGGCCGGCTCGGAAGCCGCCTGGCAGGCCGCTCAGGCCGGTGCTAAAATCATTTTGCACGAGATGCGCCCGGTTCGCGAAACCGATGCCCACCAGACAGACGGGTTGGCGGAGCTGGTATGCTCGAATTCATTTCGATCAGACGATGACAATCACAATGCGGTCGGTCTGCTGCACTGGGAAATGCGACGGGCGGATTCACTGATCATGGCCATGGGCGACCGTCACAAACTGCCGGCAGGCGGTGCGTTGGCGGTCGACCGGGACGCTTTTTCAGCCGATGTGACCGCCGCACTGCAAGCACACCCCAATATTGACATCGAACGCGCGGAGATATCCGGCCTGCCGCCCGCCGACTGGGCCCAGGCTATCGTGGCCACTGGTCCCCTCACCTCGCAAGCCCTGGCCGACGATATCCGCACAACCACCGGTGATGACGGCCTGGCGTTCTTCGATGCCATCGCCCCCATCATTTATCGCGATACCATAGATTTCGATCAGGCCTGGTTTCAGTCTCGTTATGATAAGGCCGGCCCCGGCGGCACCGGCGCCGACTATATCAACTGCCCCCTCAACCGCGACCAGTACGAAGAGTTCATCGCCGCCCTGATCGAAGGCGACAAGGCGGACTTCAAGCAGTGGGAGGAGAACACCCCCTACTTCGATGGCTGCCTGCCTATCGAGGTGATGGCCGAACGCGGACCGGAAACCCTGCGCCACGGCCCGATGAAACCAATGGGACTGACCAACAGGCACAAGCCGGATGAAAAACCATACGCCGTGGTGCAACTGCGCCAGGACAATGCACTGGGAACGCTTTACAACATGGTCGGCTTCCAGACCAAGCTGAAGCACGGCGAACAGGTGCGGATTTTCCAGGCCATCCCGGGTCTCGAGAAGGCCGAGTTCGCCAGGCTCGGCGGCCTGCACCGCAACACCTTTATCAACTCGCCGAAACTGCTGGATGCCTCATTGCAGCTCAATGATCGGCCAGGCCTGCGCTTTGCCGGCCAGATCACCGGCGTGGAAGGTTACGTGGAAAGCGCCGCCATGGGCCTCATGGCAGGCCGCATGGCAGCCGCGGAACTGGCAGGGCGTACACTGCCAGCGCCGCCGCCGACCACCGCACATGGCTCCCTGATTTCACATATTTCGGGTGGGCATCTCAGCGACGACAATGGCGACATGACCAGTAAGGCGCGCTCGTTCCAACCGATGAACGTCAATTTCGGCCTGTTTCCGGAAGTAGAGGTGCCGCGCGATGAAAACGGCAAGCGACCCCGCGGCAAGGCCAAGAAGCCAGCCCGGCAACTGGCCTACACCACGCGTGCCAAGATTGACTTTGCCAACTGGCTTTCAACACATGCTGGACGTGCAGCCGCCGAGTAACTGTGCTCAGATGGCTTCGCTGCGCACGGCGTTCAGCAGCCGCAGCTGCCGGATCCATTGCGGTGACGTGACTACTTTTCTCATCAGCGACGCGCGTGAGCGTTCCAGCTTCTTCAGGTAACCGGGCACCAGGGCAACCGGCAGATAGGCCCTGACAGCGCCATCCGGCACAAGATGCCATTTTGCCCGCGCCTCCTCGAGCCGCTTGTTGGCATGCCGACACAACTGCAACAGCACCAGTTCAAGCCCGGCACCGCCCTTGTCGGACAATACGTGTGCCTGTGTCAGGTCGTGTTTTGCCAGCATGTCCGCCGGCAGCATGCATTGTCCGCGCGCCCGGTGTACCGGCAATGAGCGCATCAGTCCGGTCAGCCCCATGGCCACACCCGCAAGCCCGGAGACCTCGGCACATTCGAGACCATCATCACCGGCCATGATCAGGGCACTCATCTGGAGAATGGCGGATGATGTCTCCCCCAGGTATCCTTCAAGCGTGTTGAGATCCGGCATAGGGTCATCAAACAGATCGAACCGGCGGGCCTCCAGCATGGCCTGAAACGAATGTCGCGGCAGATCACCTGCCTCGATTGCCCGTGCCAGGGCCTGTGCCAGAGGAGACTCGACGGTCTCGCCCACATAGATCGCATCAATCACCCGGCTCCACCAGGCAAGCCTGACTTCTCCGGCAGCCGGATCGCTGACCCTTTCGCGTATCTGTGCAAGTTCGGAGTTGAAGGCAAACAGCCCCGCCAGGAAACCGCGTGAGCGTTCCGGCATCAAAAGCAGGCACAAGTACCGGTCACGGTCGGACTGGCGCAGATCGTCCAGCAACTGTTCCATCAATTCTGCGGGAAACGCAGTACTCATGAGCCGCTCCGATGATGGTCAACCGCAATCAGCGCACATGCCACGTCGCGGCCTTCCTGCAACAACACGTTGTATGTCCTAACGGCCGCACCAGTTGCCATGGGCTCGAGGCCGATACCGGCATTCACGAACGCCCGGCGTATTTCGCCGGATGGAAATATCTGGGCATCACCGGTTCCAAGCAGGACAAAACCGATCCCGTCCGGCTGGTCCAGAACCCGGGCAAAATCGGCCAATTGCAGTTCTGCCGGATTTGCCGGCGACCAGCCGAAAACACCGTCCGGCAGGCACAGCAACGAACCCTTGTGTGACAGGTCGCGAAACCTGAAACCGCCATTGCCATAGGCGTCGATTTCCACGCGCTCCGGCAGGTACGGCGTTTCGCTCATCAAGGTTGCGCGATCTCTGCCTGCGCATTGTCGCCAGGCCCGGGTGTCGGCGCACGATCTACATAGGCTCCCAGCAAAGACAGCAGCGGCGCACCGATGAAGATCGATGAATAGGTACCGATGACGACACCCCATATCATCGCAAACGTAAACCCGCGCAGAACCTCACCGCCGAACACGTAAAGCGATATCAGCGCGACCAGCGTGGATATGGAGGTCATCAATGTGCGCGGCAGGGTCTGGTTGAGCGACATGTCAACCATCTCATCGAAATTCATCTTCTTGTATTTGCGCAGGTTTTCGCGAAACCGGTCAAACACCACAACCGTATCGTTGAGCGAATAGCCGACAATGGTCAAAAGAGCCGCGATAATGGTCAGGTCAAACTGCAATTGCAGGACAGCGAACAGTCCGATGGTCAGCGCGACGTCGTGCACCAGGGTCGCTACAGTGCCGATGGCAAACTGCCACTCAAACCGCAACCAGATGTAGATCATGATGGCCCCGAATGCCATTAAGATGGCCAGGATACCGTCACGAGCCAGCTCACCGGAAACCTTCGGTCCCACGACCTCGACACGCCGATAATCCACGTTGGGACCAAGCGCATCCTTCACGGTTTGAATGGCTTTTTGCTGGGCTTCTTCTCCACCCTCCTGGGTTTCGATGCGGATCAGAACATCTGTCGGCTCACCGAATTCCTGAAGTTCCGAACCACCCAGCCCAAGTCCGCCAATGGTGCTACGCAGCTCGTTAAGGTCGGCAGGTTGTTCAGTCCTTATTTCAATCAGCGTGCCGCCCTTGAAGTCGATGCCATAATTCAGTCCAACAGCAAAAAACAACCCGATCGACAGCAACACGGCTAACATCGAGGCATAAAAGCCCGGCCGCGCGAACTTCATGAACGCTATCTTGGTGTTGTCCGGTACGAAGCGAAGCGGCTTCATGGTCTCGATCTCCTGATGATCTTGCGGCCGGTCATAGCGGCACCACTTTCGGTCGTCTCAGCTTGATCCACCCGGATATGATCAGCTGGGTCACGGTGTAGGCAGTGAAAACCGTTGCCAGGATGCCGATGCCGAGCGTGACGGCAAATCCCCTGACCGGGCCTGAGCCCATGCCGAACAGGATAACAGCCGCGATCAACGTGGTGATATTGGCATCCAGGATTGTGGCCAGTGCCATCCGGAAACCGGTCTCGATGGCGTTCAGCGGGGATCGGCCATTGGCCACCTCCTCGCGTATTCGCTCAAACACCAGCACGTTTGCATCGACCGCCATGCCCATGGTCAACACGATGCCGGCGATACCGGGCAAGGTGAGCGTTGCGCCGAGAAACGACAACACGCCAAGGATCAACGTCAGGTTGGCGACGAGTGCCAGAACCGCAAATAGGCCGAACAGACCATAGGAAATAGCCATGAAGACCAGCACGCCGATCAGTCCAATAATGGAGGCTGCGAAACCAGCCTCGACAGAGTCAGACCCAAGGCTCGGGCCTACAGTGCGCTCTTCGACGATTGTCAGCTTCGCCGGCAGTGCACCGGAGCGCAGAACGATGGCCAGATCGTTGGCCTCCTGTGTTGAAAAATCACCGGATATCTGGCCTGAACCGCCGCATATCTGCTCGTTGATGCGTGGCGCTGAAATAACTTCGTTGTCCAGAACGATTGCGAACGGACGCCCGACATTGTTCTGGGTCAGGCGACAGAAACGCTGCGCACCGCCGGTATTGAACCGAAAGTTGACGATCGGCTCATTGGTGCGCTGGTCAAATCCGGTCTGCGCGTCATTGAGATCCTCGCCATCAACTGTCGCTGACCGCGATGTCTGTACCCAGTACAGCAGCCCGGGCGTTTCCTTGTCTTGCAGCTCTTCACACCCCAGCGGGACAGCGCCACCGGCGCCTTGTGGCTGGTTGTCGCAAAGCAGCCTGAACTGCAGCAGGGCCGTCTGCCCCAACAATGCCTTGAGCCGGGCCGGGTCCTGCAGTCCGGGCACCTGCACCAAGATCCGGTCAGTGCCCTGCTGCTGGATCGTCGGTTCGGTCGTTCCCAGTTCGTTGATACGGACACCCAGGACCTCGATCGACTGCTGCACTGCCCGGCCGATCCGGGTCTGCAGGCCACCGTCGGAAAACGACAGGCTGATATTCTGGCCGTTGCGCGCGACAACAAATTCCTGAACCTGCACGCCCTGGCCGAACAATCCGGTATCCAGAGGCTGTGACAATCCCTGCAGGATGGTGAATGCCTCGTCGGTTCGGGTTGGCTCGGGGATGGTGACGGTGGCGCCGTTGCCGGTCCGCTTCAGATTGCCATAGCGGATCTTTGCATCGCGCAACCGCAATCGGATGTCCCCGACAAGCTGTTTCTCCAGCGTGTCCTTCAATGATGGAACATCAACCTCCAGCAGGATGTGACTGCCGCCCTGCAGGTCAAGACCAAGGGTCAGCGCCTGACTTGGCATGAAATTGGGCAATGCTTCACGGGACTTTTCAGCCAGCAAATTCGGCATTGCCATCAGGCCGGCCATCAGCACAATACCGACAATAATGAAAGCCTTCAGCTTTGAAAAATGCAACATGGCAGTCTGATCAGTCCCCGAAATAGAGGTGTGTAATTTGTTTGCACCAGCCGGTCAGAAATTCCACCGGTCGCAGTCAAGCTGGTGAAGCCGAAAACCGCCTAGTCGGACTTGGCCGGTTCACCCTTGACCCGCACTTCAGTAATCGCGCTTTTGATCATGCGGAATTTTCCGCCCTCGCCCGTATCAACAACGACTTCGCCATCATCAACCACTTTGGTGACCTTGCCGACAATCCCCCCGGCGGTCACAATGGTGTCACCACGCCGGACGTTTGCCACCAGTTCCTGGTGTGCCTTCATCCGCTTTTGCTGCGGCCGCAGGATCAGGAACCAGAAGATGGCCATGATCATGATGATCGGGGCGAGTAGCGAGAAAATATCAGCGCCTGGTGCGCCACCGGCCTGTGCGTAAGCGGGTGAAATAAACATGGTTTAAACTCCTGAAACCGAATCCGTGAATTGGTATATAGCCCTGCATGAGTGCAATGCAACAGGTACACTCTGTTACCCACCGGCCTTGCCACACGCCACATCAGGCCGTAAAGCCATCTCACCACCAATTCACCCAACACAAAAACGTGCGAATACCCTTCATGTCAAATGACCGTCTCGACGACATTCTGCACCGGCTCGAGCGCATCGCCTGTGCACTGGAACGCTCCGCCCCGCCGGCGCTGGACCAGGCTGACTATGATGCAGCAGACGCATTTGTCTGGCACGCCGGCACAAGTGCGCTTCAGCCGGTCGCCCGGGTGAACCGGGTGGAAATGGTGCTTTTGCACGGAATTGACCGGGTTCGCGATATCCTGGTCGACAACACGGTGCGCTTTGCCAAAGGCCTGCCGGCCAACAACGCC
>JBPCVV010000082.1:0-27071 GCA_051010195.1 Anderseniella sp. | reverse complement strand
CGCAGGTGTTTGCGGCGTAATCCACCTCCCGTGATCTCCTGGTGAGAGACAAGCAACTGCCGCCACGGCCTGGCCTGTCGCCATGTCCGGCAAACTTAAGCAACAGTGTCCAAAATTGCGCGAATTGTGCCATTTCCGCTTACCCAAAATATACCAATCGACGTAAGCGTTCCTTATTAAAAATCCGCTATTTCAACCTATGCAGGCATATGTCCGAGGTGTCTCAACTATATAAAAAAGCGGACCGAAGCAGGGATTGGCGGATGAACAACTTAGCTCAAGCGCACTTCAGCAGTGTCGCAGACACTGGCAATATTGAATTCACGCAACTGTCAGATATCGATCTGTACCGACGTGTTCCAGAAAGTGACACGAAACTCCAGGTTCTCAGCGACAACAGCTGGCAGTCTCAAATTGATCGTCTGGCACAATCGTTCCCTGATATGACCCGCTCCACATTGGCTCTCTCTGTGTTGGCGGTCTATTTCTGCAGAATCTCCGAAGATCAGGAGGCGGTATTCAAGCTGGTCAATGGCATCGTGCCCGCGCAGCCGTCTACTGAATCCGTCGTCCAGTTGGGCATTGAAGCTGAGGAGGCATTTGCGGGCTTTGCAAGTCGTGTGGCCGTTCAGCAAAGCATGTCGCTGGTTAGTGCGGCTGCACAAAATTATTACAATCGGGAAAGCACCTCAGACATCGTCGTGAGCATGGGATCTTTGCCCGAAGATGGTGTCGACGCAGATATACATTTCCATATTCTCGAGAGTGGACAGCTCGACATTCGTGCCGCCAGTTCCATTGAACCGGCATATGCAGAGCGTGCCTACAGTCGACTGCTGACGCTTGCCGGCGATATTGTCAGCAATCGTCTCGGCCCGCTCGCGTTTCATGAGGTCATGTCACCTATTGAACGCGACACCGTAATCAACAAGTGGAACAAGACCGGCGTCGATTACGGTTATGATGGCGGTCTTGTTTCAATGCTGGAAAAAACAGCGGACCGTGATCCGGATCACCCGGCAATCATTTTCAAAGATCAGACCCTTTCTTTTGCTGAGTTCAACGGCCGGGTGAATCGATTGGCTCGTCAGCTTATAGGGGCCGGTGTCGGCAAGGACGATTTTGTCTGCATCTGCATGGAACGGAGCATTGAGATGGTGGTTGCCATCTGGGCCACGGTGAAAGCCGGTGGCGCCTATGTTCCGCTAAACACCGAAGACCCGAAATCGCGGATTGCCGAGATCGTTGACGATTGTCAGCCGAAAGCTGTGCTGACACAGCCGCATTTGGCCGACTGTTTGCCAGCAGATGCCAATGTGACGGTGGTCGGCGACGGGGCAGCCGACATTGCTGAGAGCAATGATGACAATCTGGGCTTTGCACCTGAACCCGATGCCCTAGCTTACATGATTTACACTTCAGGTTCGACCGGCAAGCCAAAAGGCGTCACGGTGGAGCATGAGGCAATACACAACCGGGTTGTGTGGATGCATGAGGAATACGGTTTGCTCCCGGAAGACCGGGTAATGCAAAAAACGCCTTACACGTTCGATGTATCGGTCTGGGAATTTTTCTGGTCGTTTGCTGTTGGCTCTACACTGGTGGTTGCGGAACCAGGTGGCCATGTGGCGATGCGCTATCTCTACACGCTGATGGAAGAACAACAGGTAACATACCTGCACTTTGTGCCGTCGGTGCTGCGCCTTTTCCTGATGCTCCCGGAACTCGAGAAGCTGCCGATCAAGAAGCTCTTCTGTTCAGGTGAGGCACTCGGTTTCGACAGTGTGGAAACATTTTACAAGAAGGCAAATGCGCATGCAGAAGTTCATAATTTGTACGGACCTACAGAAGCTGCGGTGGATGTGAGCTACTATCATTGTGAGCGCGATTCGCCAGATCGGATGATCCCGATCGGCAAGCCGGTATCCAATACCGGTCTGTATGTTCTGGATGAGAACGGTCAGCCCACGCCAATCGGAGTGCCAGGCGAACTTCATATCGGCGGTATCCAACTCGCACGCGGCTACTGGGCGCGTGAGAAACTGACCGCTGAACGCTTCGTGACGACTTCGCTGCCAGACATTAGGCACAAGCGTCTGTACAAGACAGGTGACCTGGCTTATTTCCGCCGTGACGGTGAGATCGTCTATATGGGCCGCAATGATTTCCAAGTGAAAATCAACGGCGTTCGCATGGAGCTAGGCGAGATCGAGACGGTGATCCGCAGCGACGAGAAGATCAAGGATGTGGTCGTTGTTGCTGAAGACATCAATGGCAACAAGAACCTGATTGCCTATGTTGTTTCCTCAGAACTCACAGCGGATGCCGGTGAAGCATTGAAGGCGCTGGTCGCTGAAAGCCGTCCTTCATACTATGTACCTCGGGAAATCCGGTTTCTTGCAGAAATGCCACTCACGGTCTCGGGAAAGATCAACAGAAAACTTCTTGCTGAGATGCCGCGCCTGTAATTTTCGAGGTGAAATCTCAACCGCCAATGCGACCCGGGCCTGCCATGCAGACCCGGGCTTCTTCTGTGAGCAAGTTTGCCTAATCAGTATTTGCAGTACAGTTTGCACTGCTGCAGCGACTGCTGTGCCTGAGCACGCCGTCATCTGCCTTGAGCGGCGCACTGACAGGTGACGTCCAGCAAGGCGGCAATGTGAAAACCGGCCTTGTTTGCGAACACTGGTGCGATAACAAACCTTATGCAGTCAAACGCCGCGACAGCACGGCACATTTACCGCTGATCTCCCGCAACATCCTGATTTGCAGCTCTTCGTTACTGCAGGGTTTGCCGATCAGAAAACCCTGCATGGACTGGCATCCTTCCTTACGAAGAAATGTGATGTGCTCTTCGGTCTGTACGCCTTCAGCGATGATTTCGCAGCCCATCTGCGTCCCCATGTTTATGATAGTGCGGGTGACAAGAGCTGCCTGTTCATTCCGGTTACACTCCTCGATAAACGATCTATCGATCTTGATCTTGTCAAACGGAAAGGCAATCAGCGTTGAAAGAGACGAGAATCCGGTACCGAAATCATCAAGCGCAATTGAAACGCCAAGATTTTTCAGGCCTCGCAAAACATACAAAGCGCGAATTTTATCATCGATCAAGACGCTTTCAGTAACTTCCAGCTCCAACCGCTCTGCCGGCAGACCTGAAGCGCGCAACGCCTGATGCACAATCTCAATGAGATTGGAATCGCGAATTTGAACAGGAGAAACATTTACGGAGACCGTCAGGTGTTTTGGCCAATGTGCCGCTATGTTGCAGGCATTCTCCAGAACAACCTGACCCAGCCGGGTGATCAAGCCGCGTTCCTCGGCGATCGGAATGAATGTGGTCGGCGATATGATGCCAAGTTTGGGGTGGGTCCATCGCGCCAGCGCTTCATGTCCTTTGACGGTACCGGTTTCGACATCTGCCTGGATCTGGAAATGGACATCTATATCTCCGGAATCTACGGCAACTCTCAACTCCTGTCCCAACATCCGTGCCTCACGGATTTTCCTGTCCATTTCCTCATTGAAAACCTGGATCTGCCCGCTTGTCTGACCCTTTGCCCGATACATAGCCGTGTCTGCGTTGGACAACAGTTCCTCGGCATTGCGGCCGTGATCGGGATATCGGGCGACACCGATGCTGAGCCCGATCTGAAGCTCAATTCCATCAATTTGCATGTCACGTCCAAGACACTCGATAAGCCGATTGGCCAGCTCCGGTATCTGATCTTTGGCATTGGGGTGGCAACGCTGAATTGCAACAAACTCATCTCCGCCAAGGCGAGCAAGGAAATCGCCCTCACGACAGGCTTTTTTGAACCTGCTCGTGACCTCTTTCAGAAGAACGTCGCCGGTGTGATGACCGTAGACATCATTGACTTCCTTGAACTTGTTGAGGTCAAGGATCAGCATGAAGAATTCGTAGCCGTGCCGCTCCGCATTCTTGATCTCTGCTTCGATCCGCTCAACGAACGAGTTGCGGTTTGGCAAGCCGGTCAGCGAACAGTTCATCGCGAGGTGCGCTGCTTTGTTCTTGGCAGCTTCGCGTTCACGGAGCGCTTCAATGTGCGGAGTTACATCATGAAGCAGCAAGACCATTGCCTTGTCAGCGGTGTAGGATATCTTTTTTTCATATACCCGGTTCTTGACGTTCAGCTTCTGCTTCTCCGTCAGCATCATCTTAAGAAAAGCGTTGGTTGATTCGTCGCTTCGTTTGCCGGTGGCGTATTCCACAATCAGTTCAAATTCCGGATTCCAGACGCTGGGAACAAGGTTCTCGTCCAGCATCACAACCCCGGCATTCACATTGTCAAGCACCGACTGGAACACGCGCTGCCGCTGGGTGCTGGCCAACGCATAACGGATTGAACGGTCCAGCGTGTCAGCACGAAGGTTGATCTTGGAGATGAAGTCAGAGGCGCCCGCATTCAGTGCAGCTTCGTCCGTTGACCGGTCATTTAATCCGGTCAGCAGAATGATAGGGGTGTCATCGCCACGCTCGCGCTGCTCTTTGATGAAATCGATTCCAGTGATGTGTCCCATGCGGTAGTCGCACAGAACAATATCAGCCTTCGCCCCGCTCAGTGATTTAGCTGCTTCGGCGGGCGAGTTTGTTGACTCGACCACGTAGCTCGACTGGTCGATTTCCTTTATCAATTCCCGAACGAGGAAAATATCGTCATCGTCGTCGTCAAGGATCAAGACGCGGGTCTTGTTCTTCATTTCATGCCCCTTATTGCAAGCAGTGGAAATAGCGCGAAGACCGCATGCAAGCACTGGGTGTAACGTAAAGACAGCTTCCTTCCCTTAACGAGCGGCCGAAATCAGATGTTTCATGGCAACTTTCAATTGCCTTGATGAACAATGTGTTGTGCCAGATGCTAAACTAACTCGTTGCCCGTTAACCAATACCCAAGAGGCCGATCAGGTTGGCGCGTCGGCCGGTCGGGATTCTGATAGAATTCAAGTGGAAATGCCGGGAGAACGTTCACTTGCGGCTGGGCTGACTTATCAAGCTAAACCCGTCAAATGATGATGAGGCCCGTCATGAATTTTCATGACGGGGCCTGTGATGTCGCTGATTATTGGGATCTAGAGCATGGTCCGATCCAGGTGGGTCCTGACCCTAGGCATTTGCCGGGATTGCCACAATCTCGATCCAGTATTGTCTAAGCACTTTCACTACATCGACAAGACGGTCAAAGGTGACCGGCTTGGTAATGAAGGAGTTTACACCCAAGTCGTATGTTTTGAGGATATCCTCTTCGGATTTGGATGTGGTCAGCACTACAATTGGAATGTTGCGAAGCTTTGGATCTTCCCTGATTTCCTTTAGCGCCGTGCGACCGTCCTTCTTCGGCATGTTCAGGTCCAGCAAGATGATGCCGGGAAGCGGAATATCATCAGTGTCTGCATACGGGCCTTCTTTGCGAAGGTAGAGCATCAGCTCCTCACCATCCTTTACAAAATCGATCGGATTCTTGAGCCGGGACTCCTCGAAAGCGTCGGCAATCAGCATAAGATCGTCTTCGTCATCATCAGCGATTAAGATTCTCACAGTGTCGTTCCTACTCATTGTAAATACTCACTTTCCTCTTGCTCAACAGGAAGATCGATAATGAAAGTTGCTCCAACATCGGGAGTGCCGTCAGCGTCAATTGTGCCATTGTGGCGCTCGACGATCTTTCGGCACGTCGCCAGTCCTATGCCGGTTCCTCCATACTCAAGACGGCCATGCAAACGCCGAAAGATAGTAAAGATCTGATCTTTGTATTGATTTTCAAAGCCGATACCATTGTCGGCCACTTTGATACGCCAGTATCTGACCTGCCCCTTGCTGTTGCTTTTGACCGAATGCTCTTCCGCTGTAACACTGACTATTGGGTTCAAGTCCGGCTTTCTGAACTTCAATGCATTTGAGATGAGATTCTGGAAAAGCTGACGCATTTGAATTGGATCGGCGTCCAGCGTTGGCAACTCACCTAGTTCAACCGTGCCACTGCCTTCCTGAAGCTGAATCTGGAGGTCCGACCTTACACCGTCGATAACGTCACACAGAGACACTTTCTCAAAAGGCTTCGCGTTGGTGGTCACGCGTGAATAGCCGAGCAGGTCATTGATAAGTTCACGCATCCTGAACGATGCATTTTGCATGCGCTCAACGAACATCTTGCCCTCATCCGGCAGGCATTCGCCGTGCTTCTTGACCAGACGATCACCGAACGCCTCAATCTTGCGTAATGGTTCCTGCAAATCGTGGGAAGCGACGTAAGCGAATTCCTGCAGTTCCTTGTTTGAGCGGGCGAGCTTGTCATTGTAGGCCCGCAGGCGTTCTTCGTGGCGCTCAAGTCGAGTAATGTCCTGGTAGGTTGCGATAGAGCCGCCGCCAGCCATCGGCTGGTTCATTACAGCCATAACACGACCATCACGCAGGTACTGTTTAATCGTTGAGCGATGCGCGAGGCGGTTTGGATTATGACGGGTTTTCAATGCTGCTTCAGCATCTTCATCGCGGTAGTTGCCCAGGGAGATGCTGTATTTCATGATGTCCGACAGCAGCATTCCCGGCTTAATCTTTTCTGGCGTAAAACCGTACATTTCCAGATATTGACGATTGCATAAAATCAAACGCTGATCGGCGTCGAACATGCAGAGACCCTGCACCATGTTGTTAAGGGCCGTGTCCAGGTGAGCAGTCGTCGCTGTCAATTCGCTTGAAATTTTGACTACTTCCAGCTCGCGGTTTTTCAATTCCGTGATATCGGTGCGGATGCCGGCCGTGCCACCGTCTTCGGTGGCCTTCTCCATGATTCTGATCCAGCGGCCATCTTCAAGCTGCCGATCGTATGCAACACCGGGATTGCGATGGCGTTCCATCTCCTGTTCGAAGATTTCTTCTTCCGATTGCCCGTCGCTTATCAGTCCACCTCGCGAAATCCCGGCACGCAACATGGTTGCATAGTGCGCGCCTGGTTTGATCAGGTCACTAATGTGCGGATTCAGTTCAACAAACTGTTGATTGTAGACGGTTAAGCAGTCATTGGCGTCGTAAACCACAAAACCATCACCGATCGCATCCAATGCCAACATCATCCGCGTATGGGAGAGCCGGGCGATTTGTTCCAGCGCGCCTACATCAGAGTTGCCAAGTTCAAGTTTTAGATTTTGAACAGTTTCTACAACAGAACCGTCTGGTCTTGCATTGCGGCTGATCGTGATCGTGTTGCCGTTTCGGGTCTTGAATCTGAAATTTTGATTGCCCAGGGCCAAGCGGGTTGTCGAGGTCTTGATCGCCTGTTCAATTTCATCGGGCTCAAGTGACTGATCAGACATCGATATTCTGATCAGTTCACGGAGGTTCAGGCCTTCGCGTATTTCACTGTCGTGGTAACCGCATAGAACTTTGTATTTATGATTGAAGCGGACGAGATTCAGGTCTGAATCAAAGATGGCCACGCCGGCATCAATCGCATTCAGTGTTTCCCAATCCAGCATTTTGCGTGCCGGGTTCGGAATGGCCCCCGAGTCCAAAGTTTCAGTGCTCATTGTCATCTGTCCCCAATTCCCGGCCTTGATCTAACATGATTCTGTTAACGCCAGGTTTGCCTCATTGCAGTGGCTGACTCCTGCAAACATAGCCAACGTGTAGTTCGTTTTTGCGATGCACTTAAGGGTTGATTCAGAAAATTACGGTACCGAATAGCGGACCGCGGGACGGCGGGATGTTAGTTCAGGCGCGAAACCGGCATGAGTCATGTCTGCTTGCAGCCTTTTAGTATTGAGTGGGCGGAATGCAAACAGACGATGAAAAAACACTTGCCAGTTTGTTGCTTGCGCTAGGCGTTGTCCTGGCGCTTTACGTGCCGGAGCTATCTCCTTACTTCGCACCCTATCTATTGCCGTCGCTGTTTCTCGTGATGGTGTTTTCACTGCTGCCATTTGCCCGGATTCGTGCGGACAAACTCCTGCACCTGCATCCCATGGTGATTTCACTGATTTTGTGGCAGCAGTTTCTGTTGCCGATCGGGGTAATCCTGATCGGACGACAGATCGGCCTGGACAGCCAGCTCATTTTCTTCATCGTCCTGACACTTACCAGCGGATCGCTGTTTGCATCTCCGACGCTGGTGCAACTCATGGGACTTGATCAACGCATTGCAGTGCAAACGGTGGTGCTGTCCACACTGGCCGCTCCGGTGTTCATTTATCTGTTTTTCAGCTTTCTTCACACCGGCCCGATTGACCTGAATTTGTTCAAGTTTGGTGAGCGCCTGTTCTGGTTTCTCCTGATACCGATTTGTATATTTGTTCTTGTTCGCAAGCTTATCGGCAATTGGCCGGAAGCGAGTAAAGATCAGGTGGACCGCGTCGGCAGATGGGGGTCCGTCCTGTCTTTGATAGTCTTCTGTTTTGCGCTGGAAGATGAAGTCAACATGCACATTGCCGCAAATGTGCAGGACGTCATCAACTATCTGTTTATAGGCATTGTAACGGCAGCGTGCGTTGCCGTTTTAACCCGTGCGGTCATGAGCCGTTTCGGGCAACGGGCCGCAGCCACTGCGACGGTGCTGGCGAGTTTCCGAAATGTTGGTTTGACTTTTGGACTGGTGGGATCAATCGCCGGTCCCGAGGTTGCTGTTTATGTGGGCGTTGTGCAGATTCCGATGTTCTGCGCACCGCTGTTCTTCGATTTGTTCATTGGCAGATCGAAGTACGCTCATCCGCCAGACAACGGACCTGAGCCGTCAAAACCGATGCCGGGTTCAATTCCGGACCGCCCTGTCTCCGAAAAAAGTCAATCACAGCAGCAACTCAATTCAATAGTCACAAACTTGCAGCAGACCGCATCAGAAAGAGAAACACCAGCTATGATCAAGATCACGGCACGTTCTCGGGAGTCTGCGAGATTGGCATATGAGGGCAGCGCAGCTGTTGCAGTCAGTGCAGAAACGCAAAGCCAGACAGCCAGCAATCCTGCGGTCTCAGACCCTGATCCCGGTTCTGAAACACAGACTATGCAGGACCTCAAAAAACGTATGGAGGATGCGCGTGCTGTGCTTGCCAGGCTCGAGGCGGAGATGCGCGAAGCGTCCGGCAAGATCGTACGGCGTCCCGGCCGTTATCTAGCCGTCTTCGCTTTGTTTGCCACGTTGGGTCTCGCGACGATCTGGCAAAGCAACAAATACTTCTATCCCATGCTGTTCAATGACGGGATGCTTGTCGAGGTTGCCGAAGCGCACACGCAAAAGCGCAACTATGGCGTATTTGATCTCAACATTAATATTCGTGATTTGCGCAATGAAACCATAAAGCGCATGGCCGTCACGCCTGATCTCGTGGTTCTGGGTGCAAGTCACTGGCAGGAGGCGCATACAGATCTGCTGCCACAGTACAACTTCTACAATTCTCATGTTCATCGCGACTATTACGAGGACATGATGGCTGTGACTGAAATGTGGGTACGTCACGACAAGTTACCCAAACAGATGATTATCACTATCCGTGACAACCTCTTTACTCCGGTTTCTGAACGTAACGATTTTCTCTGGTATCCGGGCATAAAATACTATCGGGAATTTGCCACTCGGATCGGCTTCGAACCACATGCCTGGTGGCAGACGCTGCCTTACCAGACCTGGAGAGAGCTGGTTTCACTGCCGCTGCTTTGGTCGCAGGCGAAACATCAGCTGCAATCCGATGTCATGCCGCACGCTACGGACGAGCGGAATTTTGATGGACTGGACACGCTGCTTCCGGGCGGATCAATCCTTTGGTCGGGAGAGCACCAACGCCTGTTTACCGCGGAACGGGCGCGCGACGAAGCTCTAAAATTTGCCAAGGCCCGGCGGAATGACCCACCGAAGGTTGATCCCAAGGGCCTGGTGCACATGGAAGCATTGTTCGAATTTCTAAAAGAGCAGGGTGTCAAAGTAACACTCGCCCACCCGCAATTTAACCCGGTGTTTTGGGAAGCTGTTCAGGGCAGCCCGTACATGGACGGGTTAAGAAAAATAGAACGGATCACTCAGGACTGGTCGGCCAAGTACGGCTTTGCCGTGATGGGCGGATTCTCACCGGATTCAGTAGGCTGTCGTGCAAAACAGTATATCGATGCCGAACATGGTGATCCGGCATGCCTGGGTGCGTTGCTCGCCCAGTATGACGTTGTGAACAACAAGGCATTGCCTGGAACCACCATTGTCGCGAGCAAATCGAAGACGCACTGAACCGGGCCATCAGCGAGAGCTGACAAGAGTATCAACGTGTAGGACGAAACCATGGTATTTAACTCATACGAATTCATCGTCGTTTTTCTGCCAATTGCATTTGCAGCCGTAGCGCTTGCTCATGGTATCGGCGGATGGAATGCCGCGTTTACAGTGTTGGGACTTGCTTCTCTGGCGTTCTATGCGAACTGGGGGCTCGAATTCCTTGGCATCCTGCTGGTATCGATCGTCTCCAACTATGTGATCGGAAGTATCATCACACGGTCCAGGGAGAATAAGATTCATTCCCGATCCCTGCTGGCGTTCGGAGTGCTCGGCAACCTGGCTGCGCTGGGGTATTTCAAGTACACAAATTTCTTCATTGACGTTGTAAACCAGACCACTGGTGCCGGCTTCAGCCACCTGAGCATCATTCTGCCGATCGGGATTTCATTTTATACCTTTATCCAGATCGGATATCTGATTGATGCCTACAGTGGTTTGGTCAAGCAAAAATCCTTCGCCAAGTATTTCACCTTCGCATCGTTGTTCCCCTGTGTGACGGCCGGTCCGCTTGTTTTCCAGCGCGAGATCTTTCAGCAGATGGAGGACCGTAAGGACGCGTTTCTGGACCTGGGCCGGATTGCGGCCGGCCTTACGCTGTTCACGATCGGCCTGTTCAAGAAAGTGGTCTTCGCCGACAGCATCGCCAGCTATTCCGATACGGTTTTCAACGGTGTCGCAGGTGGGCAGGGACTTGACGCCCTGACCGCCTGGGTTGGCGCGCTGTCCTACACATTCCAGCTGTATTTCGACTTTTCCGGGTATACGGACATGGCGCTTGGCCTTGGAGCCATTTTCGGAATCCTGCTGCCGCTCAACTTCAACTCTCCGTTCAAGGCGACCAGCATTTCAGATTTCTGGCAACGCTGGCACATGACGATGACCCGGTTCTTTACAAACTATGTCTATTCTCCAATGGCCATGACAGGTATGCGCACAGCAATTGCCGGTCAGTTCGGACCGGCACGCAAGTTTATCGCTTCCGGTGCATGGCCGATCGTATTTACCATGCTGGTTGCAGGTATCTGGCACGGGTCAGGCTGGGTATTCGTGGTCTACGGCCTGATTCATGGCTTAGCAATTGCCGTCAACAATGCATGGCGGTATTTCAACATGCCAAAACTGGCGCCGATCACCGGCTGGTTTCTGACAATGCTGGTCGTTGTTTGCGGCCTGGTTGTGTTCCGCGCGCCTGACGTGCCAACCGCTGTGACGATCCTGACGGTCATGTTCGGGGGACAGGAGTTCATTCTGCCGCAGGGAATTGAAGTTATTCAACTTGCCGTAGCAGAAGTTGCGCCGATGATTGTGCTGTTCGGCGCAATCGTGCTGCTGATGCCGAACTCGCAGGAAATCGTTTCGAGCACATGGATATCAACAAGTGACAAACCTGATTCAATCGGCAAATTTGCCGAAAAGATGCTTTGGCTGCCACAGGCCCGGTGGGGGCTCGCCGTTACCGGAGTGTTTGTCGTTTCGTTTTCGATGATCGGATCGGATTCATCATTTCTTTATTATCAATTCTAATATCAGCAGCTTTGTTAGTCGTTCGGTAACGGGCGACTGGCAATTTGGTGAAAAAAAGGGACCGACAATGAGACTTTTTGAAACTGTAGCAAGCGTTCTTGACATTGACGCAAATTCACTGACCGACGAATCCAACGGACGTAATACGGAGAACTGGGATTCGCTGCGTCATATCGAGTTGATACTCGCTGTGGAAACAGCCTTTAGCGTGACATTTTCCATGACTGAGATGGTCTCCATGAAGGACCTTGGTGACATGCGCGCATTGCTTGTTGAAAAAGGCGTCGTGCTGCAAGACGCTGCCTGAAACAAGACGGCGGCAATGTCCACGGGCTGTTTTTCTATTGCAGTTCTTTGGTGCGCAGGAAGCGAATGTCTTCGTAGGTCTTGGCGGCGTAGTCAAGTTCCCAGGCGCCCTTGGCCAGGAAGACATAGCTGCCGTCACGGTCTGTCGCCATGGCCAGCCGGTTGCGCTCGCGGAAGGTGGTCAGGGCTGCCGTATCTTCCGATGTGACCCAGCGCGCCATTTCATAGGGTGAGGCTTCAAATTCCAGCGTCACGCCGTATTCCTGCTTGGCGCGCGAGGCCAGCACGTCTAGCTGCAGCACGCCGACAACTCCGACGATCCACTGCGAGCCGACCTCGGGCTGGAACACCTGGATCAGGCCTTCCTCGGCCAGATCTTCAAGTGCTGCCCGCATCTGCTTGATCCGGGTCATGTCGCCCAGGCGCACCCGGCGCAGGGCTTCCGGGGCAAAGGCGGGCAGGCCGGTGAACCGCAATGCCTCTCCCTCGGTAAAGGTGTCGCCGACCCGCACCGTGCCGTGATTTGGAATGCCGATGACGTCGCCGGCGCACGCCTCTTCGGCAATCTCGCGGTCTTGCGCCAGGAAGAAAATCGGGCTGTGCACCAGGATGTCCTTGCCGGTGCGTACCTGTTTCAGCTTCATGCCGCGCTTGAAGTGTCCCGAACACACCCGCATGAACGCCACCCGGTCGCGATGGTTCTTGTCCATGTTGGCCTGCACCTTGAAAATGAACCCGGAGACCTTGGTCTCATCGGGCATGACCTCTCTCGGCTCCGCCGGGCTGGGCCGTGGTGACGGCGCATGGCCGATGATCAGGTCGAGCAGGGGCTGCACGGAGAATTCGTTCAGTGCGCTGCCGAAAATCACCGGTGTCAGGTGGCCTTCCAGGAACGAGGCCTGGTCGAACGGCGCATATCCGGCCTGTGCCAGTTCAATGGCTTCAGATGACGCCGCCACTATGTGGTCCGGCACACCGGCGATGTCGGCAAGCTGTTCAGGAGAAGGCACGGTGATGGTCTCGTCAACATGACCACCACGCCTCGAAGCGCGCGAAAACGAGCTGTCGCGCAAATCATAGCAGCCGTAAAAATCAGATCCCATGCCGATGGGCCAGATCATCGGCGACACGTCCAGCGCCAGCATTTCCTGGATTTCATCAAGCAGCTCAAAACCGTCTCGACCCTCACGATCAACCTTGTTGATGAACGTGATGATGGGAATGTCGCGCAAGCGGCACACCTCGAACAGTTTGCGGGTCTGGCTCTCGATACCCTTGGCGGCATCAATGACCATGATGGCGGAATCAACAGCGGTCAACGTGCGGTAGGTGTCTTCGGAAAAATCTTCGTGGCCCGGCGTATCAAGCAGATTGCAGGTATGGCCGTCATAATCGAAGGTCATGACGGAACTGGTCACAGAGATGCCGCGGTCTTGCTCGATCTTCATCCAGTCAGAGCGCGCCCGGCGCTGGTCACCACGGGTGCGCACGGCACCTGCAAGGCGAATAGCGCCACCGGCAAGAAGCAGCTTCTCCGTCAGCGTGGTCTTGCCTGCGTCCGGATGTGAAATGATTGCGAACGTGCGCCGCGAGGCGTGATCTAAAGCCATGTCAGTTGAGGCCTTGCGAGTACTTGTCATGAGTTGACCGGTTACGGAACCGGGTCCGTCGAAGAATGCATGGTTTGCAGATGAATCTGTTGCGGCCCGTCAACGGGCCTGCGCGTGATACTCATCATTGGGCCGCATGTCCACCGCGGAAGCCATCCGGTTCGACATGTTGAAGAAAGCTGCAACACTTGCGATGTCCCAGATGTCGCGGTCGCTGAAGCCGGCATCCCGCAATGCCTGGCGATCGGCCTCAACCATGGCGTGCGGTGCGCGGGTCAGCCTGTCGGCGAATTCCAGCATCGCGGTCTGGCGCGTATCCAGGTCGGCAGCGCGAAAGTTCATCACCATCTGCTCGCCAAGTGCCGGGTCGCCGGAGAGCTGACGCACGGCAGCCCCATGCGCGGTCAGGCAATAATAGCACTGGTTCACGCCGGACACGGCAACCGCAATCATCTCGCGCTCCAGCTTGGACAGGTTTGAGTCACCCAGCATGAGGTCGTTGTAGAGATCCGCAAATGCCTGCAGCTTGGCCGATGAAAAGGCATACGCCTTGAGCACATTCGGAATGAAGCCAAGCTTCTCGGTGCACTTGTCGAAATAGGCCTGCTGGCGCTCTGTCGGTTGATCAACCGATTCAATAGTCAAAGCCGTTGTGGGCTTGCCGGACGTCGTCATGTGATTGTCTCCACTGGAAATTGGTCGGGCACATTATAGATGTTTTGAATGCATGGCCATTGTCGGAAACCTGTCCTATGGTGAAATATTGAGCAGTTGCAAAAAGGGTGGAACGTCGTGGCAGAAAAATCCAAATCAGCCTCAGTGAAGAAACGCGCAACGAAGAAAACTGGCGGGAGTTCGCTCGACAAAATGCTCCGAAACCTGCTGTTCCGCGAAGCTGCCGAAGAAGATGTTGCCGGTCTGACCAGTACTGACACTGCATTGCTTGTCGAACGGGCGAGGGAGTTTGTGGATGTCAAGGCCCCCGGCCGGGTCAAGATCCGGATTGAACCGTCCGGTGTCAGCGATGGCGCGTTGGCACATCGCTGCATTCTGGAAATTTTGAACGACGATATGCCGTTCCTGGTGGACTCGATCATCAACGCGCTGTCGAAACGCGGCCATACAGTACACACCATCCTGCATCCGGTGTTTGTCAGCTCCCGCGACGGCAAGGGTAAACTGAAATCCCTGGACAGTTCGAAGAAGCAGGCGGGAGATTTCCTGCGCGAGAGCTACCTGCATATTCATCTGGAGGCACTGGCTTCCGACCGGCAGCGCGATGCGCTGATCCAGGAACTGCAAGACATTCTGGAAGAGGTGCGTGCAGCGGTGGTCGACTGGCAGCCGATGCAGCACGTCATTCAGGGCAGAATCGAAAACCTGAGAACAAAACCGTCACCGCTGCCGACCGCGATCGTCAGCGAGACCATCGATTTCCTGAGCTGGCTTTTGAACAACAAGTTCACCCTCCTGGGCATGTGCCAGTACAACCTGGGCAAGAAGGACGGCAAGAAACAGATGATTGCCGACGGCAAGTCGGCGCTCGGCATTCTGCGCCTGCAAAAACGCCAGGTGATCGAGAATGCCGCCAAGCGGAATCTGGCAAGCTACAAGTCCGGCTACGCCATCGTAGTCGAGAAATCCGATATCGTGTCCCGGGTGCACCGGTCGGCGGTGATGGACTATGTGGGGCTGTACGACTTTGACCAGGCGGGAAACATCGTCGGTGAGCTGCGTGTTGTCGGCCTGTTTGCGTCGACCGCCTACACCGAAGCCGCCAGCGGCATTCCACTGCTGCGCCGCCGCATCGATGCGGTCATGGAGCTCTCCGGGCTGACTTCGAGCGGCCACTCGGGTAAGGGACTGCTGAATATTCTCGAGACCATGTCGCGCGATGACCTGTTCCAGATTGAATCGGAACAGCTGGCGCCGCTGGCCATGGGCATGTGGCGACTGCACGAGCGGCCGCGGACCCGGGTGTTCGTCCGGCTGGACCGATTTGAGAGATACGCCATCGCGTTCGTGTTCTTCCCGCGTGACCGGTTCTCGTCCGACCTGCGCGAGAAAGCCGGTGCCATCCTGGAACGGAACTACAATGGCAAGACGCTGGAGTTCATGCCCAATTTCGGTGAGGGCACCCTGGTGCGCGTGCGCTACATAATTTCGCTGGGCGTGTCGGCAAAAAGCCTGCCGGACCCGGCGCTGCTTGAACAGGAGATTGTGGAAGCAACGCGCAGTTGGGACGACGAGCTGTCAGATGCGTTGCAGGCGGACAGTGAAGGATCATCGGGCCGCTCTCTGGCACGGCGCTACAGCGGTGCTTTTGCGCCTGCCTACCGTGAGGCCAACCACATCAAGGATGCACAGCATGACATTGCTGTCATGGAGGCGCTGGACGCCGACACTGTGACCGCGGCCGAGTTTGCCGCGCCGATCAGGGATCACGGCGCGGTCCGGCTGAAACTGTTCAACCTGGCATCCCCGGTCGCGCTGTCGGCGAGGCTTCCGCTGCTGGAAGATATGGGGCTGAGGGCGCTGGATGAAAACACCTATATCGTCCAGCCTGCCGGCAGGCCCGGATCAGACGACACACCAGCCGCGGTTCATATCCACGAGGTTGCGCTTAATCGCGATAATGGCGCCGGGATCGACGAACAGAGCTACCGGGAATTGCAGGACTGCTTCCTGGCCGTGTGGACCGGCAAGGCCGACAGCGACCCGCTGAACGGGCTGGTGCTGGCGGCCTCCCTGACCTGGCGGGAAGTAACCGTCCTGCGCGCTTGCGCGCGGTATCTGCGGCAGACCGGGTTTGCCTTTTCGCTGGCAGCCATGGCCGGCACGCTGGTGCGCTATGACGAGGTAACCCGGTTGCTGGTCGACCTGTTCAAGGCGCGGTTCCAGCCTGATCATGCGAAAACCGATTCGTTGGCGGCACGTGAGAAACTGCAGGACAAGCTGTTGCGGAAAATCGAGGATCACCTTGCCGGCGTTCCGAGTCTCGACGACGATCGGATCATTCGCCACATGGCGGGCGTCGTGACCGCCATACAGCGGACCAACTACTTCAATCTTGACAACCTGCAGGGCGAAATTCCCATTGCGCTGGCCATGAAGATACGCAGCAAGGATGTGCCGGGCATTCCGGCACCTGTCCCGTTTGCGGAGATCTTCGTTCATTCCACCCTGGTTGAAGGCGTGCACCTGCGCGGCGGTATGATTGCGCGTGGCGGCTTGCGCTGGTCCGACAGGGCGGAGGATTTCCGCACCGAGGTGCTGGGCCTGGCAAAGGCGCAGAACGTCAAGAACGCGGTTATCGTGCCGGTCGGCGCCAAGGGAGGTTTCATTCCCAGGCAGCTGCCGGCAGGCGGTAGTCGTGATGAGGTGTACCAGGCCGGAACGCTTGCCTACCAGTCGTTCATTTCAAGCCTGTTGTCGCTGACCGACAACACAAAGGGCGGCAAGATTATTCCGCCGCCGAACATGGTCCGCCAGGACGGTGACGACCCGTACCTGGTGGTTGCCGCCGACAAGGGAACGGCAGCGTTTTCAGATGTCGCCAACGCAATCTCCTCAGAGACCGGCTTCTGGCTCGACGACGCTTTTGCGTCCGGCGGTTCGGCAGGCTACGACCACAAGAAGATGGGCATTACCGCACGCGGTGGCTGGGAAGCGGTGAAACGTCATTTCCGTGAACTGGACCGTGATATCCAGACCACGCCGTTCACAGCAGTTGGTGTCGGCGACATGTCGGGCGATGTGTTCGGCAACGGCATGCTGCTGTCGGAGCAAACAAAGCTTCTGGCTGCCTTCGATCACCGCGACATATTCATCGACCCGGACCCGGACGTGGCAACGAGCTTTGCGGAACGCAGCCGTCTGTTCAAACTGGCGCGGTCGAGCTGGCAGGACTATAACCGCAAGCTGATCAGCAAGGGCGGCGGTGTGTTTTCACGGTCTGAAAAACAGATCAGCCTGTCACCTGAAATCATGCAGGCGATCGGCATTTCGAACGCCAAGGTGACGCCCAATGAACTGATGAAGGCGATCATCAAGTGCGATGCGGACCTGTTGTGGTTCGGCGGTATCGGCACCTATGTGCGCGGCGCCACGGAAAGCGATGCAGACGCCGGCGACAAGGCCAATGACGCTATCCGCGTTACCGCCAGGGAGTTGCGGGTCAAGGCGGTGGGCGAGGGCGCCAATCTCGGCATGACGCAACTGGCGCGAATCGAGTTTGCGCTCAATGGCGGGCGCATCAACACCGATGCCATCGACAATTCGGCAGGCGTCAACTCTTCGGACGTCGAGGTCAATCTCAAGATTGCGCTTGGTGATGCGGAAGCCGCCGGCAAACTTAAGCGGCCGGCACGCAACAAGCTGCTGGCGGCCATGACCGACGATGTGGCCGACCTGGTGCTGCGCAACAATTACCTGCAGACCTTATGCGTGACGCTGATGGAAGACTCACTGGCACCCGACAGGTCCGGCCTGTCGCGGCTGTTCAGGGAGCTTGAAAACCGCGGGGGCCTGGATCGTGCCATCGAGTTCCTGCCGACCGGCGAAGTGCTGGACGAGCGCATGAAGGCCGGCGGCCGCCTGGCCCGGCCGGAAATGGCGGTGCTGGTGTCCTATGCGAAAATCGTCGTGTTCAACGACCTGATGGCGCAGAAGTTCGCATCTGACCCGTATCTCGAACGCGAACTGATGCGGTATTTTCCGGACCGGATGTCGAAAACCTACGAGCCGGAAATCACCAACCACAGACTGCGGCCGGAGATCATCAGCACGTTGATCGCCAATTCCATCGTCAACCGCTGCGGCCCGCTGTTCCTGTTCGACCTGGCGAACGACACCAGCATCGACGCTGCTCATCTGGCAAGGTTCTATGTGTTGAGCCGTGACAGCTTCGGTTTTGTCGAGATGAACGAAGCGGTCGACAGGCTCGACAACCAGATATCAAGTGACCAGCAGATGTCCCTGTATATGCGGCTCAGGAGCGGACTGGAAGATGCGGTTGCGTGGTTTGCAGCCAATGAAAGCACCAAGCCGGGACTGTCGGACCTGGTGCCGATCTACAAGGACGGTATCGCAACCTTGTCCGGCACGCTCACCGACGTCCTGCCGAAAGCTCAGAAGACGGAGCTGGCAAAAGATGTCGAGGACATCCGGGCATTGGGACTGGACGCGAAAACCGCATTGAAAATTGCCGGTTTGAGATATCTGGTCCGCGGCCTCGACGTTGTGCAGATTGCGCGCCCGGCGAACCGGCCGGTCAAGGAGGTTGCCAATACCTATTTCGGCCTGAGCGGAACCCTGGGTATCGACCATATTCTGGCCAGCGCTCAGCAATTGCCCAGCGACAGCGATTATGACCGGCAAGCGATAGCCGGCATCCGGCAGACGGTGCAGCGGTCGGTGCGCAGCATTGCGGCTGACGGGGTCAAGGCCACGCTGTCACCGGTGCGGCAGGACCAGGTTGACCATGTCGGGGATGACCTGGTGAAGATCGCCAGCGAGGCCGATTTCTCGCTGGCCAAGTTCGCCGTGATTGCCAGCCAGCTCGGGGTGCTGGCGAAAACGTAGACTACTCTACGACTACCGCCGTGCCGGCGGCGGTGACCATGAGCATGGAGCCGTTCTGGCCGACGGTTTCATAGTCGATGTCGACGCCGATGACGGCATTTCCGCCGAGCGCGGATGCCTTGTCGGTCATTTCCGCAATGGCGGTTTCGCGGGCGTCGTTGAGAACCTTCTCATAGGCGCCTGACCGACCGCCGACAATGTCGCGGATGGAGGCAAACAGATCGCGGAACAGGTTTGCACCCAGTATGGCTTCGCCGGCCACGAGCCCCCTGTAGGCGGAAATCCGGCGGCCATCGATTGTGTTGGTGGTTGTGACAAGCATGAACTGCCTCCGACTGGTGTTAGTGTCTGAAGTGTCGCATTCCGGTGAAGACCATTGCCAGTCCCTTTTCGTCAGCTGCGGCAATGACATCGTCATCGCGCATTGAGCCGCCGGGCTGGATGACCGCGGTGGCGCCAGCCGACGCGGCCTGCAGCAAGCCGTCTGCGAACGGGAAGAAGGCATCGGACGCGACCACGCTGTTGGTGGTCAGTGTTTCTTTTATGTCGGCGGCGTCTGCCGCATCGCGTGCCTTGTGGGCAGCGACGCGGCTAGAATCGATACGTGACATCTGGCCGGCGCCTATGCCCACGGTGGCACCGTCCTTTGCATAGATGATGGCGTTTGACTTGACGTGCTTGGCGACGCGGAAGGCAAACAGCAGGTCGGCCATTTCCTGTTCGCTCGGCTGGCGCTTTGTGACGACTTTCAGATCATCCGTTCGAACGCGGCCATTGTCGCGAGACTGTGCCAGGAAGCCGCCGGCGACGGTCTTGAAGGCGAAGCCAGGCTGGTCGGGATCAGCCAGTCCGTCGGTTGTGAGCAACCGCAGGTTTTTCTTGGCGGCGAAGATGGCCGCCGCGGCCTCGCTCACCCCGGGCGCGATGATGACCTCGGTGAACACTTCGCAGACGGCTTCGGCGGTGGCCTCGTCGATCTGCTGGTTGAAGGCGACTATGCCACCGAACGCACTAACAGGGTCGCAGCGTAGTGCAAGCTTGTAGGCATCCAGCGCGGTTTCGGCAGTTGCAACGCCGCACGGATTGGCATGTTTGACAATCACGCAGGCGGCATGATCGGCCGGGTTGAACTCACTGACGCATTCGAACGCGGCATCGGTATCGTTGATGTTGTTGTAGGACAGTTCCTTGCCCTGCAGCTGGCGCGCGGTTGCAACACCTTCGCGGATTTCGCCGGTGCGGTAAAAACCGGCCGACTGGTGCGGGTTTTCACCGTAGCGCAGGGTCTGGATCAATGATCCGCCGAGCGACCGGCTGGTGCCGAGGCCTTCACCTGCCTCGCCGAGCAGCCAGGTGCTGACAATGGAATCATAGGCTGCGGTGCGGGCGAATGCCTTTGCCGCCAGCCTGGTGCGGGTCTCCTGCAGGGTGGATCCCGAATGGGCGCGCATTTCCCCGATGACCGCGGGATAGTCCGCCGGGTCGACAACCGTGGTGACGTCGTTGTGGTTCTTGGCAGCCGCCCTGGTCATTGCCGGACCGCCAATATCTATGTTCTCGACCAGGTCCTCGTACGAACCGCCGCCGGCCAGCGTCTGTTCAAACGGATACAGGTTCACAGCCAGCAGATCGATGGCCCCGATGCCGTTTTCCTGCATGGCGGCCTGGTGGTCCGGGTTCGACCGCACCGCCAGCAACCCGCCGTGGACTTTCGGGTGCAGGGTCTTGACGCGCCCGTCCATGATTTCCGGAAACCCGGTCCAGCCGGATATGTCAGTGACTTTCAGACCGGCGTCCTGCAGCGCCCGTGCCGTGCCGCCGGTGGAAATCAGTTCAACGTCGAGCTCCGCAAGCTCACTGGCAAACTCAACAAGCCCGGTTTTGTCGGATACCGACAGCAGGGCGCGGCGAATAACGCTCATCGGCCAACTTCTCCATTGCCAATCGCAGAAACTGGCCAAGCGTTAACACGAAGGCCGCCGTTCCTGAACAGGGCAGGGATCAGTTATACCAAATGAATTGATTATGGAGCCCTTTGATGGAGTCAAATTCGGCCACTCTGGCGGGCGTAGTGCGCAGCGCGATGCTGTGCATCGAACAAGCGCCGCAACGCACCAGATGGACGGATTTGGCCCACCGAAGACCGGTTTTTCGCGTTCGCCGGACGTTGTTATGCTCCACTTGTGGTCGGCGAGACCAGGGCGTGAAACATGCCTGGCCAGCAAACGCGAACAACCGGTCAAAAGGCTCCATAATCAGTTTATTTGGTATTATCCCGCATTCAATGGCAGTTCAGGCTCGCTTTGATCCTCAGAGGGGCGCGGTTTTGCGACGGTCTTCATGCGCTTGAAGGCCCACAACACGCGATCGGGCCTGCCGGCGACACCGGAAATCACGATCTGCTGGGTGGGCCGGGCCGATTTGCTGTCCGGCAGGTAGATGCTTGTCTCAAGAGACAGCCTGCCGCCGCGGGCGGAAAACCGCCAGCCGACCTTGTTGGGCAACAACAGCATGACGCAGGCCCCGTCGCGCGACACGGTGGCCTTGACCGACGGGTGCAAGTGAAACCGGATGGCGAACGCCGGGTCCAGGGCCGTGTCCAGGACCGGACCTTCCGGAACAAGCCGGTCTTCGCCGCGCAGATCCCTGCCGTCCGCGTTCAGGAACAATTGCCGTTCGTGTGCCAGTCCGAAGCTTCTGACATAGGCGGTGTGGCGGGCAGAGATGATGCTGCCGTGATCCTCGCTGCGCACGTTCGCCTCCGCGTATCCGCCTGTTATCAGGGCAGGGGTGTCGAACAGCCGGCTGGTGAAGAAATTGTCGATGACGGTGCTGGTGTCCTGTCCGGCAAGCGTCATGGTCGAATGCGCCGATGTACAGCGCGATGCTGCCTGCCATTGTGCATCTGCACCCTGGCGGCTGCCGCAGTTAACGACAATGCGGTGCGGACCGTCGCACAGTTCAAACGCCAGCGGTGAACAGGCGGCGTTCGGATTGCGGCCCGGGGCCGGCGGCATGCCGGTGTCCATGATGATTGATGCCCGACCCTGGACCATGCGGGAATACCCGGTCAGCGGCGCACTGTTCAGCGGGCGTCCGTGGATCTGGTCCTTTTCCAGCACGGCCTTGATTCTGCCGGCACTGGTTCTGGACACGCCGTTGAACACGGCCAGCCCACCATCATTGTGCGACAGGAACCGCAGCATGGGCAGCATGCGCTCCAGCGCGGCATTTACCGGGCCCGGTATTTCGATCAGCGCCTTGTTGAGCGCCTCGCGCAACGGAACCAGCAGCACCAGGAGATCAAGTAGGGTCTGGCCATTGCGCGATACATGACCGCCGTCGGCCAGGATCTGCTGATCCAGTTCATGGGACAGCCGGGTGAGGGCAGATTTCTGCAGGCTCTCCAAACCGGTGGTGCCGAAGGTCGCATAGACCATGGCAATGGCGGACATCAGCCTGTTGGTGGGAATGAAATGGTTGACCCCGCGCCGCGCCAGCAACCGGGTCTGCCGGGTCAGGCTGTTCATGAGCGCGGTTTCAAATCCGCGGCTGGCGCCCTGCAGCAGGAATGGCGCGCACTGTACCCAATTGATCAGGCGGGTTGCCAGGGTCTGCGGCCGCCGCGCGCTGGCGCTCCTGTAAACTTTCAGCTCCAGCCACTCCGCGACAATGCCGCGGGCGAAAATCCGGTAAAGCTGGGTGTTTGCGGCGTGCAGATCATGCAGCCAGCCGAATTCGTTCAGCGCATTGTCAAAGGCGGCCGGACGGGCGTTGGGCAGTTCGAAGATCGAGGTTCCAGCCAGCACTGCCCGGCAGCCGGCAAGTTCAAACACGCCGCGATACAGGCCCGGTGCACGGGACGCATCGCCCTTGATGATGGCGGCCAGCGGCAATCCGAGACCGGTACACCGTGACATGGTCAGGCTGGGAATTTGCGGAGACGTCGCACGCACCAGCCGGTTGACCAGCTGCTTGCTGCTCAGGCTGGCTAGGCCGGTCAGGACTGTGGATGCGGAACTCATGGGGCTCGAACGCGGTTTCCGGAGTGTGCATGTTCCCGGCAGGGTGCCCAAAGGGCAGCGTAATCCTGCTGGATCTTGCCACCCATTGAAGCCCAAAGTTCGTTAACGAATTGATAACAAGCTGTGTCAGATTATGGCTTTACCGAGGCAACTTGCGAAAAAGCCGTCCATGCCGCGAGCATCGCCCAATGTACTGTGCGGGAAAGTTCTCAGGTCACCGGTCTTGCTGACGAGATCGGCGGGAATTTGGCTCTCGCCGGGCGCAATCGGATGTCGTTTGAAATCGTCGTGCTCGTTCAGGAAGGCCGACACCTGCTTGGGACCCTCATCGGCAAGCAGGGAGCAGACCGCATAGACCAGTGTTCCGCCGGGCTTGAGCAGCGTGGCCGCCTTGCGCAGCAGCTTGCGCTGCAGCGTGAGCAGCAGTTTTATATCGTCGTTGCCGCGCACGTACGGCATGTCGGGATGGCGGCGTATGGTGCCGGTGGCCGAGCACGGCGCATCGAGCAGGATCACATCAAACAGGTGTTCTGGTTCGTACTCCAGCGCATCAATGGCGATGCGGCTGGCCTGGAGTTTAGTCCGCGCCAGGTTTTCTGCCACCTTTTCCAGACGAAAGGCGGATGTGTCGAGCGCTGTGACGGTCGCACCTGATGCGCACAGTTGCAGTGTCTTGCCGCCTGGCGCACTGCACATGTCCAGCGCGGTTTTGCCCTTGAGATCGCCAAACAGCAGGACCGGCAGGGTTGCGGCAACGTCCTGCACCCACCAGTTGCCGTCGGCAAAGCCCGGCAGGTCGGGTATGGCCGGATGAGGATTGTTTAACCGCAAGCTGCCTGTGGGCAGCTTGACGCCAGTAGACTGCAATTCGGTGCTGGTCGTGCCGGACTTTATGGTCAGGTCGACATCGGCTTTCAGCGTATGGGCGTCGGCGATCCGGTCTGTTGTGTCAGGACCGTAGTCTGCCCGCAGCCTGATGCTCAGCCATTTCGGCAAATTGGCAGATGCCGGCGGCAGTGCATCCCTGATCGCGTCCCGGTCACGGCTGATGTTGCGCAATACCGCGTTGACCAGGCCCTTGAGCCGCCGGGCCTTTTCGTCGCCTGCGGCCAGTGCAACGCTGGTGGAAATGGCCGCGTGCGGTTCGGTTTCCAGGAACAGCAACTGGGCAACGCCGCACAACAGGATGACCGGCGCCCGGCCGGTGCGGGCCCGCAGCTTCTGTTCGATGTAGGTTTCCAGAATGGCTTCGATCTGCCCTTTGCGGCGCAACGCGGTTGCGGCAAGCGCGTGGGCAAAAGCGCGGTCGCGCGGATCATCAACATCAGCGAGGCTTTCGGTGAGCGCGTCTTCAAGGAACCGCCTCTCGAACAGGACAAGTGAGACGGCGTTGACGGCGGCGGCCCGGAGGCCGAGGCCTTCAACCTCGACCGGTGGCGGGGTGGACTTGCGGGCCCGTTGCCGCTTTTTTACCCCCACGGACCGTTGGTCCTGTCGCGGGCTTCAGACCCGCGCCCGGCTTTTGACCAGGGACCGGCATCTGATGCATCTGATGGTTCGTGATCGCCGTCAGTGTAAACCTGGGTCTGCGGCACCGACATCTGCTCCAGCGCCTCGATGCGGTTGTCGGTGTTCGGGTGGGTCGAAAACAGGTTGTCCATGCGGGCGCCTGACAATGGATTGATGATGAACATGTGAGCCGTGGCCGGGTTGGCCTCTGCAGTATCATTTTCAATGCGCTGAGCGCCAGAGGCGATTTTGCGCAGGGCATCGGCCAGCGCCTGCGGCTTGCCGCAGATTTCAGCACCGCGGCGGTCGGCGGAATACTCCCGGGTCCGGCTGATCGCCATCTGCACCAACATGGCGGCGATAGGGGCCAGCAGCATCATGGCAATGGTGCCGATCAGGCCGAGCGGGTTGTTGCGGTCACGGCCGCCGAAGAACATGGCAAAGTTGGCCAGCATGGAAATGGCTCCGGCGATGGTCGCGGTCACCGTCATGATCAGCGTGTCGCGGTTCTGGATATGGGCCAGCTCATGCGCCATCACACCTTCAACCTCGTCATAGTTGAGCTGCTGCAGCAGCCCGGTTGTGGCGGCAACGGCGGCGTTTTCCGGATTTCGGCCGGTGGCGAACGCATTGGGCTGCGGGTTGTCCATGACGTAGACCTTGGGCATCGGCAGGCCGGCATTGTCGGCGAGACGGGCAACCATCCTGTAAAGTTCGGGGTTCTGTGTTTTGCTGGCCGGCTGGGCGCCGTGCATCGACAGCACCGCCTTGTCGGAATTCCAGTAGGCATAGACGTTGGTGCCGGCTGCAAACACAAGCGCGATGATCATGCCCGTCTCGCCGCCCAGGATGAAACCGATGACGAGAAACAGGGCGGTCATGCCCGCCAGCAACATGGCTGTTTTCATATAGTTCATAGATACATCCTAAAGCGTGCCTACCCATTGCTGGCGGACACGTCGACACATTGCCAAAAACCGTTGATCAGCACTATATGTTTGCTGATACGCGATAATTCAATGTGAAAGCCAGCCATGCCTGAACAACCAGCGGAAAAGCCTCCCCTCAGCGATGCTGCCGAGCGGGCGCTTGCGGAAGCGCGCAACAGGCGTGCCGAAGAGGTTACCGAAGAGCTTGCGGCCGAGATTGACGGGCGTGACGGGCCGGAACCTACCCGCTTCGGAGACTGGGAGAAAAACGGCATCACCAGCGACTTCTAGCGCCTGCCTGCAGCCTGCCCCTTGCAGGGACATTGCAACATGCTGTAGGTCCCGCGCGAGCCTTAGGTCATGGCTTGAGCTATTTCGACAGGAGAGAATTCAAAAATGGGCAGCAAGGGCTCGGTGAACAAGGTTGTGCTGGCGTACTCAGGCGGGCTTGATACGTCGATCATTCTGAAATGGCTGGAAAGCGAGCTGGACGCCGAGGTGGTGACGTTTACCGCCGACCTCGGACAGGGCGAGGAACTGGATCCGGCGCGGCGCAAGGCCGAGATGATGGGCATCAAGGAAATCTACATCGAAGATGTCCGGGAAGAGTTTGTCCGGGACTTCGTGTTTCCGATGTTCCGCGCCAATGCGGTCTATGAGGGAACCTACCTGCTCGGCACGTCCATTGCCCGGCCGCTGATTGCCAAGCGGCTGGTGGAGATTGCGGCCGACACCGGCGCCGACGCCATTGCCCATGGCGCCACCGGCAAGGGCAACGACCAGGTCAGGTTCGAACTGGCAGCCTACGCGCTCAACCCGGATATCAAGGTGATCGCCCCGTGGCGCGACTGGTCGTTCAAGTCTCGTACCGACCTGATCGACTTCGCCGAGAAGCACCAGATCCCGGTGCCCAAGGACAAGCAGGGCGAAGCGCCGTTTTCGGTCGACGCCAACCTGCTGCACTCGTCGTCGGAAGGCAAGGTGCTCGAAGACCCCAATGAGGAGCCGCCGGAATACGTGTTCCAACGTTCCGTCAGCCCGGAAGAGGCGCCGGACGCTCCTACCATTGTCGAAATCGGTTTCGCGAAAGGTGATGCGGTATCCATCGACGGCAAGGCGCTGTCACCGGCAACAGTGCTGGCAACCCTCAATGATCTGGGCCGCGACAACGGCATCGGCCGGCTTGACCTGGTGGAAAACCGGTTTGTCGGCATGAAGTCGCGCGGGGTCTATGAAACACCGGGCGGCACCATCCTGCTGGCGGCGCACCGCGCCATGGAATCCATCACCCTGGACCGCGAGGCGGCGCAC